>JBBIKS010000065.1:0-13888 GCA_037445375.1 Nitrospirota bacterium | reverse complement strand
CAGGCTCTATTATCCACTAAATACCCCTGTCCAGTTTTTGGGGAGTATCATATATCTTGTCAAAAATAGGATTATATTGTTCTATCTACTCAATTTTAACCCTGTTTCTGCAAGTCTTTTTCCAAAGACGCGGCAGATATTTGCTTCATGTTCATCAATCCCTCTTGCATTATCGGCGCCTGCTATATGACCAGGTCCATAGGGCGATCCTCCGCCTTTAGTAAGATATAGGTCTGGTGTGGAATATGGCACCCCGACAATAAAAAACCCGAGATGAAGTAAAACAGTCATGAATGTAAGAATTGTTGACTCTTGGCCGCCGTGCATTGTACCCGTTGAGACAAATATGCCGGCTGGCTTGCCCTCAAATGTTTTCTGCATCCAAAGCGGACCTAATTGATCAACCTGACTTTTAAGTTGCGCAGAAACATTTCCAAATCTCGTAGGGGTACCAAATGCAACAGCGTCTGCCTCTTTAAAATCATCAAAGCTCACAAAAGGTATATCTTTTTGGAGTTCTGAACCAGCTTTCATATCCTGTCTTGACTGAATCACAGCATCAGGCATTAGCTCTGGAACCCTTCTTATAACAGGCTCTGCTCCATCTACCTGGCTTACACCTTCTGCCACATGTTTAGCCATTTTGTAAACATTCCCAAAAGCGCTGTAATAAACTATCAATACCTTCATACTAACCTCCCATGCTGTATATTGCACCACAAATTTTCAATAACTTATAGACTTTGGAAAATCAAAGCTTTATAGAAATGCTCATTTATATTATCATAAATTCCGTTATTCCACGAAAAAAATAGCTGTTTTTATTTTTTTCTATTTATATATCTTTTCCCGCTGCCATTGCAAAAGCTCTCAATTTATTCATCATTAAAGCGAATTTTTCAGGCGTTAAGGACTGCGAACCGTCTGAGAATGCCCTGTCAGGGTCAGGGTGAACTTCAACCATAATGCCGTCTGCTCCTGCTGCTACTGCGGCGTATGACATAGACGGCACATATTTAGAGTATCCTGTAGCATGAGAAGGGTCTGCTATTACCGGCAAATGGGTATCCTCTTTTAAGACTGGTATTGCTGAAAGGTCAAGTGTGTTGCGTGTTTTTGTCTCGAATGTTCTGATTCCGCGTTCACAAAGAATTATGGAGCGGTTGCCTTCACTTAATATATATTCAGCGCTCATAAGCAGTTCCTGAATTGTCATGGACATCCCTCTTTTGAGAAGCACTGGTTTCTTAAGCTGACCAACCTTTTTTAGCAGCTCATAATTTTGTGCATTCCTTGTCCCTATTTGCAGTATATCTGAATATTCAGCAACAAGCTCTGCTGTTTCTGGATTTACAACCTCTGTAACAATAGGCAGACCCGAAATCTTGCGGGCTTTCGAGAGCAGCTTTAAACCTTCTTTTTTCATGCCTTGAAAGGTGTAAGGAGATGTTCTTGGCTTAAATGCACCGCCTCTTAAAATATCAGCGCCTGCATCTTTCACAGCCAGAGCCACCTTGATTATTTGTTCCTCGTTTTCTACAGCACATGGTCCTGCCATCACGACAATTTTACTGTCGCCAATTGAGACGGTTTCAGATATCTTTATTATGCTGGGTTCTTTCTTTACTTCCTTTGATGCGAGTTTATAAGGCTTAAGTATTGGCACAACCTTTTCGACTCCATTCATAGACTCTAATGACTGGAGGATGAATTTCCCCCTTTCATCACCGACAGCTCCTATAACATCTCTTGTGGTTCCCTGAATTACATGAGGTTTATAGCCAAGTTCTTTTATGCTGCTTATCACATCTTCCTTTTCCCTTTCTGATGCGTCTGGTTTCATCACAATAATCATTTCACACTCCTTTTGTTTTTTCAACCAAAAGAAAAGCCGAGAGAGAACCCCTCGGCTGTGAAAATTTTACTAATTTAAACCGGGGGTACTCCTTCGTCTATCCCCGGTTTCTGGTTTATTTATAGGTTTATTTCATCTGTCCCTAAAATCAACCATCTACCAAAGATAGACGGCGTAAAGAAAAAAAAGAAAAAGACGCGCCATGAACAGTAGGTGTTTAAATTAAGGACAAATAAATTTTTCATAGTTATATATAAACAGATTTGTTCAAGCATGTCAAGGGCAATAAGATTCAAACGGTAATTTACGGTGAATTGCTTAAATTCAAAGATAGACGAGTAAAGGCTAAGATTTTTTGTTCAGAGGAGAATGAACTTTCATACCGCATGAGTTATATGGCTATTGGTGTAATATTTTTATCAAGAAAAAACCCTAAGTCTTTATTTTTATTGGCTAAATAATAATGTTTTTTATGAGAGGCAGAAAATATTGTATTATATGGAATATAAGCAAATTTAAATGAACAGTGGAGGGATATCATGAATTCGATAAAAATAGCTATTAAGATGGAAACAGATGCTATAAAATTTTATACTGAAGCAGCTAATAAAACATCAAATCTTGTTGGTAAAAAAATGTTTCTTGCTATAGCAGAGGATGAAAAAAGGCATCTCGATATTTTAAGTAAGATATTAAAAGGACTCGATATTCATATATCTGATGTCAGCCAGATGCAGAATGTCAAGACAATATTTGAATCAATGAAGAGCAGTATGATGAAGAAAGTAGCTGCGACAGATTACGAAATGGAGGCATTCAGGATAGCGATTCAGATGGAAAAGGAGGGAATTGAGTTTTATAAAAACCTGTTGACGGAGAGTAAAACTGATAAAGAAACTGCATTATTCGAGCAGCTTATTTCCGAAGAACAGCAACATTATAGGATTTTTGAGAATACTTATTCCTATCTCGCAGATACAGGAAGTTGGTTTATGTGGCAGGAAAGGGGAATAATTGACGGAGGCACTCCTTTTGCTTAGAGGTGTAATAAAAAGAGAGAAAGGGACAGGTTGGCTGTCCCTTTCTCTCTTGCTTAGGCTCTCAGTCCCATTTGTTTAATCTGTTCAGCAAAATCAGCACATGCACTTTTATATGAATTGCCATTAGTGGATGCCAGAGAAATCATAGAAAGACGACCTTTCTCTATCCCTAAGCCTTCGATTACTTTACTTATTTTTGCAAGACGAGCAGATACCCTTTGCTTGATACCGCGATACTTGCATGAACCGTCCTCGCAGTGAAGCACCGCGATACCGTCGAAATTGCACTCAAAGGCTTTTACAATATCAAGGATATCAATACGGCTTATGCAGTGTATTGGAATCTTATATAAATTATCAGGCAGGTCAAAGCCTAAAACACCCATATGGTGTGTGCATAAGAAAGCTAATATTGCCGGATTCTCCCTTTTTAGATCAACAGCGCCAATGAGTTCAGTCATAGTATTTCTTATCTCATCAATGTCGTAACTCAACATGCTTATAGCCCTACCAGGACATTCAGGGGCGCATAATCCGCAAGCTTGACAGTATTCAAGCCTTATCTCCGAATAAGAAGATACAATCGGAGCTCCATAAGGGCATATTCTCCGGCATGTCAGACAACCCATGCAATGATTGATATTTACGACTGCACCGCCACCGCATCCTCGGCACCTTGTTGCTTCTCTAAGGGCATCTTCCTCATCATAGCTCATCTCAAAATGGGCAAAGGTATTACATCTGATTTCAGGGGCAAGATGCTTAATGCCTTGCCGCGGTGCTGTAGCGATCTTTTCAATCACAGAAGATGGTAGATCTCCGATCTTTTCTTTTTCCTGCTCTGGAAGTGAACCTTGAATGGTTTCTCCCTGAATATAAAGATGGATTGCAAGGGCAGCCCTATGACCATTTGCCACAGCGGCTACAGCAGAACCTGGACCTGTAACGACCTCTCCAGAGACGAAAACGCCGTTGACATTTGTCATTTGGGTTTCAGGATTCCACTCAACACGACCTCTTGCATCTAATCTTATAGGGCTGTCTTTTAATAGAGAAAAATTAGACATCTGTCCGATAGTGATAATTATCGTATCTGCCTCTATAAAAGATATTTGTTCATCATAAAATGAAGGGGCAAATCTCCCCATTTCATCAAAAACAGACTTAACCTTTAAAACTTCAAGCCCCTCTACCTTACCGTTATTCCTACGAACCGCTCTTGGTCCAAATCTATTTAATATCTTAACGTCCTCTTCGACACACTCATCTATCTCCCACTTCCACGCAGGCATCTCCTCAGCGCTCTCAAGGCAGACCATAGAGACATCCTTAGCCCCTAAGCGTCTCGCTGAACGGGCAACATCTACAGCAACATTCCCCCCCCCGATTACAAGCACATTATTGCCAATAGAAGTTTTTTTGCCGAATGCAATATCCGCCAGAAAGGGAATGGCAAGCAGAACGCCGGCACCTTCAATGCCTGGAATGTTCAATGAGCGACTCTCAGAAAGCCCAATCGCTATTAGTACAGCATCATGATTAGAGATAATATCATTAAGGGTGATATCCTTGCCGATTTCGCAGTTTGTTTTGACCTCAATGCCTTTGGAAATTACATCCTCAATATCTTCATTCAGTGTTTCTCGCGGCAGACGATAGGGCGGGATAGCAGATGCAAGCATGCCCCCTAAAACATGATGTCTTTCATATATGGTCACATTATAGCCGGCAGACGCAAGATCATTGGCGGCGGTGAGCCCTGAGGGTCCCGAACCGATTATCCCGATGCTTTTATTTCTTGTCTTTTCAACAGGCTTTCTTTTGCTTTTGCGAAATTCAAGGGACTGCTCCATCGCAAATCTCTTAAGATGCCTTATTGCCAGAGGCTCATCAATAGCACATCGCCTGCAAGCCTGTTCGCATGGATGATGGCATATCATCGAACAGGTAGAGGCAATAGGATTGGGCGCTGTTATAACATCGAAGGCTTCATCGTACCTGCCCTTGGCAATCAAGCCTATATAAGCCTGTATGTCCGTATGAACAGGGCAGGCTGCACGGCAGGGTGAATATGGTCTTTTCTCCTTTATTTCAAGCGCCCTTTTGTAAAATGATTTTGCATCTAAAATAGCTTCTTTTTGCGGCATATTTACTCCTTTTTTATTTAGTTTTTGAGACCTTAACAGCCTAAAAGCTATTAATTATAATAGCAAATTATTTTTCTAATGTAACCCTAACGCATAAAATAAAGTCTGAAATCCCCCTCCCTTAACTGGATGGTTATGGATGGTGCTGTTCGGCATTTATAAACGGACTCTATAAGTGCAATGTTATATGAATCAATAAAGTCTATTTTCCCAGAAGGATAAAGGTAAAAGGTAATTCAAAGCTTATCTCTATTTTTTAGCAAAAACATTAACGACGATTGTGCTTAATCCTCTTTAAGAGTTCCCATACTTTCATAGTATTTAATATATCATTCTTTTGCAGCCAGCTTCTTCGGGCAATAGATATGCCATATTTCATATAATCCATATTCGAAATAATGTGCGTATCGGTGGAGATAACTATTGGTAGTGATAATTCTTTTGCCCTTCTTGCATATATATCGTTCAAATCAAGCCTTGCAGGATAGGCATTTATCTCAAACGCCGTGCCGTTATTTCTTGCAGCTTGCAACACCTCTTCCATATCTATATCATACTCATCCCTTTCGCCTAATAGCCTGCCGGTCGGATGAGCTATGATGCTTACATATTGATTTTTAATTGCCGATATCAACCTTGATGTTAGTTGTCCACGAGACTGTTTAAAACCAGAATGAATAGAAGCAACGACAATATCGAGCATCTTCAAAATATCATCAGGCAGGTCAAGGCTCCCGTCGCTTTTAATGTCAACCTCTATGCCTTTTAAAATAGTGAAATCACTTAATCTTTTGTTAAGTGATTCAATTTCAGTAATCTGTTCCAAAACCCTCTCTGGAGTCAGCCCCCCTGCCACTCCAAGCCCTTTGGAGTGGTCAGTTATAGCGATATAAGAATAGCCTTGCCCTTTTGCAGCCTGAACAAGATCTTCAATTGTGTGGCTTCCATCGCTCCATCTTGAATGCATATGCAGGTCGCCTTGAATATCATTGAGGTTTATCAATGTTGGTAGGCTCCCCTCTAATGAAGCTTCTATCTCCCCCATATTTTCCCTTAATTCAGGCGGGATATATGAAAGCCCTAAAATCCTATATACATCCTCCTCATTATCGCCGCAGAGTCTTTTGTGGTCTTCTTGCTGGAAAATGCCGTATTCATTAATCTTTAACCCTTTTTTTATAGCCATCTCCCGCAGCTTTATATTATGGTTTTTGCTACCTGTAAAATAAGCCAGTGCAGAACCATAAGATTTTCTATCGACAATCCGCAAATCAACTTGCAGTCCCTCTTGGATTATAATGCTGGACCTTGTAGCCCCTTTTGATAAAACCTCTTTGACATTTGGCATCCCGGTAAATACATCCATTGCCTTATTTGAGTCTGGGGATGTTGCTAATATGTCAATATCCTTTATAGTATCCTTCCACCTTCTCAGGCTCCCGGCGATATCAATTCTTGAAATAGGAGCATTATTTTTTAGGAATTCAATTATCTCGTGGGCTATTGGCAAAACTCTTCCAATAGGTTTGCGTTCCATGTCCTTCCTTAAAGTCTGGATTCCTTTGAGGATATTATCTTCTGTCTTACTTTTTACCCCGGACAGTGTTGAGAGTTTGTGTTCTGATGCCAGCCTTGCAAGTTCATCAATATCCTTTATGCCAAATTTTTCATAAAGGAGTTTTGCCGTTTTAGGTCCTATGCCGGGAACAGACATAATATGAAAAACCCCTTCTGGTATCTCATTTTTCAGTTCATCAAGGATTTCGATATGCCCAGAGTTGATATAATTTATAATCTTATCTGCCAGATCCTGACCGATGCCGGGGATTTTAACCAAATCTTCTATAGATAAGGTCTCTATCTTTTTTGAAAGACCTTCGATATTCTGAGCTGCCCTCCTGTATGCCCTTATGCGAAAAGGGTTATCCGCCCCCTTTATCTCAAGAAGGTCAGCAATCTCATTGAAAACCTGTGCGATCTCTTGATTTTTCATCTTCTATTAAAAACTGCTTTTTATGCCAAAAGTAATTTTTTAGGTTTACCTGAGATAAACAATATATATGTCCGCAAGTATTGCTAATATGGAAAGAATAAAAATAATTAAGTAATTGATATTTTCTGGAGATTTTTTAATGGATGAAAGCAGGTATATTATGACTTCCCTATCCTCCTCCGCAAGACATGCATTTGCCTTGACCTTTTCGATAAGTTGAAATCTCTGAACAGCCTTCTTCCTTCTCTCTGAGATATAATATCTATAAAGGAAGAAGACCATATAACCTATAACCCCAACATACCACACAGGTCTTACCCATGCAGGTTCGATGCGCTCCAGAACGATTATAGCCCTAAAAGCAATAGCTGATATTATACCCAGCGCTAAGAAACTGTAAATTATAAATGTGGGAAGTGTATGCGGCTTTTTTTCGTCCATAATATTTCACTCAAAAACCACATATCCAATCGCTTTTTGGGCAATCTTTCCCTTTATTCCAATATCTTGAAGGCTCGAAATGCTTCTTAATCGCCTCATCTTGAGAATAAATGCAGCAGTCTTTGGTCCAATCCCCGGCACTTTAAGCAGCATCTCTCTGTCTGCCTCATTAATCCTTACAGGATAAGATTCTGGATTACTTTCTGCCAATAGCTCCTTTGGATCTTTATCAAGTCTGAGATTTCCATTTGGATCGAATATGATATCATTGTTCTTAAATCCATATTTACGAATCAGATAATCTGTTTGATATAAACGGTGCTCACGCATCAGTATATTATTTGGATTTGAGGGCGTATGTCTTTCTCCCGGAATATCAGGATGCCCAAGACCTTTTTGATAAGCTGAGAAATAGGCTCGTTGGAGTTTTAACTTCTCATAGAGACCAAAGGTATATTGTATAATTTCCGAATCAGTCTCATCTGAGGCGTCAACAATAAACTGCGTAGTGCATTTGACCTTTTTATATTTCACGACTTCTTTAGTAAGCCTTGAGATAAGTTTTAATGGGCGTATAATGTCATTTGCATAATCTTTCTTCTCAGAAAGGATCTCAAATCTCTTTTTGCCAGGAGTTTCAATATTTAATGATACGGCATTAGCCAATGAGATGGAGTCTTCAATCGCTGCATCTGAGGCGCCCGGAATTATTTTCAGATGAATATATCCCTTGTAGTTGTGCTTATATCTAATAATGCGGGCTGCTGCATTAATTCTATCCATTGTATAGTCAGGACTGCCAATGACCCCTGAACTCAAAAAGAGTCCGAATACCTTTTTCTTTCTCAAGTATTCCATAAACACATTTGCTATCTCTTCAGGCTGAAGGGTGCATCTTCGGATATCGTTATCTGAACGCAGTGGGCAGTATTTGCAGTCATTAGAACATGCATTAGAAAGGAGGGTTTTTAAGAGAATGGAATATCCACCCTGTGGTAGGGTTACAGGATAAAGCCATTTGCCTTCAAGACCTCTTTTTCTACGGTCATTCTTATTTGTTCCGCAGGCGCAGGCAAGGTCATACTGGGAGTCTTCAGAGAGTGCCTTTAATTTTTCGATAGTATCCATAGCTATGATTTTATCATATCATAATTCATATAAACCAAAAATTCAGCGATAAGCCCATATTGGTTCACCCTGAGTTTGTTAAAGTATGAAGACATTAATTATAAAAACCATCCTAACCTCCCTTTTCCAAAGAGAGGAATTCAACTTTTTGAGAGGACTGCAGGGGTGGGGGGGAGATTTGTTTTGAATGATATTTTACTTATGTACCCCTTCGTAACCTTTTTATGATTTACAGAAAAATAGAGATAGAAAACTGTCATTCTGAACAGAGCGAGGAATCTTGCTGCTTCCCGAGAAAGATTTCTCTCAACTTTCTGGTGTTCGAAATGACAGGATAGTCAAGGGGTTTGCAGGTCTATGTCTATTTTTAGATTTATGTTTATGATATCAGTCATTTAAAAATAAGTGATATAATAGAAAATCAAATGCTATTAAACGATACAATTGCAGCGATATCAACTCCTATTGGCGAAGGCGGAATAGGAATAATAAGACTAAGCGGCAAAGATTCCATTAAAATTGTCGAGAAGGTCTTTATGTCTCCTTCCCTAAGGAGATTGTCTGACCTTAAATCTCACACCATAACTTATGGATTTATAGTTGACACAGCAACTGGCAACAAGATTGATGAAGCCCTTTTTACAATCATGAAGGCTCCAAAAACCTATACGAGGGAAGATATTGTTGAAATCAATTGTCATGGAGGTATCCTGCCTACTACCAATACTTTATCCCTTCTTCTAAAAAATGGTGCGAGACTTGCTGAACCCGGCGAATTTACTAAAAGGGCATTTCTAAATGGAAGAATAGACCTCTCTCAGGCAGAGGCTGTTATTGATATTATAAGGTCAAAAACTGCTAAGGCTGAGAAGATAGCTATGCTGCAGCTTGAAGGGAGGGTATCTCGCCGTATAAATGAGATAATGGATAATATTATAACGCTTTGTGCTAATGTTGAGGCATTTATTGACTTCCCAGAAGAAGATATAGACATAATTCATACCAATGAGATGCTTCAGTCCATCGAACATTTAAGTTCAGGATTGCAAAGACTTTCAGAGAGTTATGAAGATGGCAGGTTTTTCAGGGAAGGGGTGAGCGTTGCGATTGTCGGCAAGCCAAATGTAGGAAAATCATCACTTCTGAATTGCTTGCTGGATAAAGACAGGGCGATTGTAACCGAGATGCCCGGAACTACAAGGGATATTATCGAGGATTACCTTAATATCAATGGACTTCCTTTAAGAATTATCGATACTGCCGGAATAAGGGAATCTTATGACCTAATAGAAAAAGAAGGCGTCAGACGAAGCCTTAAGGCAGTAGAGGACTCAGATATAGCGATAGCTGTCTTTGACTGTAGTATGCCCTTAGATGATGCAGACACCGAAATACTCGAAAGAGTTAAGAATAAAAAGGCTCTCATGGTCATTAATAAGACCGATATTGAAAGCGTCTTATTTAAAATCGAGAATCTCGGAGTGGAAGATAAGCGATGTATTAAGATATCCGCCTTGAAGGGCATAGGAATTGACGATCTAAAGAATAAAATTTACTCATTTTGCATATCTATGAGTGAAAAAGATCTGTTTGAGGGCTGCCTAATTTCTAATATGAGGCATAAGGATTCTATCATAAGGGCGATAAGGTATTTAAATGAGGCTGAAGGGTTGCTGAAGGCAGGAGAACCGCCTGAAATAACCGCATTCGTTCTTAGAGAATCCGCTAACTGCCTTGGAGAGATAGCCGGTGTAGTTACGACTGATGATTTATTAAATAAAATTTTCAGCGAATTTTGCGTTGGAAAGTAATTATATAGTGTCGGTGTCAGTGCCAGTTAAAAAATTTGTTTTTTCTTCACTGACACCGACACTATTGTAGTTATTGGCTTTTAGGTTGGGGGCTGCCAAAGGTAATCTTTGCTATTTCCTCTTTGTTCAGATCAATCTTATAGTTCATTTTGATTTTTTCCAAGAATTTTTCAAAACTTTCTTTTTGTTTTTCAGCCGCAAGTCTTTGGTTAATCAGTCCTTTAACTTTATCAAACTCCACAACATTGCCTTTTACATCCGTAACTTTTATTATTCGGTATCCATCAGCTACCTTAACAGGTTGGCTTACCTGACCTTTTTTCATGTTAAATATCATCTTCTCCAATTCTTGAGCCAACTCTCCCTTTTTGATAAATCCTATATCTCCGCCAACTTTGCCTGAAGCCTTATCAGCAGACACTTCAGATGCTATTTTTCCAAAATCCTCCCCCTTGCTTAGCATATCTTTTACTTTATTTAAGTCTTCTTCTGTCTTAACAAATATATGGCTTATCCTGATCTGCTTGTTTATTATGAAGTCTTCTTTATTTTTTTCAAAATAGCCCTTGATATCTTCCTCAGTGACTGTTGGCGAGGCTTCTATTTCTTTGTCGAGAAGGTCATTTATGAGTGTTATCTTTTTGAATTCCTCTAATTTCTTTAGGAATTCTTTGTCTTTGTCCATACCCCTCTTCTTTGCTTCTAGATAAAGCATTTCTTTTTTGACCAGTTCATCAACAAATTTTGTTGTTCCTTCAGGTCCCTGAAAAAACTGTATTGCAATTTCAGGAAGCATTCTCATCTGCTCATTGACATCTTCCTTGCTAATAGCCACACCATCAATCTTTGCTACATAACCATCTTTTGATTTGCCATCTTTGGCGCAGGATGAAAAAATGAAAATAGATATAATCGCTACCAAAATAATCTTCATAACAGATTCTCTCTCCTTGTGATTTAAAGTCTGATACAATAACATATTGAATATATTTAAGTAAAAAAATAGCATTCTTCCAGCAATTCACGGCAAAAATGTCGAGATTGCTTCGGAATAATGACTCCTCGCAATCATAGTTCACTAAAGATTTTTTTTCATTGCGAACAAAGTGAAGGGATTTCAAGCCTTTAAGATTTCGCCATGAATTGCTGATGAGGGCTGGATTAATTGCCATTTTATAAGAAATGTTAATAAAAACAAGTCACCGTCTTCTGTCTGCGATAAAATAACTCCCTTCTACTGATTTTGCATACTTTTTCATCTCAGCTAAAATCTGCGTTATTTCGCCATGGTGTATAAATCTTTTATATTTATTGTGAGTAATGCCAATAGACAAAGACATTATAGGAAATGTTTTTTTGTTTCCTTCTCTGTCTAATGATTCTATGCAGTCTTTTTCTTTGTCGTCATAATCATAAAAAGCAGGTATTATTTTGTCATAATTTTCGATAATAAGTTTAGATGTATTTTCTATTAGGTGAACATCCATAATATAAATGAAATCATCACCGCCTATATGACCGACAAAGCTGCCCAAAGGCTGATTTTCTTTTATTGTATTATAAATAAGCCTGCCAAGCATTTTTATAACTTCATCACCGCGGCTAAAGCCGTACTTATCGTTAAAGGGTTTGAAATAATCAAGGTCAGCATAAGCGACTCCGAAAATCTCGTTTCTTTCAATCCTTTGCTGTATTTCCCTTATTATTGTGATATTGCCCGGAATCCTTGTAAGTGGATTGACCTCAACCATCCTTTGAGATCTAATTAGGCATAATTCGACACGGGTATTTATATCTTTGTCCAGATCGGAGTATCTGATATAGTCATCAGCAAGTAGGTTTGTCCATGAAGAAACAACAAAATCATCATGCAAAATTAAGAGAATTGACATTTGCCCAAAAATGGAATCAATTTTGAGGTCATTGATAATTTTAATTATAGATTGATTTGACTTGGTTATATCGGCAATCAAGAGGTTGGGGAAAAAAGTATAAATATAATCAATAGCTGATTGGATATCTTTAAATATTGCAATTTTATGGATATTCTCAAATCTTGTTTTGATTAGAGAGTCTATGACAGGATTCAGGGTTATCGTTACGATAGAGTTATTCATCTGTAAGCATAAGATTGTCTGATTCACACAATGAATCTTCCATCTGAATGAATACCTCCTTGATGTCTGTTTCTGAAAGATTTAGCCTGTCCCATGCCTTAGGATTTATAGACAGCACAAAACCGTCGCCTGCAAAACCGAACCCCCGCGCCCTCGCAAGGATATCAGCAATGTGAACAATAGCTGTAAGCATAGGCACAGTTTTAGAAAATTCTGGTCTATGGTGATACTCGATTATCTCTATGAGGTTATGCGGGAAGCTCCATTTCTTGGCAATCCATGCACCGGCATTTGCATGGGTTACCCCAAAAATCTCTTTCTCGGCTTCAAAAATAAACATCTCGTTTTTTTCAACTTTATCTCTAACACCCTGATACTCAGAAGGAAATTTGAGGCTCAGGATAACCTTACCGATATCATGCAGTAGCGCAGCGACAGAGACCTCTTCTGGTTCTGCTATAGCCTTTTTTTGAGCTATAATTCGAGCAGCTATAGCGCTTCCTAATGAGTGATCCCATAGCCCATTCATAGCTTTCTGCATTGCCTCAAAAACAGAGATGCCGAGAAGCAATCCCCTGACAACATTCAAACCAAGAAGAAGCAATGCCTGATTTACTGATGATATCCTGCCAGGAAATCCATACACTGGCGAATTTACCATTTTTAGAACCCTTGATGTCAGGGCTGGGTCACTAAGTATGAATTTGCTTATCTCTGCAAGGGAAGTCTTTGGGTTTTCAAGGATTTTGAGCAGATTTTTTAATGTATCAGGGATTGTCGGGATTGTATCAATCTTCATAATTTCAGATTGTAGTGTTTTAATATCCATTTTCATAACTATTTATATATCTCATTTATATGTTCAATCACTAACTTTTTTAACATGCCCATATGTTTTTCGTTCTCTGTCTTTTTGAATCTTATGCCTATCTCTTCTAAAACATCTTCTTTAGATTTAGACTGAGCCCTACTGCCTTCTATCATAACTGAAGAAACCCCCATAACTATTAGCCTCTCAATGGTTGAAAATGAAAGTTCAGTGCCTTCTGCGATCAAAACCATCCCGCTCTCATTCTGGACCGGTTTAGCCAGTTTCATTCCCGGTTTAAGATTATTAACCACGACTCGTAACAAAGAAGCACCCCAGTTTTTATAAAAATTATATCATAATATCTTTAAATAAAACGAGAGAGATTTATAACCGCCGAACATATTTTGAATTACAAATGACTATTTTTCAATTACCTATATTTAGACGATGCAATTAGTTTGCACTAAAAATGCAGATGGGCTCATATGATGCTGTAACGCCAAAATGATAATGTCCTATACTGCCAAAATAGAAATGTCCTATAG
>JBBIKS010000064.1:0-13910 GCA_037445375.1 Nitrospirota bacterium | reverse complement strand
CATCTAATTTTGTCAGGAAATACGGCAATGATTTCGATGTTATAGTCGAAAATTTTCTTCCTTCAACGCCTTTTTTCTCTCAATTCCTCACTGAAACAAAAGTCATACTACAAGTTCAGGGCGTAATGGAAAGACACGCCTTTAAAAAATTTAATCCTTTATACTCAATCCCCATGTCTTTTTTTGAAAGGTTTTATCCATGCCTCTATAATAGATTTATTTTTGTCTCGGATATCACAAAGGAGAAAGTTATCTCAAAAGTCAAAAGAAGCATTAAGTTCTGCAAAGTTATACCCAATGGCATAAATGAAGATATGCTTAAAACTAATCCAACAGACGCTGATTATATACTCTTTTTAAGCAGAATAGACATTTATACCAAAGGGCTTGATATCTTAATCAAGGCTTTCGAAAAGATTAGCCTGCAATATCCTGAAATCAGGCTTATTTTGGCAGGTTATGAATTTGATAAATTTGAAAAACTCCTATCCAACTTTCCCCCATATTTAAATGATAAGATAACTTATTCAGGCTTTGCTACAGGACAGGAGAAAATTAAGCTAATATCAGGCGCTAAGTTTTTTATACTGCCGTCACGGCATGAATCCTCTCCAATAAGCATTCTGGAAGCGGCAGCTTGCATGAAGCCTGTTATTGTCAGCGATATACCAGAACTCGATTTTGTTCAGAAAGAAGGCTTTGGTCTGAGCTTTGCGTCCGGCTCGGCAGATGAACTGGCGGATAAGATAAAGCTATTGCTCGATGACGCTGACAAAAGAGATGCTATGGGGAGATGCGGCAGAAAATATGCAGGCACTTTTCTCTGGGATAAAATAGCTTTGGACTTTGAGAAGGGATTAAAGCAAGTGGTAAAAAAGTGAAAAAGCTGCCACTTCTATTTTCTAAAAAAGTTTATTGTCTCTAATTGAGACTTATGATTATCTATAACCTTCTGAAGAAAGTCTCCATATCTTAAAGCTATCTTATCCCATGTAAAATCTTTCACTAAATCCTTTCCCTTATTTCCCATCTCATGGCGGTCACTTCTTATCATGAGATTTAATGCTTGCAGCAAGGAATCGGCATCTCCAGAGTTGAAAGATACGCCTGCGCCATTTTGATATATATAAGAGAACTCTTCAATATCGCTCACGATGACTGCTTTTCCGCATGCCTTCGCCTCAAGTGCGGCAATGCTTTGCAATTCATGTCGTGAGGGAAAAACGCAGAAAAGTGCGTTTTTTTTATAATATCTATTTTCTTCTGACCGGAAATCCAGCCCGTCATTTCAATATTTTTTGACACATCGCCGGGTAAATCTTTAAGCATTACCTTGAATTTATCCATATCTCTTCCATCGCCCGCAATCAATAATCCAATCCCGGGGGAGAATTTATAAAACTCCTTATAAGCGCTTAGTAGTGTATCAAGTCCTTTGCCGTAAATATCTATCCTGCCCAGATAAAGCATATAACTACTCTCATTAGCAACTACGTCCAGCAATTCAGAGGATATGCCATTTGATATAACCCTGATGTTCTTATTTTTTTTTAATACCGGAAACTTTTTGCCTGTTTCTTGATTAACAAAAATAAGATTTCTATAAAAGAGAGGCATTACTTGTTCCGAACATGCAAGAACCAAAGCATAAAGAGGGTTATATTTCCTGAAATATAAAGAACCTGTATAGCCTTGCACCTGCAATATAATCGGCTTTTTTGTCATGAAAGACAGAAAGGTCGGTATTGCAGGCAAGAATTCCTCAATAATGATATCGAATCCTTCACCATACCGTTTTACAAAGTGTGCAGCATGATACGCATATGACAGCAGAGTTCTTGTGAGACTTTTGCTCTCAGTTCCGACAAATATGTGTCTCAACCCTCTATTTCACCATCTTGGGCGCCAGGATATTTTTTGCAGAGCAAGGTAATGTCATGGTTTTTCTTTAAACGCCCATAAATCTCATACGCCCTAATTCCTACTCCGCCAATGCCGAAATAGTCGCCCTTGCTTTCATAGAGGAGATGAAGGATTTTCATATGAGCCGTTTCACTTCTGCCATTACTTCATCAGTCGTGATTAAGTCCAGGCATTTCTTTTCAATACAATCAAGAACAAAGTTATGCTGGTGCAAGTAACAAGGCGAACAGAGGAGGTTCTTTCTTACCGCTCTGCAGTTCTCGGATAGAGTCAGAACCTGTTCAGATAAGGTTGGGCCAAAGATGCCGATGGATTTTTTTCTCAGGACAACGGCAATGTGCAAGGGTCCGGAGTCATTGCCTATGAATATGTCAGAAATCTTAATCAGCGCAGCCATCTGGCCAATAGTAGTCTTGCCTCTTGTGTTTATAACATTAGTTCCTTGAATCTCTTTAACGATTCTCTCACCACTTTCTCTCTCGCTATTATCTCCAATGATAATAAATTTTGCCCCTAATTCACTTATCAGGATTTTAATGAGGCTGATGTACTTATCAAGCGGCCAACTGAGAAACCCCCTGTTCCATCCTAAGTGGTCTCGCCATGCAAACAATATAGCACTCGTCATGTTATATTGCAAGACCTGACCCTATTTTATTCACAGAACCGATTACAATTATAAATCAGTCCATCTCTGAGGTAAAAACAATCTCTCATATGTCATAAGTGCAAAGCTGTCAGTCATGCCTGCTATAAAATCACATACGATTTTATGGCGCTTAACATTGTCCGAAGGAATTTTATCCTTGCAAATTTCCTCTATATGTTCAAAATAATACTCGTATAAAGAACTTAATATACCCTTTGCCTTATTAAACTCCTTTATTATCCTTTCGCTTTCATATACCTTCTCGTATAAAAAGTCCCTCAGACTATAAATAGCAAATGATATTTTATCGCTCATGCCAATTCTTGAATTTTCTAATTTTAGGGTAACATCTATTACATCCCTTACCATTGTATCAATCCTTTTAGAATATCCGTCCCCGACATGTTTCGTAATTTCATGAGGAACATCTTTTGTCTTAATTACTCCAGCCCTGATTGCGTCATCAAGATCATGATTAACATATGCAATGATATCCGAAACTCTTACTATCTCACCTTCGCGTGTGACAGGCTTCGACCTGTTGTTCTCTGGAATTATCAACCCCTTGCCTTTTGAGTGCTTCAATATCCCGTCTCTTACTTCGAGAGTCAGATTAAGACCCTGCCCATCTTTTTCAAGCAGATCTACAACTCTCAGGCTCTGTTTATAGTGATCAAAACCATCAGGATGAATTTCTCTAAGGATTGCCTCCCCTGCGTGCCCAAATGGTGTATGCCCCAGATCATGCCCAAGCGCAATGGCTTCAACGAGGTCTTCATTATATCTCAATGCCTTGGCGATTGTCCGTGCAATCTGAGATACCTCAAGCACATGGGTAAGCCTTGTTCTGTAATGGTCTCCTTGTGGTGCCAGAAAAACCTGTGTCTTGTGTTTCAATCTCCTGAACGCTTTTGAGTGAATAATTCTATCTCTGTCCCTTTGAAAACAGGTTCTTATATCATCGTCCTTCTCAGGTCTGACTCTGCCTTTACTCTTAGCGCTATGGCATGCGTGAGGATTGAGAATTTGTCTCTCGATTTCTTGTGTTTGTTCAAGGATTGTCATAGAATTAATCTGAGCTTAAGATTATCCTCTCATGATTAGCATATATATTCATCCTGCCGCCGCGCACAAAACCTGCAAGTGTAACACCTGTCTTTTCAGCAATCTCCACTGCGAGGCTCGTAGGTGATGTCCTGCTTGCCACAACAGGAATGCTCCATTTGGCGCACTTTGAGACTATTTCTGATGATAGTCTGCCGCTTGCAAGCATTATCTTTCCTTCAAAGGGTATTTTCTCTAAAAGCATATAACCTATTACTTTATCAACTGCATTATGCCTCCCAATATCCTCCGCAAGACATAAAATGTTATCGCCATCGCTGATAGCTGCGCTGTGAACACAGCCTGTAAGATTGAAAAGCTCAGAAGATTTCTGAAAAGTCTTGAATAAGTCAATAATCTTGCTTGACTCAATCTGAAAGGAATCATTTATTTTTTTTAGAGACATTCTTTTGGGAAAAGTTATCCCACCTATACATCCAGAAGTTATAACAGCACCTTCTGTCATAACCTCACCCTCTGCGGCAATATCTACTTCAACATCATCTCCATATATTAGAGACATTCTTTCGGAGCACCATGACCCCTTAATAATATCTTCTGTCATCAAAATTCCCACAACCAGTTCCCTGATCATCAATGGTGTGCAGTAAAGGCTTAAAATCTCAGAGCCGTTGACAAGAATACTTACCCTCTTTTCAATTGCAATTAAATCCTCAAACTCTCTTAAAATACTTTTATCTGTTGTGAAAATGTTTTTCTTAATAAAACCGTTCATAAATTGTCACCTAATAATTTGATTTACAAAGTTTTTATCTTAAAGCAAAAAAAAGCATTTAATTCCAAAAGAGCAGGCATAAATGTTTCAGGTGTCATATTTTCTTGATATTTATTATAAGGTATGAAAGAAAAAAATAAGAACTTAACCCTATTGCTAATGAAGGTATGAGACCTAATCTTTGAGTCAGAAATATAACCGAGAAGATATAAGCAAGCCATGGGAAAAGCATGATTATAAATCCCTTCGCATATTCAACAACGGCTTTCTCTCCAGCTTCGGAATAAATTGTTAAAAAAGTTATTAGTGTTATAACAGGAAGGTTGGCAAAAAAAGCTGCCAGCAGTCCTTTTGCATTGCCTGCGAGATAGGTAACAAGGCTTACTATTGTTCCCCCGATAATAAAATAAAAAAGATATTTTATTTCCATAAGATAACTGTTATCTCTACAATGTAATTAACAAAGAAATTATATTTTTCTTCACTGACACTCTTTGCAAATTCCAAATATCTCAAGGGTGTGTCTGAGTTTATGAAAATCTTCTCTTTGGCATATCTCATCCTGCAGCAGTTCTAATGTGGGCGAAAAAAACTCAATCACCCCGCCGCATTTAGTGCATATCATATGGTCATGATGAGAATCAACAGAGACCCTTTCATAATGTGCATGTTTATCAAACCTTTCTACTTCTTCAATCAACCCTATTTCTACAAGAAGGGGAAGGGTTCGATAAACCGATGCCCTTGAGACCTTAGATCCTTTTTGTTTCAATCTTATATACAATTCATCTGGATCAAAATGCCCTTCTGTCTTAGAGACCTCTTCAAAAATCTCATCTCTTTTTTTTGTTGACTTAAGCCCCTTACTAAAAATAAACTCTCGAAAATCCAGCTTATCCATAAAATACCTCCAAGAACTCTTATGGATTTGAGGTTATAGATTAATCTGAAAATATCTCAATATCCAGTTTAACAAACCCCCAAATATAAATGCAGATGTAAAAACTATTGCAATAATCCAGATAGCTGTTTTTATGCCCCTTTCTTTTATAATCATAAAAAAGTTTGCCAGGCATGGCACAAAAAGCGTTATGGTCACAAGGCTGACAAGTGTCTGAATAGGCGTAAGAAGTCCCTGCTGCGCCATTGTGTAAAGACCCGCAGCGCCGTAGTCCCGCCTCAAAAAACCAATGATAAAAGCCTCTGTGGTTTTAGGCGGCAGGTCAAGGATATTAACTATAATAGGCGCGGCTGCCTTTTCAAGGATAATCAGAATATCGAGCTTATTGAATATAAAAAGTATAAGAGTCCCTAAAATAAATAGAGGCACTGCCTCTTTAAGATACCATTCGATTCTGCCCATTGTCTTAATCAGTATGTTTTTTAAATTAGGCAGCCTAAGCGGCGGTATCTCAAGAAAAAAGTCTGTTCTGTAGCCGCCTACTAATCTTGAAGCCAAAAATCCTGTAAATAAAGCAACAATAAAAAGGCTCATTACCCATATTATCGTAGCCTTTAATGAGAGGGAGCTAAGCATACCTAATATAACTCCTAATTGTGCAGAGCATGGTATTGCCAGGGCGAGCAAGAATGTTGTGATAATCCTATCTCTCTTGGTTTCCAGTATTCTTGCGGTCATTACAGCCATTGTGCCGCAGCCAAGCCCTAATACCATTGGCAGAACTGCCTTTCCATTTAACCCGATAAAATTAAACAGTCTGTTGCTCAAGATCGCAAGCCGCGGCAGATAACCGCTATCTTCAAGCAGCGCAAAGGCTATAAAAAATGTGAATGTGATGGGCAGGATAATCGCTATTGCATATGTAAGGGCTACAGTGATAATCCCATATTCTCCAACCAAGAGTTCCTGCAGTATCTCAAGAGGGACTATTGCCTGCACTATCTTCGTTGCCGTTGGATTGATGTATTCACCAAATATCGTTTCTTCAAAAAAATCAACCAAAGTGCCTGCCCCAAAGACACCGACAAACTGATATAAGCCGTAAAGTATAAAAAGAAGTACTGGGACGCCGTAAACAGGATGCATGCTAATCTTCCCAATATCTTGAATAAACTTGCTCTTCCCGCTGTCTATTCGCATAATCACCAAATTAGCAATTTCCTCGGCTTTTTCAATCCTTATCTTGCCTACTAAATAAGAAATAGAGTCATTAACCTTTAATTTGCACTCATTCGTCAAAACCTCAATCCTTGAAAGGATCTCTGCCTTCAGATTTGCCTTCAACCACTCCCTCAAGCTCTCATCCTCGCATAAGATCATAATTGAGAGAGAACGTTTTGATATATTTGCGGCCGGGAGAAATTTTGATATCTTTTCGATGTATTCCTCAATAACAGGTTCATATGTAAGCTGGATAGAGGCTTTATTGGGGCTATCAAGGGCTTCTTTCAGTTCTTTTATGCCTTTTTTCTGAGGCGCTATTGTGCTCACAATATCAATCCCTAATATCTTTTTTAGATTCTCGGTATCAATTATTATCCCTCTATCCATCGCCTCATCAATCATGTTCAAATCAAGAATAAGGGGTAATTCCATCTCGGAAAGTTGCAAAGAAATGAGAATAGTTCTCTTTAAGTTTTTTGCGTCGCCTACATGGATAACAGCAGAAGGTGATTCCTTAAGTAGTATATCTCTTGTAACCTTTTCATCCTCGCTCATCGGAATGAGACTATTAACGCCGGGGGTATCTATTAAGAGCAATCGTTTGCTGTCTAATTTTAGATTGCCCTGGGTTACCTCAACGGTTGTCCCTGGGTAATTAGATACCGTCACATATTTGCCTGTGAGCAGTCCGAAAATCGCACTCTTACCAACATTAGGATTACCAATAAGAACAACCTTCTCAATATTATGGGGTTGTTTTTTAGTTTTTAATGAATGCTCCATCATTTAAGCATTATTCTCCTTAACTATATCAATATCAATAAAGCACTTCATTTAACAGCTGCCATTGCAGGCAAAATCTGCTCAAAATTAAATTAAATCTCAATTACATTATCATAAAATTATTAGCTTTATTTTTTCAATTAAACGATTTAAGCCTAAAAATAAGATTGGATTGTCATATAGCAGGGATAATTGTGCTGATTGAATTTTTTACGATAAGAAGGTATCTTATATATAATTGCATATCAGCAGCGCATGTTGAAAATATCAAGAGCAATTATAATAATATTTATATATGATATCAAAATTGAGCGATTCTTTTGAAGATAACCTTATTAGATGAGGCTTTATGTCAAAACTTAATCACCCGATAAGTGTCATTTCAACTTCTCGGGAATCCTTCAGAAAATAAAGAAAGATTCCGAACAAATCGGGATGACAGAAAAAGAATCGCTATTTAGGTCATGATTAAACTTTACACTCAGTGGGGCAACTATCATGAGGATAAATCAGGAGGTTAATGTATGTCAGAAAATAATAACTTAAATCTGCAAAATAACCTAACTGAAGCATTTCCTATCTCATCTGATGCAGCCGAGTCTTATGAAAATGTATTAGTGCAATTAATTGATTATGTAAATATTAAATTAGAATCAAATACAAAAATTAAGCAGTTGATCGGTGGCAACCCCCTATACCTGATGCATAACAATCATAAAAATCACGCCATGTTCCTGAATACCGTGTTCAAGATGAACTCTTCTGAGCTTTTAGCTAATACTGTCCCGTGGGTATATCGAGCCTATCGGGCAAGGGGATTTTCTTATGATTACTTTCTTGTTGAACTTGAAGCATGGAAAGATGCTATAAATAAATACCTCGATAATCCTCGGGCTAATGAAATCATCAAGATATATAACTGGATGATTGCAAACCATGAAATAATGATTCATCTCTCCTTAAAAAACGAAGGGCTTAACTTTTCTCCTAAGGATGAATCCAATGAAATGCAGGAAGCCTTATTATCGCTTCTGCTTCATGGCGATATCAAAGAATGCCTCAAATTAGTGAATGAATCCGTTCAGATAGCAGATGATCTAAAGTACTTCTATCTTGATGTGGTCTGCCCTGTAATGTGTCGAATTGGCTTACTCTGGGAGAAAAATGAAATATCAGTCGCAGAAGAACATCTTGCCACAGCTATTGTTGCAAGAATTATAACTGCTCTTTATGCCAAATTTGCGAATGTTGATGTATATCGTGGGAAAGCCGTTGTTGCGACGGCGCCAAATGAATTTCACGAACTGGGAGCCCGAATAGTGGCTGATTTTCTTGAAATCAATGGATGGGATGTAACCTATCTTGGCGCAGATACCCCTCTTAATGAAATCATTACAATTCTTAAGAAACATAAACCTTTTATTCTTGGACTCTCAGTCACAATTGTATTTAATCTTGATAATGCTCATAAAGTTATCAAGACTATTAAGGAGGATAAGGATATTCAAGATATAAATATCATGGTGGGAGGTCTTGCTTTTCATGCAAGCCCCAGTTTATGGAGCAATTTAGGCGCTAACGGATATGCCAAGGACTTTGATAATGCACTCATAATAGCCAATAAATGGTGGGATAAGAGGATTGAATGAGTATGCTCAAAAAAGAACTCATCAGAAATTCAGCACTGCTTGCATCTTATATGGAAAGTTTAAATGGAGTGGGAGTTGTTTTGATTGATCCAATATTAAACATCATAGACTGTAATACAGCTTTTGTCAGGATGTTTAATATTCAGAATAATCCAATCGGCTTACAACTTTCAGATTTTTTACAATTTAGCATTGATGACCTGAAACGTTCTGGAGAGATCAAGCTTCAATATAAAAATCGCAAGAGTGCTAAGGGAATACTCGATCTTTACTCTATGGAAGTCGAAGTTGGATATTTGATTTTTTGCGAACGACTGATACTCACAGAAAGTTTGGTATTAGAGAACTTCATGAACATAAATAATGAACTAATTAGTTTGCAGCGCGAATTAGTAAAGAAAAATGTACAATTAGAGAAATTAAAAGGTCAGTTGGATGAGCGTATTAAAGAGCTTGAAGCAGCTTTAGCTCGGGTTAAAATATTGGAAGGAATCATACCAATCTGCATGTATTGTAAAAAAATCAGAGATGACAAAAATAGCTGGCAGCAATTAGAGTCTTATATCACTGAACATTCAGATGCACTTTTTAGTCATGGTATTTGTCCGCACTGCTCAGAAGAACAAATGAATATAATTAGAAATTTGAAACCAAAATGAAACAGTATTGGGACAGCCTTCGATCCCAATTTTTTCCCCAACATTCTTATGAATTAAATAGCTTTTACATTATCACGGCAGACAGCGATGACCTATATAGTGAACCTCCCCGCAGCAAGCTGCGGGGTATCCTAAAATCTCCCCTCCCATCAAGGGAGGGGACAAAGGGGAGTGTGAAAATAGTTTCTTGTCACCCCCACCCTCGCCCTCCCCCATCAAGGGGGGAGGGAAGTATAAGGAAACCCTATAGCAAGCTACAGGGAATTACGAGTTAAAAGGCGCCCTTGTCAAGAGAAAAAATGCTCCCTATCGAAATTTTTAATATTTCCCTTTTCATCTTATTACCATTAAGATGTATGATACTTATATCGCATCCATTATTTCTTTCATATAGGGTGCGGAATAATTATAAAAACAATTCCGCACCAGTCACCCATCAAGTTCAAGACCTATAAGAACTATACAACTTTCTAAGAGGTCCCTGGGTCTTTTTGACCCCCAGAAAATCTTCGGTTCCATGCCGTGTCCAATTAGTTTGTATCAGAATCTTATGGCTCTATGGCCAACCCTTTGTGGCTCACGGCATGGGCAAAATAGTATTTGCTCTTTCGCATTTGTTATCCTCTTGTTTGCCACACAACGACAATAGGAGACATAATTGCCTGCCTCTAAAAATCTATTTATATCCCCTGTCTCAAACATTTAAGTTGGGTTAAGAATCTTGTTGTTTGATATTCTCCCCAAGTTCATTGAGAAGCAGCACAAAATTTTTGGCAAGGGTTGGATGAAACTCAGTTCCCGCAAGAGTCATCATTGCCTTACAGATATTCTCCTTTGTTACCGACTCTCGATAGGGTCGCTTTGTCCGCATTGCGTCAAAAAAAATCTGAAATTGCGGTCATGTGACTACAAATATTCTGCTGCCAAGATGTATTGACCGAGGGATAACCGGAAAGGTTGAATTTCAAATGATGTTCGAAGGCAACTATAACGGCGAGTCGTGGGATACCGGGGTTGTCCATCAGGAAAAGAGCTCCCTTAATCGGGTGTTCCCTAACAATCTGCCACTCTTTCTCAGTCAGTTTGTCAGTTTTTGTCAAGATTTCTTCAGGAATGGTTAGCTTGCCGATGTCATGCAAAAGAGCAGCAACACCAATATCATGCAATAATTGCCCCTCGATGCCAAGCGAGATTGCCTGTGCAAGGTTAAGCAAACAGGCATTTGTCGAATGTGTATAGGTATATTCGTCCAGTAGGCGTAGCGGGATGAGAGCATGCAATATTGGCTGCTCCTGACGGAAAACTTTTATAAACCCTCCGACCAGTTTATAGAGGCCTGAGACATTAATATGCTTTCGAGTCCTGATTGTCTCCTGAATCTCACGAAACTGCTCAAGTTCATACTGTGGCAAGTCCTTCAGCGTGGGAAGCAGTATTTCTTCATCGCCACTTACATTCAATCCATCCTCGGACAGATAGATGGTGCCAAGCAGAATTGAGGACAGATTTTCCGGTAGAGCTTGTTTCGGCATAGCCATGGCATTGACCAGCTCGCCGAGTTCCTGTGAGGTGAGCGTGCTCAAGACTTTGATATGGCTGCAACCGCGTTCTCTGAATACTTCCGCAAAACGCATCGTATAAAAACTATGGGGAAGACGCATTTCATTAAGAACAACATGATCTTCCAACAGAATAAAAGACAGATGGCTATTATGCTCAAGGGCTGCGGCAAGAGATTCATACGCCTTCACAAGCATTCTGGCAACCTGCGGATGACCAATCGTGTACATACGAGCATTAGAAAGAGAGATGATAAAAAAGCGTATAAACGACTGGACATGTGCCTGTGAATCAGGGTTCATGACGCTGCTCCATATCTTCGGCTATCTTCTTTGCCTTTCGGGCAAATTTATTGCTGCCTGAAGCGGAAATCCGCTGTAAGAGTTCCAATGCAAAGGGAGACGAAAACCTGCCAAGTGAAGTTACAATCTCATCCTTTAGCTGATTTAGAGGTCCCCTACGGAAAAAACTCCTGCTTCTTAATACACGCTCAAACGAAGGCATACAAGCCGCATCTCCTATTCCTGAGAGAGTGTGGACAGCAGCCTGTTTTAACTCAAACTCCTTGGACGAGAATCCCCCAGTTTCGACAATTTCAGCAAGCTTTCTGATTATATCCTGAGTATGATGTTTCTCAGCCAGATGTATAGCCCTCATCTTGACATCAAAGTCGCTGCTTGTGAGATCGGACAACAGCATTATGTAAGCATCGGGATCATGAAACTGTAGCAATGTTTTCTCAACATTCTGCCTCACCTTCGGATGGGGATGTTTTATCAGAGTTCGGATAAACGGCAATATTGCAGGATTTCCGGTATTGCGAAGTATAACTACAAGGTTCCGAACAAAGTACCAGCGGAAATCGGTCAATCGTGCGGCAGTTTTCTCTATCACTATGTGGCCAAGTCCTGAGAGGCTGCTAACATAAAAGTGGCGCAACGACTGATCAGCCTCTTCGGCAAGACGATCAAGTATGGGATCAATAAACGGCTCTCCGACACGATAGATGATCGCAGCTATTTCCTCAAACTTCTGTCTTCCCCAGATAACAGGCGCCTGCAGTATTTCTTCAATAAAATCGGGCTGAAGAAAAGCCTGTCTAAGCTTGTGGTGCTGCTCGTTTGGATGCTCTACCCGCTGAGTCCTTTCATAGATGGCGGCGAGCGAGGCAAAGTCGCCCATTCGGACAAAATAGCTGCAGATATCTATAAGGCTTTGACCGAGCTGTTCACTGTCACCGTCAGCATTCAAAGGCGTATCTATCAATTCAAGAAGAATACCAGACATCTTGACCTCTATTTCATGATTGTCAAGCGTTTTTCTGAACAGCAAAAAATCCTGTTCTTCCGATTTGCTTAGCATCCGGCTGCTGAGGAGTGAGGACAGGGCAGCATTATATGTTTCCTGTACAAACTTTTCACGCTGCTCTTCACGAAAAATAACATAAAGCTTTTGTTTGAATGCCTCATCGGCAAGAACTGTAGAGCTTTTAGAAACAGGTTGCTTTTCCCCCTCAGCCTCTTTAGTAGTAAGCTTCTGTAAGCGCAAATCACTCAGCCTCTGAAGCAGTTCTATAATTGCCGGCTGAGCCGAACCTTGTGTCTGCAAGTTCTCATTAAGCAAGTCGGCAAGCAGATCGCTTGAAAAGTCATCAAAAAAAGCCTCAGCAACTATCGGCTTGTCAGAAAGTTCATCCACAATGCTCATCAGTAAATACCTGCGAACATCGGGTTTCAGAGCAAGCAGAAACTGAATAAATTTTCCAAAAGAGCGTTTATCCCGAACGACAGTGTTCTCATCAACTCTTTGTATGAAATGTCCGAAGAGCTCAAGCAGCGCCGAGACAGAATTCCCTTTTTCCATCGAAATACTTTCATAGAGCATATCCGCCAGCATTTAGGGGGGATAAACGGCATATCTTTCAGTTTCAGCTGCATTGCCTGGGCTACGGTTAAGTATTCCGGCAATGACTCCTTTCACAAAACGCTCCCAGAAATTGGTTGATTCATCAAGGGCATCCAGCAGTCCCAACCGGACTTGAATAGCTCCGTAATCGAGAATGCCGATAGTAATATGATCAAGAGCAAGACTATCAAACAATTCCCGAGCCGACTCGGACGATGCCGTATCCTGGCGTTTCATAATCAGATGCTCATTGAAACGTCGCAGTTCATCAAGGCGCAAACCTTCAGAAAAGGTGATCGATATGATGCCAAGGGTGAACAATTCGCTGGCAAAGTCACAGATAGCCGGCTCTGCCGAATCAAGAACGTCGTCTCCAAGAATCAGCGTATTGCGAGTAACCCCGATTATCAGTTCGCCGCTTTGTGAAAGAAGACTGCTGATGGTCGCGTATGCTTTGTTAAGTGCCTGTTCAACAAGAGGATGCCCTTGAGGGTATGCGTTGATGTTACGACTAAGGATATTCAGCTCTAACACAAGCTTGCGCAAATATGAGACATTTACATGTCGTTGCTGATCCGTCAAGAATATCTCCTCTCTATCAGACAAATATTTTTACCGCATTTAAAGTTCTTTCAATAAATTCATATTCTCCAAGCGTACCCTTATCCATACATCTTTCAGGATTTTCCTTTCATTATGCCTTTTTTTAAATATATCACAATTCACTTTCATTTTCACCTATTACTTCTTATTCTATCAGTGATTGGGGTCAGGTCTTTAATTTTGACATTTTTCTTCATCTTTCAATAATCTGCTT
>JBBIKS010000063.1:0-13962 GCA_037445375.1 Nitrospirota bacterium | reverse complement strand
AACAGGACATTTCTATTTTGGTAAAAACAGGACATTTCTAAATTGGCTTGACACAGGCTTGACAGCAGAATTGACTTTTTGCTCTCTTTTAGGCTAAATTACCTCTTTAGTTATTTTGGAGGTGCTTTGATGTATGCTATTGTTGAAACAGCGGGTAAACAGGTGAGGGTTTCTTCTGGTGATCAGATAAAGGTTGACATTATTGAAAGCGAAATAAATTCTGAGATAATATTTAATCAGGTATTAATGATTTCTAGTCAAGAAAAAACAATATATGGAAAGCCTTATATTGAAGGAGCCAGTGTAAAGGCTGAAATAATAGACCAAGGTAGAATGGCAAAGATTCTGGTATTTGGTCCTGCACCCAAGAAGGCTTGCAGAAGACTCAGAGGACACAGGCAGCCATTCAAGGTATTGAAGATTAAAGAAATAATTGGAGGCTGATAATGGCACATAAAAAAGGGGTCGGCAGCTCAAAAAACGGCAGGGACAGCGCATCACAACGGCTCGGTGTTAAAAGATTTGGTGGGCAGTCTGTCAAAGCCGGCAATATTTTAGTTCGCCAACGCGGTACAAAATTTCACCCCGGTACAAATGTTGGCAAGGGATCAGATGATACGCTTTTTGCCCTTTCAGATGGAGTAGTCAAATTTGAGAGGAAAGACAAGACCCGCACTAAAGTCAGTGTTTATCCTTTAACTGCGGAATTGCAGCCAGTTTCAGCCAATTAACATAATAACTATATAAAAGGCATCTCTCAATTTCTTGAGATGCCTTTTATATGCGATTCTGAGCAGCTCCTATCCTCACCGAGCAAAGCGAGGTGAGAACAAGTCGATAATTCCCTGCCATCTTTGTGATACCAGATTTATCTTTATTTTTTGAACATAATCGCAATAGAGCGAATAATCCCTAATCTTTATGTGATTCACCCCCAAAAATTTATTTAAAAACTCACTGGGGCAGCAGAGAGAGCATAGGTAATAATTTTACAGAGAAAATCTTTAAACCATAATTAATCGTGTCATGGTTATTAATGATATCATTTCGTTAAGCGAGTCCGTGATAAATCTTTAATAGTTTATTTTAATATGCAGCTTTTTGACTTCCCGATTCCTAATCGCATAAGATTATAAATATAGTTATTTCTTGAAGTTATGAAATTTGTTGATTATGTGAAAATACATGTAACGGCAGGAGACGGCGGAAAGGGTTGTGTAAGCTTCCGAAGGGAGAAGTATGTGCCTAAGGGCGGCCCTAATGGTGGTGACGGGGGAAAAGGCGGCGACATAATATTAAAAGCAACCAAGGAACTCAACACCCTTTTAGACATGGCATATCGAAAGACTTACACAGCTAAAGGTGGGGGACATGGTAAGGGCAAGAAAATGCGCGGTGCTGATGGTGCTGATACAATAATACCAGTACCTGTTGGGACCGAAGTAAAAGATGAAAACGACAATGTTTTATACGACCTTGACTATGAAGGAGCTGAATTCATAGCGGCAAAAGGAGGCAAGGGAGGCCTTGGCAACTCCCACTTTGCGAGTTCAATCAATCAGGCACCCACATATGCCCAACCCGGAATGCAAGGGGAAGAAAGGTGGCTCATTCTTGAGCTCAAACTCCTTGCTGATGTTGGTTTGATAGGGCTGCCTAATGCTGGAAAATCAACTTTTATATCAATTATATCCTCTGCAAGACCCAAAATAGCAGACTACCCATTCACTACCTTGATCCCTAATTTGGGGGTTGTAAAAATAGAAAACGGAAAGAGCTTTGTTGTTGCTGACATTCCAGGCATTATAGAAGGCGCCCATTTAGGAGCAGGGCTGGGATTGCAATTTCTTAGGCATATAGAAAGAACCTCTATGCTTCTCCATCTTGTGGATATCTCTGATCGAATAAGAACAGACCCAACTGATGATTTTGAAAAAATAAATAAAGAATTAGTATCATATAGTCCAGAGCTTTTGAAAAAACCGCAGATAGTCGCAGGGACAAAACTGGATCTCGCATGCGACAGAACGCGGATGAAAAGGTTAAAAGATTATTGTGAAGAAAAAGGAATAGTTTTTTTTGCAATATCTTCTGTCACCTTTGAAGGCATCTGGGAACTGACAGATTATCTCTCAGAAAAGGTTAATTTCTCAAAAAAACTTTTCATATGACGAACAGATTAGTAGTTAAGATAGGCAGTAATATCCTTACAGATAAGTCAGGCCGCTTGAATTATAAGAGAATGCACCATATTGCAGAAGATGTTATAAATGCGACAAATCTCGGCTATGAGGCTTTGATTGTTTCATCAGGCGCTATTGCGGCAGGGATGGAAAAGCTTGGATTAAAAGTAAAGCCGGATGAGATACAGCTAAAACAGGCTGCGGCAGCAGTTGGGCAATCATCATTAATGAGGGCTTATGAAAGAATTTTCAACCGTTTCTCTAAAAAAGTAGGTCAAATACTCCTGACAAGAAGCACCTTTTCTGACAGGAGAAGATATTTGAATGCTAAGAATACTATTTTGACGCTCCTGTCGTTTAAGGTAATCCCTATTGTAAATGAGAATGACACTGTATCTACAGAGGAGATAAAGTTTGGGGATAATGATCAGCTTGCAGCTCTTGTTTCCGGATTGATAAATGCTGAAAGGTTGATTATCCTTTCCGATGTTGAAGGGCTTTATTCATCCGACCCCAAGAAGAATCCCGATGCCAAAATTTTCTCCGTTGTAGAAGAAATAACGCCTGAACTCGAAGCAATAGCAGGCGGCTCTGGAAGCATTGTCGGAACAGGGGGCATGTATTCTAAGCTTCTCGCAGCCAAAAAGGCTGCGTCTTATGGAATCAAGGTTAATATCGTCAGTGGAAGAAAAAAAGGGCTTATATCCGCAATATTGAACAATGAACGACATGGCACAGAATTTAATCCATTGAATCACAAGATATCTTCAAAAAAAGGCTGGATAGCTTATGCCATAAAACCTACAGGAAGCATCGTCTTAGATGAAGGAGCAACTGCTGCCGTATTAAAGGCAGGTAAAAGTCTTCTGCCTTCAGGTATTATAAAGGTAGAAGGATACTTCGATATAGGCGATGGGGTCAATTGCGTGGATATAAACGGAAATCGTATAGCAAAAGGCATAGTTAATTACTCATCTTTTGAGATAAACAAGATAAAAGGGAAAAAGACCTCTGAAATTGAAGCCATTCTTGGATACAAATACTCCGATGAAATAATCCACAGAGATAACCTCGCCATTATAAACTAAATAAGCCATCATTCTCGCCTCGTATCTGGTTTCCCTCGCTTCGCTTCGGGAGAACCAGATACTCGAACAGATGCCCTTCTGACACTGCTCAGCATCGCATTAGCCTTTAGCTGAAAACATCTTGGGTCAGGGGCTTCAAGGTCATTGCATAGAAGCAAACTGATAGCAGGGCAGCCTCCGTGGCACTTCTCAAAAAGTTCACATTTTCTTAATGGGCATTTATTGCCGTCAAACCTTCTGAAAAATTCCAGAACAGGACTTCCCCAAAATTTGCTAAAATCATCATAAAAAATATTGCCCAGATTGTAACCTCGATGCCTGAAAAAAAGATAGCATGGGTATACCGAGCCGTCAGGCATAACAGAGAGTTTAGTTGTGCCTGCAGGGCATCTGATTTTTTGCAACACAGAGCTATCAGAGAAGGAATTTATGAAACCGCCACAATAGACGCCTTCAATATTTTTAGACCCCTTTTTCAGATTTTGTAATATGCTTAAATACTCCGGAAAGGAGAGGCTTGCCGCCAAGTCAGTCATAGAAACAGTATCCATGAACAAAAGATAATATTTGATATCAGGGTTTTGTAAAAGAGGCTTTACCGCTTCAGATATAACCCTTTTATTAGAAACAACCCCTTTTAAAACGGGCTTATACCTTAAGATAAAATCATGCAACTCATGCGCTATATACTCTTTGTTTAATGATACTCCAAGACGAAAACGCTCTCGGTCAGGGTGTCTCTTTGAGAGTTCTTCAAGCATTGCCGGGTTTGAACCGTTAGTGCTCAAAAAAACATTAATGCCTCTATGCCGGGCTATTTCGATGATATTAAAAAGGTTTACATAAAGGGTTGGTTCTCCGCCGAGTATATCCAGTTCATGAATTCCAACATTAGACAGTATCCTTAGAAAATCAGGAATTCTATCGCTCGTCATTTCAGAAACTGGACTGACATCTCTATTAAAACAAAAAGTGCAATTTTGATTGCACCTAAAAGAAGGGAAAAATTGAATATATTTTGGAGCTTTAAAAATCAATTTTTTGCGTTCTTTTCAAGGATATCCTCTGCCCAACTCAAAGCCGCCGATGTAGAAGGAAAGCCTATCGTGCTTGTTAAGAGAATAATTGCGTGACGAATCTCATCAGGGGTTGCTCCAGCCTCAAGGGCCCGTCTTGTATGAGAATGAACTGAGCCTTCCGACTTTATTGCTGAGGCAGCAGCCAACTGTATGAGATGAGAAGTTTTAAGATCTAATGGACCTGCCTCCCTTGCTGCCTTTCCAAGATTTTCAAGCGACTTATGGAAAGCCTTGAATCTTTTCTTAATATCTTGATATCTGCCCGGTTTATTTGGCATTATAAACCTCCTGATTTTTATTTTAGTGCCAAGAAAAATGTGTGCGCATTAATTGCCTCACCATCTATATTTCATTATATTTGATTTTTTCATTTTTTCAAATAACTTTTACCTAAATTGAGCGATTCTTTTAGGTATATTTCCAGACCATCCTACTGGATTGCTGCTTTCGCAGGAACTACATTATGCCTCATTAGGTAAGTCCGTCGTTTACGTGAAAACGGGAATACAGAGTCTTTTTATGAGCAATTAGAGAAAAAAAAGCTAAATTTAGTCCCAGTGAACCTCCCCGCAGCAAGCTGCTGGGAATTACGAGTTAAAGCGAATGTTCCCTAAAAATGTAATAGTTTAGACTTAATATGACATTCTCAATATAAAATTTAACTAAGTAAAAAAGGGCAGGCAACTCTCAGATCAAGTCTTGACAAGCACATATCATGCCTCCTAAATCATAGTCAAAAGCCTCGATTATCTCAACATTTACAAAATCACCTGTAGAGATATTAGGCTTACTTTTCTGAGTTTTAACGGTATCTCGCTCTCTATTATTTATTTTTATTATCACTACCCCGTCTATTTCTGGGGCATGGCAATACAGTCTTGCTATTGCAATATTACCGTCAATTTCATCAACGAGAGCCCTGAATCTCTTGCCTATCATCTCTTTATTCTTTTGAAGTGATATAAATGACTGTATTTTCATAATCTCATCATATCTTCTATTTTTTATCTTTTCAGGAATCTGCCCCTTAAACTTTTCTGCAGGGGTTTTATCCTCTTTTGAATATTTAAAGACTCCAAGCCTATCAAATCTCATCTCCTCAATAAAATCTATGAGAGACAGAAATTCATCTTCGGTTTCGGAAGGGAATCCTGTGATAAAGGTCGTTCTTATCGCAATTTCAGGTATCCTTCGTCTAATATTTCTTAATAGTTTGATATATTCTTTTTTTGTTCCCCTTCTGCCCATTAATCTTAATATCCTGTCCTCAGAATGTTGAAATGGGATGTCAAGATATTTGCAAATCTTCTCATTTGATGCAATCAGTTCAAGCAGTTCATCATTTATTGATGTTGGATAAAGATAAAGAAGCCTGATCCTGAAATCTCCCTCTATAGCAGCCAAATCTTTCAAAAGAGATATTAAATTATATTCCTTCAAATCTCTGCCATAATTGGTTATATCCTGTGCAACGAGTATAATTTCCTTTATCCCCTGCATTATAAAATCTTCAGCCTCCTTGATAATATCATCAGGCTGGATGCTCTTAAGCCTGCCCCTTATCGCAGGGATTATGCAGAAGGTGCATTTTTTATCGCAGCCTTCCGCAATTTTAATATATGCAAAAGATGAGCGATTGTGTAATAAGATTTTTTTTGATACTCGAAGGTCTTCAATTGCTTCACAGTTACTTGTATTTTTTATAATATTCAACTTTTTGCAATATTCAATAATCTCCTTTTCCTCAGCTACTCCCCATAAGGCATCAATCTCAGGGATTTCTTTTTTGATTTCATCCCTATACCTCTGGGCAAGACACCCGAAGACCAGAAGTTTTTTAGAACTGTTATTGCAAGTTTTAATTTTGGGCAAAAAATCTGCCTTCTTTCTGGCGAGAGACAATATCTCGTCTATTGACTCTTCCTTTGCATCCCTTATAAAACCACATGTGTTGACAACAAAGACATCGGCATCATCAGGGCTATCTACAAAGATAAATCCTTCTGATATAAAGCTTCTCTTTAGGTGTTCTGAGTCAACCTGGTTCTTAGGGCAGCCTAATGTTGTCAAATAGATATTGAGCATTGTTGAATCCTTTCTGAATACTGGAGTATTGACACTGCTGAGAGTTTGTTTATAAACTCGGTTTTTTTGTTATTCCCACAGGCGATACGAGTCGGAAATCATTCTTAATGGACGATTCTGGACAAGCCAGAATAGCGGAAAAACACAACTTGCACAGTTTACAAACAGACGCTGAACAAAAAAAGTATTTTTTCGAGAGGGATTTATAAAAAAGGTTAAGAACAAACTTTTTCTTCATTCTACTGAAAATATTATAAACAAGCCTTAATCATTCAGAAATCTCGAATGGTTCACCGCTTTTTTGCCTAAGTGCATAATAAAGCTTTTCAGTATTGATGTGCTGAAGCAGGTTTTTCTTTGATATCAAGGCGAATGCCTCACCAAAATAATTTTCGAGGTCATCATCTTTATGAACCTCGATAAAGACCTTTTTATCCTTCACACCGATTTTTATAGGCTGCTTCACAATCTCGACTTTCACACCGTTTTTTACAAGTTGAAATAGAACTGGAATATCTTCAGGATACAGCCTTATGCAGCCATGACTGACCCTTCTGCCCACCCCCCATGGTTTATTGGTTCCATGGATAAGGTATGATTGCGCCGAAAGCCTTAGCGCATGAGTGCCTAAAGGATTATTTGGTCCCGGTGGGACAACCATTGGTAGTTCAGGTTTTTCTGCTCTTATAGATGCCGGCACATACCAGCTTGGATTTTCAACCTTTTGTGTTATTTTAAATTGACCAAGTGGGGTGTTATAACCTTCCCTGCCTATACCAATCGGGAATGTTCTTACAAGTTTTCTACCACTTTGCTGGAAAAAATAGTAAAGCCGCATTTCTGAAAGATTAATTATAATTCCGTCATATATGTTTGTCTCTGGCAAAATCCACGAAGTTGGTATCCTCACAGTGGTGCCAATATCTGGAAGGAACGGATCAATATCTGGATTTGAGGCAGTGATCGCATTATATCCTAAATTGAATTTTCTGGCTATCTCTATCAGAGATTCTGAATTTTCTATGACGTATGTTTTTTTAAATCCAATGACTGAAGAATCTTTGCTGAATGAAAACACCTCTGAATTGCAGTTTTTTATTGGTACAAAGGGAGCTAAAAAAATTATCAGAAAGTAAATTAAATATTGCATAGATTTAATATAACCTTCTAAAAATCATAAATTCAAGTATGGCATATACCAATGCCTTAAAAAATCTGAAATCCTTATGATATAATAAATACAAAGACTAAAAAAGAAAAAAGACCCAAATAATTTAGTTAATGTCAAAAACAAGGAGAAGAAATGCCGATATTCGAATATAAATGCAATCAGTGCGAGAAAGAGTTTGAGAAACTTGTTTTCGGTAATCAACAGATATGCTGTCCGAAATGCAGTTCTGAAGAAGTGCAAAAAAAGTTTTCTCTTTTTGCGATGAGCGGTGTTCAGAGCGCATCATCTTCGGGATGCACTTCTTGCACTTCGAGTTCCTGTTCTTCGTGTAAATAAAAAGGAGTAATGATATGTCGGAAGAAATAAAACTTAAAGAAAGTATTGAAACCGTTACGCGGGCAAAACCCACAAGCCCAGATCTATACAAGGTCTTGCTTATTAATGATGACTATACTACAATGGAATTTGTTGTGCATATATTAGAGGCCGTCTTTAAGAAATCTCCTGTTGTGGCTGTTCAGATTATGCTCCATGTTCATAAAAACGGCTCTGGATTAGCAGGCGTTTACACGAAAGATATAGCAGAAACCAAGATAATCATAGTTCATGAGCTTGCTCGTGAAAATCAATTCCCGCTTAAATGTGTGATGGAAAAGGAATGATAAACAAGGAACTTGAATTAATTATAGAAGCTACAATCAGGGAAGCAAAGTTTAGAAACCACGAGTTTTTGACTATTGAGCATATTTTGTTTGCCATCCTGCATGATGACTTTGGAATAGAGATTATCATTAATTGCGGCGGAAACATAACAAGGCTAAAAAAATTCATCGAGGAATATTTTAAAGAATATGTCCCTAAAATACCGTCGGACTCTAACGCCTTACCACAGATGACAATCGGCTTTCAGAGGGTTATCCAGAAGACATTAAATCATGTCCAGGCGGCTGGAAAACAGGAAGCCGATTCGGGGGATATACTCAGCTCAATCTTCTTGGAGGAGGGTTCACATTCGTTACATTTCTTAGAGTCTGAAGGCATCACAAGGCTGGACATCCTAAATTATATCTCTCATGGGATATCAAAATTGCCTGATAATTCTGACAAGGATGGACCAAAAGAAACAGCGCATCAGGAGGAAGAAAAAAAAACGAGGGATCCTTTAAAGCTCTTTACGGTAAATCTTCTGGAGAAAGCTGAAAAGGGGCTTATTGATCCGCTTATCGGACGCCATTCTGAAATTCAAAGAACTATACAGGTTCTTTGCCGCAGAAGAAAGAACAATATAGTTTTTGTTGGAGAACCAGGGGTTGGCAAGACAGCCATAGTTGAAGGTCTTGCCCTGAAGGTTTATAAAGGTGAGGTTCCCGAAGCTCTTAAAAAAACTCAGATTTTTATGCTTGATATGGGAGCCGTTCTTGCAGGAACAAGATACAGGGGCGATTTTGAGGCAAGACTAAAGTCAACCATAAAGAGACTTGAAGCTATCCAGGGCGCCATATTGTTCATCGACGAGATACATACCATAGTCGGGGCGGGTGCAACAAACAGAGGCTCTATGGATGCCTCTAATATACTGAAGCCTGTTATCATATCCGGAACTCTGCGGTGCATTGGGGCGACTACATATGAGGAGTATAAGAATTATTTTGAGAAAGACCGCGCCCTGAGCAGACGGTTTCAAAAATTGGATATATATGAACCCGATATTGAGGAGACAATCAAGATTCTCAATGGCTTGAAGGCGTATTATGAGGATTTTCACGGGGTCAAATACACTATCAGCGCTCTGAATGCTGCATCGGAACTTTCTGCCAAATATATAAACGACAAGTATCTGCCTGATAAAGCTATTGATGTAATTGATGAAGCCGGCGCAGCATTGAGACTGTCTTCATCATACAAAACAAAAAAAACCATTGGATCTTCAGATATCGAAAGGATAGTAGCAAAAATCGCAAGAATTCCATCCAAAACTATATCTTCTTCTGAGACTGAAAAGATTAAGAACTTGGAGAGCGAGCTAAACGATGTTGTATTCGGTCAGGATGAAGCTATCCATTGCCTTGTCTCTCCTATAAAGAGGTCAAGAGCCGGTCTTGGCTCAACTGGTAGACCTCTTGGCTCTTTTCTTTTTACAGGACCTACCGGGGTTGGAAAGACCGAGGTCTCCCGGCAATTAGCATCGGTTCTGGGAATAAAATTTATCCGCTTCGATATGAGTGAGTATATGGAAAAACATGCAGTGGCAAGGCTGATTGGCGCCCCTCCTGGATATGTAGGTTTTGATCAAGGGGGGTTGCTTACCGATGAAATAAGAAAAAATCCACATAGTGTTTTATTGCTGGATGAAATAGAAAAAGCTCATCCTGATATATTCAGCATTCTTTTGCAGGTTATGGATTACGCCACCCTAACAGATAATAACGGCAAAAAGGCTGATTTTAGAAATGTGATTATCATTATGACATCAAATGCCGGAGCAAAAGATATGACTAAAGGGGTGGTAGGCTTCGGTGACAGGGTCAAGGATACTCAATCCAAAGGCATGGATGCTATCAACAGGCTGTTTAACCCAGAGTTCAGGAATCGTCTTGATGGGATTATAACTTTTAATTCCCTAACCCCTGAAGTAATGAAAAAGGTTGTAGATAAATTTATAAATGAATTGAAAAATCAACTCAGGCAACAGAAAGTGGATATCTCAATATCTGAAGATGCAAGAATCTGGCTCTCTGAGAAGGGATATGATCCATTATTTGGCGCCCGCCCCCTCAGAAGACTTATTCAGGAGGAGATTAAGGATATCTTATCTGAGGAACTGCTTTTTGGGAATCTGAAAAGAGGCGGAAGTGCATATATTGATATTAAACAAGGCAAATTATCTTTCGAATATAACCCCCTTTCTGCCTAAGACACTTAATTTAAGCAGAATATCTTGAATGGATATAAACCCTCTTTTCCTTAAATTAATATAACCACTCCCATTTACAACACCTCTCTCGTTCGATGATGGTGATCTTTCAGATGTCAGAGATGCTGCCTTGGAGCATAACATCCTGATGCTTGTTTATAGTAGGCTAAAGAAGCATTTGAGAGAATTTGGCGCGGATATACATATGCAAAGATTTCTTGATAATTACAGGGATTTATATCTTACAAATGCCTTACAGTCAGTAAGTCAGGAGGCCGTTGAGAACGATATAAACGGATGTTGCCTTTAAAAGAGTGGTTTTGTTGCATTAACTGATCGAATCTATTAAGTTTTTCTGCGAGATATGAGGTTCTTTTTAGTGGTTACTTTTATTCCTCTATAAGGCAATATCTTCGGTAACCTTGCTTTGGCAGAATCAAGTAATCTCTTGACAGACTTCCTTTGGAGTCGGTATCTCATTTATATATAAACCTCCTTCAGTTGATACCTCGTTAGCACACAATTGTTGTCAATTCTTTTATTCCTTCACCTACTGTTATATTAAGATGCTCCCAACGATTTGCCAACTCATTGATTATCTAACTGTTTTCAGCAGAAAAAGGACGTGCAATAAAGAAATATAGAGAATTTGCAGAGGCAGGCGTAAGTGAGGGGACAATATGGACATGTGTAAAAGGGCAGCCAATACTTGGTGAAGAAGATTTTGTTAATATATTCATAGATCATGTCAAAAAACATGAACAAATAAGGGAGATTCCAAGGAGCCGGAGATATTTAAACAGACCTTCTCTATCCGAACTATTTAAATCTGATATGATAAAAAACAAGTATCAAAGGAATAAAATGATAAGAGAGACAGCAACAAAATATAGTTACAGTCAAAGCGAAATATCAGTTCATCTTGGAATGCATTACTCCACGATAAGCAGATTATTATAAAGATGAGGAATAAAAACATCAAAATTAAAGACCTGACCCTTTATAAATACATGGATAAACTTTATCAGCAAAGTCTTGCTGATAAAGAAAAAGCTGTATTCATATCACTTGATGTCGAGTTGTTTTCAAACAAACCATTGAAGGATAAGGCTCTCAAGTTAAGCAGGGTTTTCGATTTGATGAATATAAATACAATACTTTTTTCTGAACCCTTAGAACCATATAAAAGCATTATACATGAGCTTACTGAAGACTCTCATTTCAATCAAACAATCACATCTCAAAATGACAATTCCAGAATCGATAGCCATGATTACCCTGAGATAAAAACACTAAAAAGAGTCTTGCCAATGGATTGCGAGACAAGGACATTTTTACATGATATTCCTGTGATAGAGGATTTTACCCCTTATGCAATAGCTAACGCTCTGTCTCTGAGAAAATCTACCATTGTAAAAAAATGGGGGATCATTACATATGGGACTGTAACCCCTGAACAGGCATATGTATCATACAGTTCTGCCTGTTTTGCAGCCTTTGTAAAATATTTTTTTGATGTGCTTATTTACTTTGAATATTGCTTCCTGAATAAGATACCGCCAGAAAAGAAATTTCTATCCAATTTTAAAAAGATTCTCGAGTATTTAAAGAAAAATGGCTTTATTGGGAAAGATAATCAGGATGCAAAGAAATATAATAAAGTAGAGCTTACAATCCTCGACATATTAAATTGTTTACAGAATGATAAGAAAACGCCCTATCAATTTTCATCTTCGATATCGAGTAACCCTCAGAATGAACAAGAGGTAGTAAGGGCGCTTTCTGATACTGGCGAGGCTGTGGTTCAATACCGCCTTGTTGATTCATATTTTGGGAATATTTCCTATGTGTTTTGCGATAAAATTTATATAAGCCAAACTGGCAGTTCTATGGATGAGCTTCGAGGTTATATTGATGTGGTCCCTTTAGACGGATCTTCTTCGATTGGCATTACTGCTTCATCTGAGATTTCCACTCATAAAAATATTTATTATCATTCAGGTCATAATGCCATATTGCACGCACACCCAAGATTTTCAGTGATAATGTCCATGTATTGCCTTAAAAAGGCTTGTCAACATTACAACAGCCGCCAAATATGTCATCGGGGCTGTAAGGAGAAAAGATTTATCTCAGAAATACCTATAGTTTCAGGTGAGATTGGCACAGGACATGCAGGACTTGTAAATACCGTTCCTTTAGCGATAAAACAGCGAGGAGGTGTCATAGTTTATGGGCATGGGGTCTTCACATCTGGAGATGGTAATTTCTTGAAACCTTTGTCTTTGATTCTGGATATTGAAAGGATATGCCAAATAGAATACTTTCAGAAGATAAATGATTATATCAGTCTCTGGGGGTATTAAGCATCTCTTCTAATGTAAGTTTAACACCGTCTGAGAGCGCAACAAAATCATATCCGCCTTCGAGGGTGAATATAACCGGATTGGGGGAAGCCCTGAGAATTACCTTGACAATAGCCCTCAAACCCTCATTAGATACCCTCATGCTCGCCAGCGGATCTCTCATGTGCAGATCAAAACCTGACGATACCAAGATGATATCAGGGCTAAATCTATCAATTATAACGGGGAGAATGTCCTGATAAACCTGTATATAATCCTTATCACCAGAGCCGGCATACATTGGGACATTATATGTGAAACCTGAACCTTTGCCTATTCCTTTTTCTCTCTCACCGCCTGATCCCGGATAGTATGGATATTGATGGGTGCTAAAGAAAAATACGGTTTCGTCATCTTCAAATATATGCTGAGTGCCATTTCCGTGATGTACATCAAAATCAATAATGAAAACTTTTTTATATCCCTTTTGCTGGGCATATCTGGCGCCGACAGCAATATTATTAAAGATGCAAAAACCCATTCCCCTGCCTGATAGAGCATGATGACCTGGGGGCCTGACAGCACAAAATGCCCTGCTGATAGTCTTATCCTGACACTTATCAATCGCTTCAAGTATTGCTCCAACGGCATATCTTGCCGCCTCGAGGCTGTTTTTCGATACATAAGTATCGGGGTCAAGATAGCCTGAACCGAGTGCCTTAACCTTTTCTATATAAGGCTTTGTATGAACAAGTCCAATTTCCTCGAAGGTTGCTTGGCGAGGCTTGATATGTATGAGCTTGTCCCATATATCTGAGCCTCTCAAAGCCTTCATGATGTGCTCTAATCTGTGCTTATTTTCAGGGTGCCCTTGCCCTGTATCATGGGTCAAATATATATCATCATATATAAAGCCAACTTTTTGCATGAGAAAATTATACATTAAATGGTTTGTTTTGTAAATGGTTTTTATTCCCCGATCTTTTCAATTAAAGATATTGAATTATTTGCAGATGAAAAATAACATAAAACCTTTTGAAACTCTGTAACGCCAAAATAGAAATGTCCTATAGAGAGACTGCTAAACTGTCTAATTT
>JBBIKS010000062.1:0-14188 GCA_037445375.1 Nitrospirota bacterium | reverse complement strand
ATTGTATTCTTTACCCTCTTTATCGGACTGATTATGTGGGGTTGGAGAAGAAAAAGATAGATGTCGAAATTTTGATATCTTTATCCACTTAGGACAAGAAATAGTTAGATAATGTTTATCTATATTTTTGGGTATTCAGCAATGAAGAGCATTACAAGCGGAATAAAAATAGGGCGGTTATATTTAACTTTCAGTTTCTCCCTTACTCGCCTACGCTTTTGGTTTCATCGTCTCATTTATTCTAATTTTTACTCGACAAAAGTTGAAAAATGTTTTAATCTTTATCTTAGATATCGTTTATCCTCCTGTGGATTTTTTTGTATTCTCAAAATAACATAACCATAAAAAATAAATGTATTTCTTTAGCATATTTCTTCACTATATTAATTGCTAAATTAAGGAGGTAACTATGCAGGTCTTGATTCTTTATTATTCAAAGGGTGGCAATACAAAAAAACTTGCCGAAGAGATAGCCAAAGGCGTTCAGTCAACAGACGTTACGGCTGTTTTGAAGGATACTCAAGAGGTAACCAAAGATGATTTTTTAAAGTCATCTGGCATAATAGCTGGTTCACCTGTGTATTTTGGAGTTATGGCTGCCGAACTAAAAAAGGTCTTTGACGATTTTGTCGGATTGCGCAAACAGATGGAAAATAAGGTTGGAGCTGCCTTTACAACTGGTGGTCATCATACGGGAGGCAAAGAGACAACCCTTATGTCAATTTTGACTTGTATGCTTATCTACGGCATGATTATCGTAGGCGACCCTATGAGCGCATCGGGTCACTATGGCGTCGCATGTCTTGGCGCTCCTGATAATTTTGCGGCCGATGATGGATTTAAGTTAGGCTCCCGCGTTGCCGAACTATGCAAAAAGCTTGGGTGATTAACCAGAAAAACATATTCAGCGTCTGTTTATGAAGTCCAAAATCACCCCCTTGCCCTCCCCTGTCAAGGGGGAGAGTTGGTAAATAAGCCTCTCCCTTGATGGGGGAAGGTGCTGAATAGTTAGTTTATAAACAAACACTAATCATGAGGGTTAGCTTTAATCTATCTGACCAAATCGCCTCTTTGAAGAATAACCCCTTGAGTCCCGATAATTACCTCTTCGATAGGAATATCTTTCCCTGTCATGTCCATTGCCTTCTGTATTATCTTCGGCAGTTTAGAACAGCAAGGCACCTCCATAGTTAGAACGGTAATCTTTTTAATGTTGGCAACATTAAATATCTCTGTAAATTTTTTCACATATTCATCTGCATCATCCAGTTTCGGACAGCCTACAAGTAATGCTTTGCCTTCTAAGAAATCTTGATGGAATGCAGGATACGCAAATGCTGTGCAATCCGCTGCTACCAAAAGATGAGAGTCTTTTAAAAAAGGAGCAGAAGCAGGCACTAATTTAATCTGCACAGGCCAGTTAGTCAGCTCTGAAACCCCTGAAGAAGAACGATTGACATCTTTGCTTATATTCTTAAGAGGCATAATATGCATTGCAGGACAGCACGGCTTTTCCGCAATAGTTTCTGGCTCTTTTTTATGTTTTAAATATTCCTCTACAGCCTCGGGATCAAATTCCTCTGACTCTCTTTCTACAATTTTAAGTGCATTTTTGGGGCACTCGCCAAGGCATGCCCCTAATCCATCACAGTAGATTTCTGAGATAAGTCTTGCCTTGCCATCCACTATTTGAATAGCGCCTTCAGCGCAGGCGGTGACGCATTGTCCACAACCATCGCAAAGGTTTTCATCTATTTCAATTATTTTTCTTATTGTCTTCATTTTTTTTCCTCCCTACCCCAATAATTTATTTTTTGCCAGTTTCTTAGCTGTTTCTGTAATTAAATCTTTATCTATTTTTGTTATTAGTTCTTTACTGTCCGTAGTTCCTTCTTTAATTTTATCCTCAAAATTAGTAAGCTCAACAGCATCGTGTAAAATTTTATGGTTTATTGTCATATCTTCATCTATTTGATGACTGACCGCTATTAAATTACATACATCTTCTATCATCTCCTGCCGTGCTTTGAGCTTCTTTAGAATATCACGGGCAATCGTCTGACTTTCTACCCTGTCTGTCCCTATATCATACAAATAGGCAGCAGAGAGAATTACAGCAGGACTTGCTATCTCTTCTTTTATCATCTGCTCAGCATACCTTGCAGTCTTCATAATACGGCTTATTTTTTTGAAATTACTTCCGATATACTTCTTTACCTCGATGGCTATTCGGTCTTTAAAAAGCTCCTCTTTTTCTGCAATTAATTCCGGAGGCAGGCTGCCCAGACACTGCTCTGCATATTTGCAGTAGGCAGCACACCCGAAATCCATTTTTGGATTCACAAACTCATAGCCACATTTTTTGCACATACTGGCAGGCTCATCCTTAAAAAACTCAACAGGCTGCCCACATTTAGGACACTTTACATCATATATTGCACTGAAATCCCAGAACCCTGTATCCTGTCCCGGACATTTAATCCCATTCATATCATTCTCCTTATATGTTTACCAATGAGGGAGCGGTTGCCCACCCCCGATCATTTTATTTCAAAATTGCTTTAAGATCTTCATCCGGCGTAGTTATAGGCATAATATTGAATGTTTTAACCAGCACATCAAGAACATTCGGTGTAACAAATGCCGGAAGTGAAGGACCAAGCCTTATATTTTTTAAGTTTAAATATAGCAGTGTAAGCAATATAGCAACAGCTTTCTGTTCATACCATGATAGAATAAGTGATAGAGGAAGCTCATTCACACTTACATTGAAAGCCTTTGACAACGCTACCGCTATCTGAATAGCTGAATATGCATCATTGCATTGTCCTATATCCAGAAGTCTTGGGATGCCTCCGATATCGCCGAGGTTTTTGTCGAAAAAGCGGAACTTGCCACACGCAAGCGTCAGAACTATGCTGTCTTTGGGTGCCTTCTCTACGAATTCAGTATAATAATTTCTGCCCGGTTTTGCTCCATCGCAACCTGCCACGAGGAAGAAGTGGCTGATGTTCTTATTTTTTACTGCCTCGATTACCTTCTCTGCAACCCCTAAAACTGTATTTCTTGCAAATCCCACCATTACAGTCTTGCCTTCAACATCTTCAGCAAAACCATCCATAGAAAGAGCCTTGTCTATAACTGGCTGAAAATTGCTGTCAGAGATATGTTTTATACCGGGCCAGCCAACTAATCCTGTCGTGAATATATTGTCTTTATACGAATCCTGCGGTTTTTGTATGCAGTTTGTTGTCATCAGGATAGCTCCCGGGAATTTAGAGAACTCCTTATGCTGGTTCTGCCATGCTGTGCCATAGTGACCATAAAGATGCGGGTATTTCTTCAGTTCTGGGTATCCATGCGTCGGGAGCATCTCTCCATGAGTATATACAAATATTCCTTTGCCTTCGGTTTGCTTGAGTATCTCATGGAGATCTTTTAAATCATGACCTGATACGAGTATTGCTTTGCCTTTTTTAACGCCTAACGGCACCTTTGTCGGGACAGGATGACCATAGGTAGATGTATTGGCTGCATCAAGCAGCTCCATTGTCCTAAGATTAATTTCTCCGCATTTGAGCACAAGATTGATCCAACCCTCAAGACTTATATCCTTTCTAAGTGTCGAGGAAAGTCCTTCATGCAAGAAGGCATAAACAGCTTCATCCTCCTGCCCTAATATCTGAGCATGATCTGCATAAGCAGCGACTCCTTTCATTCCGTATATCAATATCTGTTGAAGAGAATGGATATCAGGGTTAATTGAAGAATCCGATTTAACGCCAACCTTTTGTCCATCCACAATCATTCCTTCCTTCAAATCTGGAACTTTATAGTTAGCCGCATCTTCAGTAAAATCAATCTTACCACTGGCACCCTTAATCTTAGCCTTGAGTTGTTCTCTTACTTCAACGGATTTTTTAATAAGCTCTACGAAACGGTCGGGGTCGAAATCTACATTTGTAAGAGTCGAAAATAGAGCCTTGAGAGTAAAAACATTTACTTCGCGATTTAATATGCCGAGCCTTCTTGCCTCATTTGCATAAAGCGAAAGTCCTTTTAAAGTATAAAGCAGCAAATCCTGTAAAACAGCAACCTCCGGCTGCTTGCCGCATACACCAATCTGGGTGCACCCTTCTCCTTTTGCAGTCTGTTCACACTGATAACAAAACATCTTTTGTTCGTTCATAATAACTGACTCCTTTTATATTTGATAATTTAATTATATTTCAGATTTATTCATAATAGCTTTGACTTAAGTCAAGAAAGAAAAATTTTTCTTGTATCTTGAAAAAGTATCGGTTATCCATTACAATACTAATACTTTTTTAGACATGCGGGCGTAACTCAGTGGTAGAGTGTTAGCTTCCCAAGCTGAAGGCCGCGGGTTCGAATCCCGTCGCCCGCTCTTAAATTTAAGCCTTGTTATGCAAGGGTTTTATTTTCTATGGATGCGAAAAACCTAAACACTCACCTTTCAGAACTGACGATAATATAAAAAGAATCGCTTAATTTGGTTTATTATTAATCTATGAACAATGATAAATATAGACTTACTGAAAAAGTAAAGGCTGCCGGTTGAGGAGCTAAAACAGGTCCGGCGGACCTCGATAGCATATTATCGGAGATAGACTTCGGGCAATTATCTGGTCAGTCGGAGGTTCTTGTCGGTCCCGGTGACGATGCAGGCGTATATTTAATCAATGAGACTGCAATAGTTGAAACAGTAGATATAATTACTCCTCTGGTAAATGATCCTTTCACGTTTGGCTCTATAAGCGCTTGTAATTCTATTAGCGATGTTTATGCAATGGGTGGCAAGCCTCTGTCCTGCCTTGCAATTATTGGATATCCGTCGTGTGATTATGAACCTTTTATTTTGAGGGAAATTTTGAAAGGGGCTCAAAATATCTTAAGAAAAGCTGGGGTTGTTTTAATTGGCGGGCATACATTTGAAGATCCTGAACTTAAATTTGGACTGTCGGTTACGGGCATTGTCAATAGGGATAAAATATTGAGGGCTAAAGGTGCCAAAGATGGAGACTTAATAATCCTCACAAAACCCATTGGTATAGGCATTCTAACAACCGCATTAAAAGGATTAAAAATAAATGATGATGATTTAAAGGAAGCCGTTCAATGGATGCTGACATTGAATGATATGTCTTCTGCCCTCGCCATTGAAGCAAATGCTACGGCATGCACTGATGTGACAGGTTTTGGACTGCTGGGTCATGCGGTCAATATGGTTAAGAATTCCTATGTTGATTTTATAATTGAGAAAGAGACTATCCCAATCTTGAAAGAGACTATGAGGTTAATTGAAGCCGGCATGGTGCCTGAAGGGGCATATAAAAATTTGAATTTTTTCAATCACTGGATTGATTTTGCGCCTGATATTTCGGAGGAAGATAGATTGCTGCTTTTAGACCCCCAGACATCAGGCGGTCTTCTTATAACTATAGAAAAAGAGAATCTGGCAGTTTTTGAAAAATCGGGCATCTTTTTCTCTTTGATCGGAAAAGTAATGAAAGGCTCCGGCAGGATTGTCGTCAAATAAACAAATTCTATTTAGAGTCTGTTTATAAACTACCTATTCAACACCCTCCCCAATGCCTCCCCTCAAGGGAGGGGCTTATTTATCAACCCTCCACTTTGGGGTGAGGGAAGTATAAGGAAACCCTGTAGCAAGCAAGCTACAGGGAATTACGAGTTAAAGGATTTAAAATAGGGAACAAAGATAGAATAGGCGATTTCTTCAGCCTTTGAAAATGGAAGCTTCCATTGTAGACTTGAAAAAGTTCTTTTTATAATTAATTGGGGAGATTTTCATTATTTTCTTGAATGTCCTGCTGAAGTGAAACTGGTTAGTAAAGCCGCATGCAAAGGCTGTGTCGGATATTGAGTAATTAGCTTTCTTGAGCATATCGGCTGCCTTTCCAATACGCAGCTTATTAATATAAGCTGAAAAGTTCATCCCCATAATATTTTTAAATGTCCTTTCAAAATTAGAAACGCTCATTCCAGCTTCTTTGGCAACATTGCAAAGCCTTATCCTGCTGCAATAATTCTCGTTTATATATTCAACAGCCTTGTATAAATTATAAATGGATTTTCCTTGCTCTTTCGTAGCTGTGTTTTGAAGGCTTGATAATTTATCGAATATCACCTTGCCTTCACGCAAAAAAGATGATGTTTTAAAATAGTCACTTGCTCCCATTCTGAAAACAGTCGCGGCAAGTTCTTCTGAACCGTGATCTGTTATTATGATTATTGGTATCGAAGGCTCGATTAATTTCAAATATTTTAAAAGATCAATGCAGGGGAAATCAGGCGTATGGCAAAGCAGAACGAGGACTATATAGAAATGGTTATCGATAAAAAATTCAAATGCATTTCTATGGCTGTTTTTTACTAATAGCTGATAGTCATCCGGTAAAAATAATGATTCGTAGAAATATCCGTCTGCGGCAGGATCTATCAGCAATACTATTTTTTCTTTTCTATTCATACTTAACCCTTTTATTTTATTTACCCTCAAAGCATCTGGAATTAAGTAGAGTATGTTTATAAAGGCACTCCCCTTGATGGTGGTGGTAAGGGTGAGAGTGATTTTAGGGTTTATAAACAGAAACAGTAAATTATTATAATTAATAATTACCTTATGTGCTGATATACTTTTTGAATGCTATCTTCGGTAATTGGAGCTTTGTATAATGATGTAAGGGCTTATGATAACTGATATTAGCTTAAGATATCAGCTGGGATTGTTACGAATTTTATGACTATTCGTGATCTCCTCATAATGGACTTGATTGTTATCAAAAGTATAGGGAAACTCTTTCTAAATAAATCTTTTAAACTTGCAGATCAATGGTGCAAAATTTATTTATCCTGAAAATTATCTTTATTTTTAAATACCTTGTTTTAATAATAACCCCTTATGGATGACCTGTCAAGTTTTTATTTGAGGTTTCTTAATTATATCCAGATGTCCAGCAGTAAAATAATCGCAAGCCTATCCCTATTGCATCTATTGTTAACAAACCGCTTCTTTTGGTATTTTTCAGACAAAGAGGGCATGTCCAGCGGTCCGCTATCGTTACGTTAGACATATATTTGACGAAGGCATTTAAGTCGTAATTGCCTTGTTTGATTAAAAATTCACTCATGATCTTCTTTTTTGAATAAGCAGTTATTGGACAAATAGCAGACAATAGCCCAAAGCTTTTCGATATCCAATAATTTGCCACTTGGTTTTATTACGTTATAAATGTGGTTAAGTTAAAAAAGTTATCTAACAGCCTGAATCCGGCTGGGGATTCAGGCAATAATAGACTTTTGAAGGTATTTTCATGCTATAATGCACAGCTATAAGTTCGTGGCTAATAATAGCTTGGGAAGCATTTAACCATGAAATCGTTTAATTTGGCATTTGCTTTATTTGCCATGCTTCTATTTTTTTATAAGTTTTGACAATAGAGGCTTTTGCCAAAATATCGAAAAAAGTGCTTTTGTTATTCCTAACGAATATCAGGACTCTTTTAATATCAATAATTTATAAGATTTCTCGCCCATTTTAATAAACGGCGAAATGATAATCCAAAGACTTTTGTAAGTGCCTCAATACGGTCTAAATGAAAACAGCATGGATTTATAGACTTTATAAACAGACACTATAATTAGATCAAGGAGAAAAAATGAAAAAAGAGGTTGTTAACATTCTTTTTGCAGGGGTAGGTGGGCAAGGGGTGATTTTAGCGAGTGCTATACTTGCTCAAACGGCTTTTGATAGCGGCTATGATGTAAAAGACAGCGAACTTCACGGGATGGCTCAGAGGGGCGGCAGTGTTATAAGCCATGTTCGTTATGGCAAGACTGTCAATTCGCCTCTTATACCTAAAGGCAAAGCTGATTATTTTGTTGCTACAGAGGAATTGGAAGGGTTGCGTTACGCCCATTTTGTAAAGCCGGGGGGTAAGGTTATAATGAATAAAAAAAGAACGCCGCCTGTGACCGTTAATGAGAATTGCCCGTATCCTGAAAATGTAAAGCAGGATATGGAGGCAGCGAACCTCGATGTAATTGAGGTAGACACCCCAGAGCTTGCAAGAAAAATAGGCAGTAGCAAAGTCGAAAATATTATCCTTATTGGTGCGCTTTCGTCCTTCCTTGACTTGCCTTTGGAAAAATGGCAGGCTGCCATAAGAGAGATGGTTCCTCCGAAAACTATCGAGCTTAATTTGAAAGCGTTTGATGAGGGAAGAAAAATTGCTGCAGGCGGTAAAAGTTAAATTGAGCGATTCTTTGTCTAATTGTTCATAAAAAGACTCTGGTTTCCCATTTTCACGGGAATGATGGGATCCCCTGCTGAGTTATAATCCGAAAAATAGAGATAGTAAACTGTCATTCCGAGCAGAGAGAGGAATCTTGCTGCTTCCCGAGAAAGATTTCTCAAGCCCTTCTGGTGTTCGAAATGACAGTATGCCAAGGGGGTTGCAGGTCTATGTCTATTTTTCAGTATAATGTCATTCCTGCGAAAGCAGGAATCCAGTGGAATGCTCTGTCAATATACCCAAAAAAAATAACTCAACTTAGGCAAAGTTAATCTTTGCCTTGTTAATCTCATATTGTTACTAAGGGATATATAAATAAAGTTTGTTTATAAAGTGGATAAATCCGTGCTGTTGTCATTCCAACCGAAGGGAGAAATCTTTAATTTTCAAGATTTCTCCCTCTGCTCGAAATGACAGAAAAGAGTTGCAGGCAGTTTATAAACAGACACTTAATAATGCCCCTTCACCCTTGCCCTCTCCCGCAAGGGGGGAGGGTTATATTATGTTCCCCTCCCTTAACCGGAGGAGATGAAGGGGAGAGTGTTTTATGAGGCTTTGTTAAGTTAGGGCTTAGTAATTATTTGATATTCAACTATTAAAAACATATTTGGAAGGAGATATGATGTACTGGCAGGAAGATATAGAAACGATTGATAGTAATAACCTTGAAAAAATTCAGTTAGAAAGACTCCAAAAGACGGTTAGTCGTGTATATCAGAATGTTCCGTTTTACCACGATAAATTCACAGAAATTGATCTCAAGCCTCAAGATATCAAAGCGATATCGGATATTAAGAGGATTCCTTTTACTACAAGGGATGATTTGCGGCAGAACTATCCTTATGGTCTATTGGCAGTGCCAAAGGCAGGGGTTGTGCGTCTTCATACATCAAGCGGAACCACAGGGAAGCCAAAGGCAATATTTTTTTCAAAAAATGATGTGAATCAATCCGCCGAGCTTATAGCCCGTTGTCTGGTTATGACGGGAATTAGAAGCGATGATGTTCTTCAAAACATGATGACTTACGGCTTATTTACCGGGGCATTGGTTATGCACTACGGGGCTGAAAAGATCGGCATATTAGTAATTCCTGCTGGACCAGGCAATACAGAGCGGCAAATTTCCATTATGCAAGACTTTGGCTCTACAAGCCTCCACCTGACCCCAAGCTATGCGCTTTATCTTGCTGAGGTAATGGAATCAAAAGGAATTGTTCCTCAGAGGGATTTATCTCTGAAGAGGGCGTATATGGGAGCCGAACCTTATTCAGAGGAGACAAGAAAGAAGCTTGAGAGCATGCTTGGAATTGATGTCTATAACTCATATGGATTATCCGAGATGAATGGTCCCGGGGTAGCCTTTGAGTGTACAGAAAAGAATGGTATGCATATCTGGGAAGATAATTTCATTGTCGAGATTCTCGACCCGGAGACAGGAGAACCAATGCCTGAAGGGCAGCAAGGCGAACTCGTCCTTACAACCCTTTGCAGGGAAGGTATGCCTTTTTTGAGGTATCGGACAAAGGATATAGTTAAGATCATTCAAGGAATATGCCCTTGCGGAAGAACACATAGAAGGATTTCGAGGATTATCGGAAGGGTGGATGATATGTTTATAGTAAGAGGTGTAAATATCTTTCCACAGCAGATTGAGAGGGTATTAATGGGTATTAAAGGTGTTGCACAAAATTACCAGATACATCTTGAGGCTTATGATAAAATGACCGTCAAGGTTGAGATAGAGCAAGACTTCTTTGATGGGAATATTGAGCATTTACTTGCTTTGAAAGCAAAGATAACTGAAAAACTGAAGTCAGAAATACTTGTGACTCCAAAGGTTGAGCTTTTGGAGCCTAGCACCTTGCCGGTTAGTGAGGGCAAGGCTCAAAGAGTTATTGACAGAAGGACTTTATAGAAAGGAGCTTATATGGCAGCAATTAAAGAGATATCGGTTTTTGCTGAGAACAAACCTGGCAAGATCGAGAAAATAACAGGGATGCTTGCAAAAGAAGGTATCAATATACTCGCAATTTCTATTGCAAGCACTAATGGTTTTGGGATAATCAAGTTTATTGTGGACAAGATGGAACTGGCTTATAAAAAATTAAAAGAGAGCGGGTTTACGGTATCTCTTAATGAGGTTCTTGCTATTGCGATGAAGGATAGACCCGGACAAATACATGAGATTGCGCAAGTACTTTTAAGGAATGAAATTAATATGGAAAATGCCTATGTATTTGTAGAGGAAACTAGAAAACAGGCTTATTTTATAGTGCAGGTAAAAGATATAGAGAGGGCAAAAAGGCTTTTAGAAAAAGAAAATCTTAAGCTCTATGATGAAGGTGAGGAGGGAAAATGATCTGGAATAAAGAAGCTGAATGTATGGCTTTTGAAGAAAGGGAAAGTCTCCAACTTGAAAGATTAAAAACAGTAGTTAAGAAGACTTATGAGAATGTGCCCTACTACAAAAAGCGGTTTGATGAACTCAAGGTAAAGCCTGAGGATATCAAGACTTTGAAAGATATAAGTAAGCTTCCATTCACAGCTAAGGCTGATTTGAGGGAAGGGTATCCTTTTGGGATGTTTGCCGTTCCTTTCCATGAGATTGTTGAGATTCATACATCCTCCGGCACTACTGGCAAGCCCGTTGTAGCCGGATATACCTTAAAGGATATTCAGGTTTGGGGAGAAGTGATGGCACGAGCTCTCACAATGGTTGGAGCTACAAAGGACGATATTATTCAAAATGGGTATGGATACGGCATGTTTACAGGCGGCATAGGCGTCCATTATGGGGCACAAAGAATTGGTGCAACGGTCGTGCCCATCTCAGCCGGCAATACAAAGCGTCAGCTTGAGATAATGCTCGATTTCGGTTCCACTATCCTAACTTGCACGCCTTCCTATGCCCTGCATCTGGCTGAAGTGGCTGTGGAACAAGGAATAACCAGCAAAGATATAAAATTGAAGGCGGGGTGTTTTGGGGCAGAAGTATGGACGGAAAAGATGAGAGACGCCATTGAGAGCAAATTCAATCTCGTTGCCCTCAATATTTATGGCTTAACAGAGCTAATCGGTCCCGGTGTTGCTCAGGAATGTGAAGATAAAAGCGGACTGCATATTTCCGAAGACCATTTTTACCCCGAAATAGTGTCCACAGATACACTTGAGCCGTTGCCAGAGGGTGAAAAAGGTGAGCTTGTCTTAACATCTCTTACTCGCGACGGTATGCCGATGATTCGTTTTCGCACAAGGGATATTACATTTTTAAAAAGAGGGGTCTGCAAGTGCGGCAGGACTCTTGTTAAGATAGAGAGAATTACGGGCAGAAGCGATGATATGCTAAAAATCAGGGGTGTCTTGATCTTTCCTTCACAGATTGAAAAGGCACTTCTTGAGATAAAAGGCATAGAGCCTCATTATCAGATTATTGTAACCCGCCCTCATCACCTTGATGAGTTGGAAGTTCAGGTAGAGACATCAAAAGAGATTTTTTCGGATGAGATAAGGCATATCGAGACAATGAAAAAGAAGATTGAGAGTCACATAGAGAAATCTATAGGCTTAAGGGTTAAGGCAACCCTTGTTGAACCTAAGACCCTTCCACGCAGCGAAGGAAAGGCTAAAAGGGTCTTCGATAAGAGAGAACTATAGGAGGCGGAAAATGAAAATAAAGCAAATTTCGGTTTTCCTTGAAAACAAAAAGGGCAGACTGCTTGAGGCTACTGAGGCTCTTGCAAAGGCAGGCATAAATATACGAGCCCTATCAATAGCCGACACATCAGAATTTGGCATCCTGCGTCTAATTGTTCCAGAGCCAGAAAGAGCAAAAGAGGTTCTTGAAACAAGCAATTTCTCAGTCAGAGAAACTGAAGTTATCGCCGTAGGAGTACCTGACAGACCAGGTGGGCTTGCAAGTATTTTGAGTATTCTTAATAATGCGGAGATAAATGTTGAGTATGTCTATGCTTTTGTTCAAAAGAGCGGTGAAAAAGCAGTTGTAGTATTGAAAATAGAAGACCCTGCCGCAGGCATAAAGGCTTTAAGCGAGAGAGGGATTATATTGCTTTCAAGTCTGGATGTGCTTAAATTATAAATTCAGCAAAGAGATGGGGGTTAGGTCTTTAACCTTTTATCGAATATTGCAGAAGTCCCTATAAATGACCATGATCCCATCCGCTATATCTATGGAAGAAATTAAAATAAGCAAAATAATCCGCTCAAAAAGAAAGACAATCTCCCTTGCAGTTACACATGATGCAGAACTCGTTATTCGAGCGCCGATTGAGACCCCATTTGAATACTTGAAAAATTTAGTTAATAGAAAGAGAGATTGGATTACAGCAAAACTCAAGGAGATGCAGGACAGTCCAAAACCAAAGGCTAAAGAGTTTGTAAATAGGGAGTCTTTTTTGTATCTTGGGAAAAGTTATCAGTTAAAAATAGTGGATAATGCTAAGTTTGATATAGAGATTAAAGATAATCTTCTTTTATCTCTGGAAAAGGCGCCTTACGCAAGGGAAGTTCTTATAAAGTGGTATAAATCAGAAGCGGCAAAGAAGATAAAAGAGCGCTGCGAGTGGTATTCAAGGCGTGCTGGCGATATGCCCTTTTCAATCAGGATAACTAATGCTCAAAAAAGATGGGGATCATGTGGAACAAATGGAACACTAAATTTTAGCTGGCGTTTGATAATGGCGCCTCTGGAAATAATTGATTATGTAGTTGTGCATGAACTTGTGCATTTAGAACAAAGAGACCATTCAAGATTATTCTGGAATAAGGTAAAAACTATCATGCCAGATTTTAAAAGAAGGCAAAATTGGCTGAAGTATAACGGCAGAAATTTAGATATATAACCCCAAATTGAGCGATTCTAACTTTAAAAGCATTTGCTCTGACAGGCGAGACGCTTGCCCTACTGGAGCTATCCTATGACCTGTTCGGCAGGACAGCCGTCTCGGTTGTACTGAATTTAATCTAAAAATCGCTCAACCAAAAAATGCAATTAGATTTTTATGCAGCAGTCATGATTTAGTGTCAGTGTTAGAGTTAAAAAAGGCGAGAGACGACAGACGAGGGACGAAAAATCGTCTTTCGTCTTAACGAAGCGGTCATCCGTCGCACCGCGGAATTCTGACGCCGACAATGACACTAAGTTGGTGTTTGAGAACAAAGGTTTTTCGGATATCCATGCCTATGCCTCCTTTTTTTAGAATTAAACGCATTTGTTGTGTCACTGATGAGTCAATAAGATAATTGTCTCATCAGTAGCCAAAAAATATCTATTGAAAATACATGATTAAGTATGTAAAATGAACTAAACTCCCTTTTAAGATATAAAAAATGCACAATAATCAACCTTTCGATTACATAACTATCAATAATAAACATTCCGACAATATAGGTGTTCTTTTTAAAAGTATTTTTGAAAAAGATAGAGAAGCCCGCCTATTGATAGACTCAAAAAACGGAAGCATAATTGAAGCAAATATCATGGCTTCTTCCCTTTTCGATATTAATCTTGAAGACTTCAGGAATAAAAACATCATTGATATTCTGCATCTCAATGAGAAAGAACTGCTTTTGGAATTAATAAGGGTATTTGCTGGCAAAAGAGATTTTTTTGTCTTTAACCTTCAATTAAATTCACCCGAAAAGATCACTTTTAAGGTCTATCCATCCAAATTTGATTGGGACAATAAGCTGCTGCTCTGCCTGACCTTTCGTGACATCTCAAAATCGACTCAAAATCTCATGACATTTATGAAATCCGAAGAAGCTTTAAGGTTCCTCTTAAATGAATCGAGGGATATTATTTTTATAAGCGATATCGAGGGAAATTTACTTGA
>JBBIKS010000061.1:0-14531 GCA_037445375.1 Nitrospirota bacterium | reverse complement strand
AAACAGGACATTTCTATTTTGGTAAAAACAGGACATTTCTAAATTGGCTTGACAGTGTCTGTTTATAAACTGGTATTTATCAAAAATCTATGTTAGAATTTGAAAATATGGAAGAAATATACACAGATTTTCTGGTTATCGGCGGCGGAGTGGCTGGACTCAGAGGAGCTATTGAGATTGCACCCCATGGAGATGTTATTGTTATTACAAAAGATATCCCCACAGAAGGCAATACAGAATATGCTCAGGGAGGAATTGCTGTAGCCCTGAGCGATGAAGACGAGGTTGGAATCCACTTCCACGATACAATTAAGGCTGGAGACGGCTTGTGTAAGGAAGATGCTGTCAAGATTCTCGTAGAAGAAGGTCCGGCAAGAATCCTTGAATTAATAGAGTGGGGTGCTGAATTCGATAGAGAGGGTTCAAAGCTCGCTTTTACTTTGGAGGCAGCTCATTCAAGACGCAGGGTGCTGCATTCACAAGGAGACTCCACTGGGAAAGAGCTTGAGAGGGTGCTGATAAACAAGGTCAAGACCTTCACAGCCGTTAGGAGATTTCCTTTCTGCACCGCTATAGATCTTATAATGCTTGATGGTCAATGTGCTGGAGCATTTATATTGAGGGATTCCCAGATATTTGCTATCTATTCAAAAATAACAATCTTAGCTACAGGCGGTGCAGGACAATTATTCTCAAGAACTACTAATCCACCTGTAGCAACTGGCGATGGCATGGCAATAGCATACAGGGCTGGGGCGGTTATGGAAGATATGGAATTCATTCAGTTTCATCCTACCGTCCTTTATGCCCCTTCTGCTCCACAGTTTCTGTTAAGTGAGGCAATGCGCGGCGAGGGTGCTTTGCTGAGGAATATCTATAAGGAAAGATTTATGCAAAACTACCATACGGATTCCGAACTTGCACCGAGAGATGTTGTTTCGAGGGCTATCATTTCCGAGATGGTAAAGACAGATAGTCATCACGTTTATCTTGACCTGACCCATTTAAATTCGGATTATGTGAAAAACCGCTTTCCACGGATATATGCTACCTGCCTTCAATATGATGTGGATATAACTCATGATTTAATACCTGTCTCTCCGGCTGCTCATTATACAATGGGCGGCGTAAAAACCGACCTTAACGGAAAAACAAACATCGAAGGTTTATATGCCTCCGGCGAGGTTGCATCCACAGGGGTTCACGGTGCCAATAGGCTCGCAAGCAACAGCCTTCTGGAGGGGCTTGTTTATGGATATAGAGCTGGCATTGCAGCGATAAAATATAAAGAACATCTAAACATCCATAGAGATAAACTTATTTCAAAGCCCGTTATGTTTAGCTTTTCAGAAATCGCCTTTCAGCGTCTTGAAGAAATAAGGACTTCGTTAAGAAGAATAATGTGGGAAAGGGTTGGAATCATAAGATGTATTGATTCACTTACTATAGCAAAGGACGCATTATCAGAATGGAGATTTATTGAAGATGCCGACTTTAACATAAAAAGAGGAATCGAGCTGAAAAATATGATAACACTCGCAAACATAATTACGGAATCAGCCTTGAAAAGGCAGGAGAGTATAGGCGCTCATTACAGGTCTGACTTCCCTGCAAGGGGGGCTGTTCCTGCAAGGCATAGCAGCATTATTAAGAAATCGTCAGTTATGGAGGTCTCATGGAATCAAGAAATGCCAAAATAGTATGCACTACTGGACCAGCATCAAATAACGTTAATATAATCAGAAATCTTATAAAAAGCGGGATGGATGTCGCAAGGCTTAATTTTTCCCACGCCGACCATAATACCCATCAAAAGACTGCCGCTATTATTCGCAGGGAGGCGCAAGCTCTTAAAAAAAATGTATCCATTCTGCAGGATTTGCAAGGTATTAAGATAAGGTTAAGCGAGATAAAAGAAGGCGGCTTTAATCTAAAGACAGGCGAAAAAATTCTGATTTACCCTGGTAATAATATCAGCAGCCGTGAATCATTATATATATCCTACCCTGCTTTGCTAAGGGATGTTAAGGTAGGGGATCGAATTCTTATTGATGACGGGCTTATTCAACTGCTTATTATCAGTGAGAGCAAAAAAGCCCTTGAGGCAAAAGCAATAGAAGGCGGTTTCATAAAATCAAAAAAGGGCGCAAATCTTCCATACTCAAAGACCACGTTGGCGGGCTTTACTGAAAAAGACAAAAAAGACCTCGAATTTGGCATAAAGCTTAACGTTGATTATGTTGCGATATCTTTTGTCCGAAACGCCCAAGATATAGAACTAATAATTAAATGGGCAAAACAAAAAAAACTCGCGCTTCCACCCCTGATCGCAAAAATTGAAAAGTCTCAGGCTCTTGAAAATATAGATGAGATTATGAATATGGTAGAAGGAATAATGGTGGCAAGGGGCGACCTTGGGGTCGAGATGCAGCCAGAAAGAGTTCCGCTTATTCAGAAAAACTTAATTGACCTTGCAAATAAAAAGGGCAAACTGGTGATAACAGCAACACAGATGCTTGAGTCTATGACAGAACACACAAGGCCTACAAGGGCAGAGGCATCTGATGTTGCAAATGCAGTGCTTGACGGTACAGATGCACTTATGCTCTCAGCAGAGACCGCAGCGGGGATGTTTCCAACTGAAGCATTGCAGATGATGGACAAGATAATCAGATATACAGAAAAGGAAAAAGCCGCCTCGCAACAATTAGTCTCAAAATATCAAGGGACTAATTTATTTCCAGAAGCCGTTGCTGAGGGTGCCTGTGAGGCAGCAAGAGCTATCGGCGCTAGGGCTATTGTTATTTTTACACATTCTGGTTTTGCTGCAAAACTTATATCTAAACTAAGACCATCAGTCCCAATAATCGCCTTTACTCCCGACGAAAAAACCCTCAATAGGTTGCCGCTTTACTGGGGAGTTACAGGAAACATAATAAAACACAAAGATACTAAGATTCTTGATTCAGATTTTATGGCAGAGATCGAGAAATCTCTCATAACAGAGAACAAGTTTAAACGGGGCGATAGTATAGTTTTTGTCGCCAGCTCTCCATTTCTTGGTAAAGCTAATATAATCAGGCTTCAACAGCTATAAATAAAGTCTGCTTGTAAAGTCGGATTTTTGTCATTTCGCACTTGATGCGGAATCCAGAACCTATTGAAAGCACTGGATTCCTGCCTTCGCAGGGATGACGGCTTTTTATAAAAATAACAGTTTATAAACAGACACTAATCAAGCTAAATGATTATTCCCAGCTTGTGACATCCTTATCTTCCCCTTCGCCTCCGGGTTTGCCGTCCCCGCCATATGAGAATAAATCATATTCTCCGTGAGAACCCGGCTGCTGATAAACATAGGGCTTGCCCCAAGGATCTACAGGCAACCCTTTTTTCAGATATGAACCATCCCACTTATCAACGCTTGGATTTGTGATTAATGCGTTAAGACCCTGCTCTGTTGTAGGATATGTGCCGACATCGAGTCTATATTGATCCAAAGCCTGCCCCAATAATTCAATTTGAGCCTTTGCGGCTGCCTGCTTTCCCTTGCCTAACTTTGGGAAAAGCCTCGGACCAACAAGTGCCGCAAGAAGCCCTATAATTACCATCACTACGAGCAGTTCAACAAGTGTAAACCCTTTCTTATTATTAATCTCTTTATATATAAATAAGTTCATAGTCCCTCCAATTTTACGAATTTGATGCTATTTTATCAGAGTGATAAAAAAGCCGTCAAACCATCTTTGATAAATGTTAAAATATATTGTTATGAAAATTGCAATCGTGGCAGCTTACTTTAACTTATTGAAAAAAAGGATAATAGCATGGGGTACCTAATATTAAGAATAATGGTCAATGCCCTATCTATCGGTGTTGCAGTGAAGCTTGTAGATGGTATCACATTCACCGGTGAATGGTGGAAGATGATTATAATAGGCATGATATTCGGAATAGTTAATTCAATTATAAAACCTATAATATCTTTTTTTTCCCTGCCATTGATTGTCCTTACTTTGGGAATCTTTATTTTAGTTATAAATGCCCTTATGTTGATAATTACAGCAAAGCTTTCCATCCCTTTCAACCTCGGATTGCATATAGACGGCTTCCTATCGGCTATATGGGGATCTATTATCATCAGCGTAATAAGCTTACTGCTTTCATGGGTTACGGGAATAGCTAAGAATAAATAATCTTTTGGAAGGCTTCAAGATGCTCTGATTTCAATTCAAGGCATCATTTCCTCTTTGCCCGGTTCTTATTCTAATCAATTCTTCGATATTGCTTACGAATATCTTGCCGTCGCCTATCTTTCCTGTCCGTGCAGCTTTTATTATAACTTCTACAGCATCATTTAACATAAAATCTGGAACAATGATATCTATCTTTATTTTTGGTATAAAATCAACAACATACTCGGCTCCCCTATAAAGTTCAGCATGTCCCTTTTGTCTTCCAAAGCCCTTCACCTCTGTTATAGTCATGCCTTGAATTCCAATATTATTAAGGGCATCCTTAACCTCATCGAGTTTAAAGGGCTTTATTATTACCTCGATTCTTTTCACAGTTCCCTCCCCTTAATTTCCTGAAATTTTGATAATTTTGAATACTCATAAAGGGTTGACATTGCCTTGCTTTCGGTCTTGATATCTGCCTCATGGATAGCAGCAATAGGGTTAAGCCCTCCAACAATAACAATACCTACCTTGTCTATACCTACATCAATCTCAAGTAATGGTTTATTTGGACTGCCTATCATCAATATTCCCTTAATGCCTTTATTTGACATCTTTTTTGCCAGATTTTTAGCTTCCTCAAGGCAGACTGCCGGTATCTCCCTAAAACTGGAAAGTATTCTTCCAGAACGTTTCTTTACTGCACCGGACACATCAGTCATTTTGCTACTTATAAATATCTCAAGCGGATCTAATGATGAACCCTCATAACTAATTAATGAGATGAATCGTTTTGGCTTTCCATTTTCTATTTCTATCACACCGCCAAATTTAGAGGCAACAGGAATGCCTGATTTAAGATATATGCCGTTTATTGTTACGCTGCAAACAGTCCCAATACCTATCATGCCATCTGGCACTAAGGCATCACCTATCATTTCACCCCCTTTTGCAATAATTAACCTATCGCTCATTATAAAAGGTGATAAAAAGACTGGCTTCATTATTTTCATAGCATCTTTGAGGCTTTCTTCGGGGAAAAATGAAACATTGAGTATTACATCTCCCTTTAATGAATCTAAATCAAGGGTTGTCTGGTACGAAAAGGCTTCTATCTTGCTGATTACAAATCCAATCTTTGATGATACAAGAGATAGTTTTAATTCATCTTTACCTTTTTGTGTAATTTTTCTCCCTTCTCTGCCAAAAATCTCAGTGTAGCCTCTTTCATCTAAAATCCTCAGATGGTAACGGACTGTCCTTTCAGTGAGGTTAATTCCATAAAATATCAATTCCTTTGAAATTTCCTTTGAGCCTATGATACCGCATTGTTTATCAAGCACTTTCAGAATTGCGAGCATTGTTTTATTCATAAGAAAACCTTTTTATAATCTATCAGTTTAATATTTCGACTTTAATTATAGTCTGTTTATAAATTACGAATTGTCATGGTGAGCCCTTCAATAAACTCAGGACAAGCCTGTCAAACCATGACACAAAAATAAGGATTCCCTTGCTGGAGCCGGTTTGTAACCTGCTCCATAATTTTTGCTGAATGAGCATGATTCTAAGTAATAGCACCTCTTTGATATTAAAAAATAAGGGTTCAAGCTGCAAACTTGAACCCACAAAGAGCAGGTTAATAGCAATTATTTATCCAAACAGAATCCTCTCTGCCTCTTCCATATCAGCTTCCATTACATAAGGGATGCCTGTAACTTCGGCAGCCTCTTTTGTGAGAGAGACCAAATCTTTTCTATCTATATATTGTATCGCAAACTTTCTCGCCCCCGCCATCATCTGCTGAAGCCCAAGTTTTAACCTGTCGCTGAATGTGAACATTGAGATAGCGCCATAGGGTAATTTGTCAAAATCCTTGCCGAATTTTGTCTTGAGTGTCTCATAGGCTATAAATATCCTCTCAGGACTATCGCCGTATTTTTTGATCTCTGCAGGGAGTTTATCTTCCTTCATCCATTTCTGGATATTTTTCCCAACAAAGGCGGGAATCATCAAAGACCTTCCCATGCAGACAGCTTTAAAGAATGGCGCCCCAAGAGCAAGGGCTTTAAAGATATGATCTTCTAAAGAAAAGCCACCTGCGATAGCAAGGTCTGGAACATATTTGCCTTTAGCTTTAAGCTGGGATGCAAATTTATATGCAATTGATTGTAAATAAATAGTAGGTATTCCCCACTCATTCATCATCCTCCATGGGCTCATGCCTGTTCCGCCGCCAGCGCCGTCCATAGTAAGAAAATCAACGCCTGCATCAGAACAGAATTTTAATGCCCTTGCAAGGTCTGTAATCTTGTAAGCCCCTGTTTTGAGAGAGACAAATTTTGCCCCCACATTTCTATAATGCTCGACTGTTTTAACAAAGCCGTCATACTCAACCATTCCAAGCCTTGAGTGTCTCTCAAACTCCTTAAACCCATGTTCTTTAAATGAAGTCTGGACCGATGATTCTGTTGGATCTGGAAGGACTATATAACCTCTGTTTTTAAGTTCAAGAGCCCTATCAAGTGTTTTGAGCTTCACCTCACCACCAATATTTTTAGCTCCCTGCCCCCATTTAAGTTCGACGCACTCTACTCCAAGCTTTTCAACAGCATATTCAGCAGACTGAAGCCTCGAGTCTTCGACATTTTGCTGAAGGATGATTGCGCCTTTGCCGTCATACCAATCCTTAAAGCAATTTACCCTTCTTTCTAATTCAGGAGATTTAATAACCCTTCCTTTTTTTATTTCAGCTTTAGGGTCCATGCCAGCTACGTTCTCACCAATCACAACCATAATGCCTGACAATGCAGCGCCTATCGCAAGCCCTTCCCAATTGTCTTTTGCTATGTCCGTTGAGCCTAAAGCACCAGTAAACACAGGAATGCTCAACTTAATCTTATGCTTATTTCCTATCTCGGTCTCTGTTGAGACGGAGGGAAAGATTGCATTATCAGGATCTGCTTTGATGCCTACTGCGCCTACACAAGTCCCCTGAATATTAAGATGAGAATAATCTACAGGATGCTTCTTTGTAGCACCAGCGGTAATTTTTCCAAACGGAGTTGGATATATAAGCTCTCTGCCGCGGTATGATGATTTTCCAATCTCGCACAACCCAGGACAGCCATCAAGACATACTGAACAGATACCTGAATATGGAGCCGGATCTGCAACCCTATTTTTTGTTCCAGTTGCAGCACTTACATTTGGTATTCCTACTTGCATAAATAAAGCCTCCCAATCAAGTATAAATTAATTAATCGGGCAAAAAAATAAGTATTAGTTGCCCGTCAAGGCAAAAAAATTTTGCCAAGGTATTTTTCACATTTAGTGCTATTAAATAATTTTCATGATACTGAAATTACTTTTACCATCTCACCTCCTTCATTTTTCCAATGGGATGGAAAGGAATCTTTAAAATAAACACTGTCACCTTGAGAGAGCCGCTCAGTTTTGCCTTCCATAGTAACAAAAAGGCTTCCATTTATTATGTGAATCAGCTCGCTGGATTTATTGTCTGAAAAATGCTTGTTAATAGTAGTTTTAGCTGGGATCAAGATCATTTTGGCAGAGATGGATTCATCATTTTTTATAATATATACCCTCACTCCATTTACAATAACAGGGTCTTTAGATAAAACATCTTCTGCCTTGATAAGCCAAGTAATGACAGAAGGCTTTTTGTTTTCCAATATCTGGGAAGGATTTATCTTTAAAGCATCGCAAATCTGGACAAAAGAACCCAGTGATGGGATTATCTGATTATTTTCGAGCTGTGAGATGAAGCTTGCAGTGAGATCAACTTTATCGGCTAATTCTTTCTGGCTGATTCCAAGCCTCAACCTACATTCCCTGATTGCAGCTCCAATATCAGAAACGCTCTCTTTTTTTGGAAGGGTAATCTTTATATTTTCCCCGTCTATTTCATACAAATGAGGCTTAAAAGGCTCCCTGTCCTGCCTCCCTTCAAGTTTAATAGCTTTTATATACAACCTGTCTCTTCTTTTGTAAATATCCATTACAACCTGCGATATGTGTCTGAGATTGGCTTTGAACTTCTGACTGTGGGCATCCTTTTCCAAAACCCAGTATGCAACTGTACCCATGTCATAGAGTCGCGGGCATATATATGTAAAGAATTTATAGGTATTTTCTTCATTTCCCCACAAATCCTGCATACCTGTTAGGCTATCAAATATATATCTGATGCCTGATACAAGGCTATCTTCTACTGAATTTAGCAATATATTAAAATTCCCGATATCGCCAGGATTTTCAGCTTTGACAATATTCAAATCAGTAGCATTCTCATAAAATTTGAGAAACTTGGAGTCATTTTTGCCTTTCCCTGCGGTGAAACAGTCAAGCAACACGAACCTATCTTTTTTTATAAAGCCGTGTATATTATTTAAAATGCTTTGGGGCGAGCGGTTAAAGCTGATATAAATCAAGCCGTGATTATCATTGAATGATTGCCTGATAAAGTTTTCTATAAATAAATCGTAATTAGTGCCTGCCTCAACTTCCCAGACAACATTGTCGCCTATATAGAACGAATCTATTAATGAATCGAGGCTTTTTATACCGGAGGATATCTTGTTCATGGCATACGGTTACCTTTTGTCATAATTTTAAACTTTCCAGAAGATATTTTGTCAAGAATTAATAGAAGAACAAGATATATAAATGAAAAAACCTATGGCAAAATTCAAGCTGTAAGGTTAAATCATTTTGAAATCGAGATTTTTATTGACAATACCAGCCTTTTTTTTTAATATATATTTAAACGGCAAGCGGTTACCGTTTAAATAATAATGAATTATATCTTAAGTTAGTGTCTGTTTATAAACTCGTTTTGCGGGTTCAAATTTGCAGCTTGAACCCTTATTTCTTAATATCAAAGAGGCACTATTACTTAGAATCATGCTCATTCAGCAAAAATTATGAAGCAGGTTACAAACCTGCTCCCGCAAAATCCGTCATTTATAAACAGGCTATAGTTATATTTATATAAAATAAGGGTTGAACTTAGAGATTTTTTTGTCAGTATTAAATTTAACTTAAAAAACATTCAAGGAAGAGGTTCAATTATGTGCAGGTTAGCTGCTATAACTTCAAGTGATTATATTTCTCCTATGGAGCCTATTTTAGCCCTTGAAACAATGAAAGAAGGGCATGACGGTTCGGGGCTTGGCATTGTTATGAAAAACTTAAACGGAGAGTTCGAGATGTTTAAAGAATATCCTATACTTTCAGGCATTTGTTCCAAAAAAGGTGTGGAGATTTTAGATAACTATATGGACAGGTTAGGTTTCAAGCTTAAACATGTCTGGACTCCGAGAATAAAGAGGGTTAAGGGTGTTAAACTGCGTGAATATTACTTTGCAAGAGTTTATGATTATCCAGACACTTACCGCAAGAAGTCTTTCAAGGAAAAAGAAGAACTCCTGCTAAACACCCGACTTAACATAAGAAGGCTTGGAGAGGCAGATGAATCAATATTTGTTTTTTCATTTTATCCCGATGTCATCACATTAAAAGAAGTAGGAGACCCTTTACACTTAGGTGAATCCTTCGGGCTTGAGAGGGATTCTCTGAAGGCTAAGATTATTTTTGCCCAAGGAAGGCAGAATACGAACTATGCTGTTTATCTGTATGCCTGTCATCCCTTTTTTATTCAGGGCTACTGCACTATGACAAATGGCGAGAATACCGCATTTGTCCCCATAAGGGAGTTCCTTATGTCCAGGGGATTCCCTGGATACATAGGCTACAATAGCGACAGCGAGGTCTTTGCCCATATTCTGCATTATTCTACCAGACAGCTTGGTATGCCTTTATATTATTACAAGGATATCATTACACCTCTAAAAAATTCTGAGGTAGAAGATAGAAATGATAAAGACGCATTGAAGCTTATCAAACGGTCTTTGAGACCTCTTTGCATAGATGGTCCAAATGTCGTTATAGGTTTTACTCCTGATGGCAGTTGTTTTATGGTTCATGACTCTAAGAAGCTGAGACCCGGAGTAGTCGGCGGAATAAATGGCAAATATGCCCTCATGTCGGAAGAATGCGGACTTGACAGGATAATTCCTGCCAGAGATAAATCAAAGGATATTTTTCCTATGAAGTATGACATGGCAATAGTATCACCAGAAGCAGAGGAGGTAAAGCTATGGAATCAGCAGCAAGGCAGCTTTATGAATTAAAACATAACCATGATAATTCGCTTAAGGAATTTCCTTATATAGTTCGCTGGAAGGATCACCGCTGCACCCGATGCGGCAGGTGCACATCTGTTTGCCCTGTCAAGGCTATAGTGCCGGCAGTAAAGGTAAAGAGGGTTGTGCAATCCGAAGGAGACACTCCAATACCTTCTGTATCAAGAAGAGTTACTCAGGTTGTAGAACAAGTCACGGATATAGAGAGGCACTGTGTTGGTTGCGCAGCCTGCACACTCGTATGTCCTAATGATGCTATAGAACCAGAATTTAATCCTCAAAATAAGTTTCTTTTTCACAAAAACAAAGGCGGAGATGGTTATAAAAGGGGGGGAAGGAGAAATGACCCTTCAATTTCAACTCTTGACAGGCTAAAATTTACAAGGATATCTATGTTAACTGACCCTGCACTTGACGCAGGAAGGCATGAGTATAGAATAAGGTCATATCTCGGCAGGATTTTACCTGCAGAAGAACTTCCTATAAAAATAGTTGATGGCAGACTTGCATTTGACAATAATACAGGCAGGTTTATACCGCCGGTCAGGGAAATATTCCCAATTATGATCGGTAGTATGTCTATAGGCGCCCTCTCTCCGCACATGTGGGAGGGGCTCGCGATGGGGGTATCTTACCTCAATGAGGTAGAAGGGATGCCGGTCGTTATGTGTTCTGGAGAAGGCGGTATGCCTCCCAAACTTCTTAAATCAAGATTTATCAAATATTTTATACTTCAGATCGCATCAGGATATTTTGGTTGGGATGAAATAATACATGCTGTCCCGCATATGGTTGAAGACCCGGCAGGCATAGAGATTAAATACGGGCAGGGTGCAAAACCAGGCGATGGTGGACTGCTCATGGCGCAAAAGGTCATGAATCTTATCGCAAAAATAAGGGGGGTTCCTCAGTCTGTTGATTTAGCATCTCCGCCGACCCATCAGACAATGTATTCCATTGAAGAATCCGTTGCCAAGATGATCCAGTCAATGTCAATGTCATTCGGCTTTAGAGTGCCTGTGTATCCCAAGATTTCAGGTACAAAAACAGCCAAGTCAGTCCTGAATAATCTCGCAAAGAATCCATTTGCCTCTGCATTATGCATAGATGGCGAGGACGGCGGCACTGGAGCAGCATATAATGTATCAATGGATAAAATGGGACATCCCATAGCATCAAATATCAGAGAATGTTATTTAGATCTTGTGAAACAAGGAAAACAAAATGAACTGCCTTTGATTGCAGCCGGCGGCATCGGGAAAAAAGGCAATTTAGCCGCTAATGCAGCCGCCTTAATAATGCTTGGGGCTTCCGCAGTTTCTATTGGGAAATATATCATGCAGTCCACCGCTGGTTGTTTTGGGGATGAATACAACCGATGCAACCTTTGCAATACAGGCTATTGCCCTCGCGGAATAACAACACAAGACCCCAAGCTATACAGAAGACTTGACCCAGATAAGGTTGCAGAGAGGGTTGTCGAGATATTCAAGTCTGCTGATGTTGAGCTTAAGAAAATATTTGCTCCGATGGGCAGAAGCACAGAATTGCCGATAGGCATGTCCGACGGCTTGAGTATAGATGATAAAGCAATGGTGGAGAGACTGGAGATAAGCTATGCATGTTAAAAAAGAGAAGGCAATGAAAAACGGCAGGAAACATAAAGACGATAATCAAACATATGAAAATGATCTCATGCAAAAAACAGTAACGATTAATGGAAATATGGGCGGTCAAAGACTCTCATCCAAAGCCCTTGAAGAACATATTCAAGATGCAGTAAGCAAAGGGGCAAGAAGCCTCCATATAATATCCGAAGGACAGCACGGCATTGGCGGCAGGATATTCCCTCGCAAGGAAAAGGTAAAGTTATTAGTTGAAGGTTCGGTTGGACAAAGACTTGGAAGCATGGGCATGCTTGGGACAGAAATAACAGTTAAGGGCAGTGTTTCAGATGATGTGGGATGGTTGAATTGCGGCGCAAAGATAACAGTTCTTGGTGATGCAACCAATGGCGCATTTAATGCTGCCGCTCAAGGTATTCTTTATGTTCAGGGAAGCGGTGGTGCCAGATGCGATACAATGACAAAATATAATCCGAGATTTGAACCGCCCCAGTCATGGTATTTCAGAGATGTTGGGGATTCTTTTGCTGAATTCAAGGCAGGAGGCATAGTTGTTGTCTGCGGAGTTAATCCAAGAAATCCGCGAAATATTCTTGGTTACCGCCCATGCGTAGGGATGGTTGGAGGAGTTGTATATTTCAGAGGTCCGATAGAAACATACAGCGAAAAGGATGTGAAACTGCTTGAATTATCAGAGCAGGACTGGGAATGGCTTAAAACCAATCTAAAGCCGTTCTTGCAGGAAATTAATAGATTTCCATATTACGATGAACTGACTAAATCAAGCGATGATTGGCGCAAGTTTATCCCCCTCACCCCTGCCGATAGAATGGCTAAAAAATGGTTAAAAATTTCTCTTTCTGACTTTCACAAAAATAGATGGGAAAAAGAGATTGGGCAAGGCGGTCTTTTTGCTGATTACCTCTCTCATGAAACGACTTTGCTGCCATATATTACTACAGGTAAGGACAGACGAAACAAACCTGTATGGGCTAATGTGAAATACGATCCACCGTGCGCCTATGCCTGCCCAACACATATACCATCACATAAAAGAGCTTCATTAATACGACAGAATAAGGTTGAAGATGCTTTAAAACTGGTTTTGGAATACAGCCCTTTGCCGGCAACCGTATGCGGGCAGATATGCCCTAATCTTTGCATGAATAGCTGCACAAGAGCAAGGTTTGATAAGCCACTATCCATAGACAAGCTTGGCAGTCTTGCATTAAATCTACCTGCTCCTAAGAAAAATTCTCCGACCGATCATAAGATTGCCGTCATAGGAGGCGGTCCTGCCGGGCTCAGCGCGGCATGGCAACTTGCTATAAAAGGTCATTCAGTTGATATATATGAAGCTGCCGATAAACTTGGGGGGAAGATTGAATTATGTATCCCAAAAGACCGTCTTCCCCATGAGATACTAGAAAAAGAACTCTCAAGGTTCTTAGAAATTGGTGTAAATGTTTATTTAAATAGCAAGATTGATTTAAAAAGGTTTAATGAAATATATAACGATTATGAAATAGTTATTGTCGCCTGCGGCGCTCATAAACCAAGAATAATCTCCTTTCCTGGTTCTGAGCATGTTATTTCTGCCTATGACTTTTTAAGAGAGATTAATTCAGGCAATATGCCCGACTTAAAGGATAAAAAGACTGTAATCATTGGAGCTGGCAATGTTGGAATGGATGCAGCCTTGCAGGCTTATAATTGCGGGGCAAATTCGGTTATAGCAGTAGATATTCAAAAGCCGGCAGCCTTTGGCAAGGAAATGCAGATGGCAGCAGCGAAAGGAACGCAGATTCAATGGCCAAAGATAACCGAAAGGTATGATAAGAAAAATAAGAAGATTTATTTCAAAGACGGCACATACCTCGATGCAGATTATGTCATCATCTCAATAGGCGATGTTCCTCAGCTTGATTTTCTGCCTCCATCGGTCAATACCGAAAGAGGCTGGATTGCTGCGGATGATAACGGACAGACATCAGATGTAAAGATATTCGCTATTGGTGATGTCTCAGGGCTTGGATTGGTTACACATGCAATCGGCAAAGGCAGGGCAGCCGCTGACGCAATTCATTACCAACTCATGCACGCACCTCGTATGCCGGAGAAAAGAGATGTAATCCCGTATGAGCGCATTAAGACTGCATATTATGAGGCATGCCAGACAAGTTTCTCGCCAGAAGCTGAGGGACTTAAATGCCTCTCATGCGCTACTTGCAGGGATTGCCGCATGTGCGAAGCGACCTGTTACTATGGCGCAATAAGCAGAGTTGATCTCGGAAGCGGCTCATATGAATATATCGTAGATGAAGAAAAATGTATCGGCTGCGGTTTCTGTGCGGGCATATGCCCTTGCGGGGTGTGGGAGATGGTAGAAAATATCTGATACCTAAATTAAGCGATTCTTATGAGTAGAATAAAATAGGGACACTTCACCCAAAAACAGAGATAGAAATGTGCAGAAACAGATAACCCCCTTCTGGTTTAAA
>JBBIKS010000060.1:0-14858 GCA_037445375.1 Nitrospirota bacterium | reverse complement strand
CAGGACATTTCTATTTTGGTAAAAACAGGACATTTCTAAATTGGCTTGACAGGGTCAGGTCTTTAATCTTGACATTCTCTTGTTTTATCCTATAAACTTCTGCATGGCAAGACCTCTAAGGATTGAATATGATGTCGCTATATATCACATAACCTCAAGGAAAATGAGATAAAGAACATCTTTAAAGATGATGAAGACCGCCATCTTTTTCTTGACACGCTGAAAAAAGTCAATGAAAAGCACAATTGGCTATGTCATGCATACTGCCTTATAAACAATCACTATCATCTTGTTATAGAAACACCAGATGACAACCTTTCAAAAGGAATGAGGCAAGTGAACCTCCCCTCAACAAGCTGCGGGGTATCCTAAAATCTCCCTCCCTTGATGGGAGGGGACAAAGGGGAGGGTGAAAATAGTTTCTTGTCACCCCCACCCTCGCCCTCCCCCATCAAGAAGGAAACCCTGTAGCAAGCTACAGGGAATTATGAGTTAAAAAAGGCGGGGTGCTTATTATGGAGATTGGTTTAAGTCAGGCTGATGATATTAGAAGGCTTGCAGAAGTTGCAGGATTTAAGGAATTAAGATTTATTAAGGGTTATGCTGGTATTGAAAGGATATTTTCGGGTAGGATAGTTTAATTAGTATCCGTTTATAAACTGTAATTCTCATAAAAAGCTGTAATTACTGCAAAGGCAGGAATCCAGTGTTCTCAATGAGTTCTGGATTCCGCATCAAGTGCGGAATGACAAAAAACCTGACTTTATAAACAGACTCTAATCAGAAACTTATGAGGCTCTTGCAAAAGCCCTGTTTTTGGTATTTGCTGGGTTTAGCAGGGGTTTGTAAGGACTTGAAGACAAAGAAAAAACACAAACTAAAGCTTGCGGCTACATTTTAATTACATACTTTTGCAGGAAACTTCTATTTGACCGCCTCATGAATGGCTTTAATCTTAATTAACAAACCCTTCAGATCTTTAAGCCTTATCATATTCTGACCATCACACAATGCTTTTTCTGGTTCTGGATGAACCTCCATGAAAAGACCGTCCACCCCCGCAGCAATGGCAGCCTTTGCAAGAGGCTCAGCGAATTCCCTCTGCCCCCCTGAACAACTCCCCTGCCCACCGGGAAGTTGAAGGCTGTGAGTAACATCAAATATCGCTGGATAGCCAAAAGAGCGAATTATAGGAAACGATCTGAAATCAACCACAAGATTGTTATAACCAAAAGAAGTGCCCCTTTCCGTGATTAGCAGATTATGATTCCCGGTAGATGTGAATTTTTCGATGATATTTTTAACATCCCAAGGAGCAAGAAATTGTCCTTTCTTAATATTTACTGGTTTGCCCGTTTTAGATGCGGCAAGGATTATATCAGTCTGCCTGCATAGAAATGCTGGTATCTGAAGCATATCAAGCACCTGAGCGGCAGGTTTTATCTCATCAACCGAATGGATATCGGATATGACGGGAATTCCAAGTTTATTTTTTACTTCAGCCAAAATGCTTAGACCTGTATCTATTCCAGGTCCCCTGTAGGATGTTAGGGATGTCCTGTTAGCCTTGTCATAAGAACTTTTAAATACCAGAGGCAACCCAATTTCAGAGCAAATCTCCTTTAAATTAAGGGCAGTTTGGAGGGTTATTTCCGCATTCTCAATTACACATGGTCCAGCAATTATTAGTGCAGGGCAATCACTGCCAATCTCAATATTATTTATCGCGATCTTTCTCAAATTTTTAAATCCTCATTCTGGCAAATCAAAGGGATTAGTTCTTAAGATTTTATCAACTTTCAAAGGTTTGTCTTTTAGAATAAAGACTGCCATTCCTCTTTCGTCAATCTTGTTTGTTCCCTTTTCCCAAACGCTTTGCCAAGAAACATTGAGCGTAACTTTGTCGTTTCCTATATCAACCCAGACTGGTTTGAAGGTAAAACTGACGGAATCAAATTTTCCTATATCTTTTGCAATAATTTTAAGTCCATCATTTGTGGTATGCTTTTGAATTGTATTGATATCTTTTTTAATATAAGCATCTTTTATAAGTTCTACAACCGCAAAGGCTTCTTTAGCAGTCTTGGACTCCTCGGTCTCTTTTTTCACTTCTTTTTTGCCGCCGCATGAGGCGAGCAGAAAAAGCATTAATATAGATACCCAAAATAATCTTTTCATAATGTGTCGCTCCATCTGGTTCATGTTTTTAATAAAAAGAATTATATATTATCTAATATATTTCAATCAAAGACAAAAAATGTTATAATAAAATATACCTTTTGGGGGCGATAGGGCTCGACGGGGGTTGCGAGGGTCAAACTGCATGTCATGGCTCCATCACCATGTAAAAAGATGGAAAAAAACACAAAAGCCAATAAAGAACTGGCACTCGCCGCTTAATTAAAAGCAGCGCGCTTATCTGGAGTCGCCTGTACTTCAGAGACAGCGTCATAGAACAGGCTGCCATCAGATGAAGCCCTTAATTCTGATGGGAGATTAAAGGGATAGGATATCAGAAAGCCTGCTTGACGGCGTTCTAATATCCGAAGATCAAATGTCGGGCTAAACATGTAGATGTTTGAAAGTAGCGCTTTCGGACGCGGGTTCGATTCCCGCCGCCTCCACCAATGAATTAATCCATCCAAGAATCAGCCTCTCTTGACTCTTCAACCAAAGAAATGAGTTTAATTCTAAAAAAGCAGGCATGGATACCATAAAAACCTTTGTCCTGAAACACTAACTTGGTCTCAATGTCAGTGTCAGTGATGAGTATCAGAGAATATTTTTTTCACTGGCACTGACACTGACACTAAATCACGCCTGCTGTATAAAAATCGAATTCCATTTTTTTGGTTAACCGCAGGGCGTACTGAGAAGCATCCCGATGGTTTGGCAAGCAGATCCTGAACAGTAATGCCATCCATCAGCTCATGATGACATGATTAACCGAAGGGTTCACCGTGACAACTTGAGCATTATTATCTTAAATTATCGCTTGATTTAATCGCATAAAATATAAAGTTCATATATTTTTTAGGCATCTATACCTGTTCTTTGAAGAGTGAACCTCCCCGCAGCAAGCTGCGGGGTATCCCAAAATCTCCCCTCCCTTGATGGGAGGGAACAAAAGGGAGGGTGAAAATAGTTTCTTGTCACCCCCGCCCTCGCCCTCGCACATCAAGGGGGAGGGAAGTATAAGAAAACCCTGTAGCAAGGTTAAATGCAATTTGAGAGGTTAAGAAATGTAGTATAATAATGAAGGAATATCCAATGGCTTGGATTTCAATAACAATAGATATTCAATAAGGTGATATTTGTGCCCGAGACAATAGGTGTTTTTATATGTGAATGTGTCTCAAATATAAAGGATTCTATTGATATTGATGATTTAATCAGCTTTGCCCTTAATCTCGAGGATGTTGCTATCGCAAAACCGTTCAATGTCCTTTGTTCAGATGAAGGAAAGGAATTCATCAAAAATGGTATTACTGAAAACAAACTCAAAAGGCTTGTTATAGCCGCTTGTTCACCAAAAGAACATGAGGCAACCTTCAAAAAAATAGCTGCTGAGGCTGGACTGAATCCATTTCTTCTACAAATTATAAATATCAGGGAGCAGTGCGCATGGACTACAAGCAATAAACACCTTGCGACCAAAAAAGCTGAAAGGATGCTCTCGTCAGGCATCAAAAGGGTTCACTTTCATGAACCTCTTGAGGCTTATGAAAGTGATTGCAATACCGATGTTCTTGTAATTGGTGCCGGAATTGCCGGTATTTCCACCGCCATAAGCTTAGCCAAGAAAAACAGGCAGGTTTATCTTGTTGAAAAACAGCCTGTTATTGGCGGCAAGGCGGCATATTATGAAAAGGTTTTCCCAAGCATGGAGTGCTGCTCATGCATGATACAGCCTTTACTTAATGAAGTCCTTGAGAATGAAAATATTCACCTCTTTACATGCAGTAAGGTTGAGAGCGTCAAAGGATATTTTGGGAATTTCAACATTCGAATCAAATCCTTCCCAAGATTTGTAAATCCTTCAACATGCATTGGATGCGGTAGGTGTTCAGATGTATGTCCTGTCATTGTTAAAGATGAATATAGTGAGGGAATTGGCGCAAGAAATGCCATCTATATTCCTACCCTTACAGCCGTCCCCCATAAAGCGTCAATAGATAAAAAAAACTGCCTGCATTTTAGCGAACAGCTATGCAATGCATGTGTGGATACATGCCATTTCGGTTCGATTAATTTTGAAGATTCAGAAAAAATCATCGAAGTAAACGTTGGTGCAGTAGTGATAGCAACAGGCTTTGAACTGTTTGATTTGAAAAATGCTATGCAATACGGATATGGTGCGATTGAAAATATTTTTAGCAGTCTTGAAGTTGAGATATTATTGAATTCCACTGTGCCTTCAGGCAGAATCGTTCTGATAAAAGATGGCAGTCAAGCAAAGGACATTGCACTGATACATTGTGCTGGCTCCAGAGACAAAAAACATATTGAGTATTGCTCTGGAATTTGCTGTATGAATTTGCTCAAGATTGGGCATCTTCTGAGGAAACAATTGCCGCATGCCTGTATCAGCGATTTTTATATTGACCTATGCCTTCCCGGAAAAGAATATCAGGCTTTTTTTAATAACATAAAAGAAAACGACAGAATTGATTTCATTCGCATTAAAAATCATGATTCCCTTGTTATAAGCAAAGAAAACAACAGAATCTCCTTAAAATATCAGGATATCGTTGGCGAATATAGGACTGCTTTCTTTGATATTGTAATTTTGGCGCCTGCTTTAAAGCCTTCAAAAGATACCCTGAGACTTGCACGGCTTTTTGATATCACACTTGATAGAAACGGCTTTTTCAATGAAGGATATCCTATTTTATCTCCTGTTTCTGCAGCAAGAGAAGGGATATATATTGCCGGATGTGCAAGAAGTCCTATGGCTATGGCCTCTGCTGTGGTCGATGCACTTGCTGTCTCAGGCAGGATATCAAGCACACTTATTCATGGCAAAAAACTAAAGATAGAACCTTTGATTGCTGAGATTAGTAATGATCTCTGCTCGGATTGTAAGATATGCACAGGGCTTTGTCCATATGGCGCAATAGATTACAATAGTTCTACGAAAACACCATCGGTTAATAAGGTTCTTTGTCAGGGATGCGGCATCTGTGCTTCTTCATGTCCATCGGGAGCAATTATATGCCGCCATTATACAGACAGACAGATAAATGCTGAAATCACAGGGCTTTTAGGTTAGGGTATTAAGTTATATGGATTTATTTGAACCTAAGATAATAGGCTTTTTATGCAATTGGTGTTCCTATGAAGGCGTAGACTCTGCCGGCAGGTCTCAAATGACATATCCACACAACTTTTTGCCTGTCAAGGTTATGTGCAGCGGCAGGATAGATACTCAATTCATATTGAAGGCATTTAGCGAAGGAGCAGACGGGGTTATTGTATTTGGTTGCCATTTGGGGGAATGCCATTACAAAGATGGCAATTATCATATGATGAGAAGATTTGCGCTCCTTAAAAAATTGCTTTCCGAGCTTGCAATAAAAGAAGAAAGGATTCAATTAGAATGGATCTCTGCAAATGAGAAGGATAAATTCGTCATGATTATTTCTCAAATGGTTGAGAAAATAAGGGGATTTGGACCATTGAAAATCTCGACAAAGTCAAATCAGCATAGATGACTCAAAAACCAGTATATCTTACGTGTTTTTTAGCCCGAAAAATGCAATTAGATTTTTATTCGGCAGATATGGATACCCTCAAATCCTTTGTATTCAACAGGATTATCTTTATGCAATACTGCAATTTGCATAACCTATGTAGTATAAAAATATTCAATCATGGATTGCAGTATTGCATATTCGAGGTCTTTCAGGACAAAGGCTTTTCGGTTATCCATATCTGCTTTTTTAGATTTAAACGCATTTTTCGGGTTAAGCGTATCCAATTCTTTTATATTGCAGGCGAATTGGTGAATTAATATGGAAAAGCCTAAGATAGCGTTATATTGGTGTTCAAGCTGCGGCGGCTGTGATGCATCAGTCATTGACATTGCAGAAGGTATTTTAGAAATAGCCAGCAATATTGATATCGTATTTTGGCCGATTGCTATGGACTTTAAGTATGATGACATCGAAAAGATGAGAGACGGTGAGATTTATCTATCACTTATCAACGGCTCAATCCAGATGGATGAACATGCGCGTATTGCAAGGCTGTTAAGACAAAAATCCAGATTCATTGCAGCCCATGGAAGCTGCGCCCATCTCGGCGGTATATTCGGACTCGCAAATTTATACGATACTGCTGATATTCTTAAGCATATTTATATAAAAGGCATATCAGTCAAAAATCAGGATTCCATTCAGCCCAATCTTATTGCAGGCGAAGATGAACAGCAATTAATACTGCCCGCATTTCTGGACTCTGTCAAACCCTTAAATAATATGATCGGGGTAGATTATTATATACCCGGCTGCCCGCCAACCCCTGAACTCGTAAAAAGCGGGATTTTAAGAATTATTAGTGAGGACATCCCTCCTCATGGAACCGTACTTACTGAGAAAAAGGCTTTATGTGATACCTGCGCGAGAAAGGATAGCCAGCCTGATAAGATACACATAGATGAATTTAAGAGGCTTTTTGAATTCCAATGGGATGAATCCCTTTGTTTTTTGGCTCAGGGGTTGATATGTCTCGGACCTGCAACAAGGGGAGGGTGTTTATCTCGCTGTATTAATGCCAATATGCCTTGCAGGGGGTGTTTTGGTCCTACTGATAATACAGCTGATTACGGAGCAAAAACCTTGTCATTTCTTGCATCTTTGGTGCAGTCAAGAGATAAAGACGAAATGGAGAAAATTGCAGACTCGATACCTGATATTGCAGGATTGCTTTATAGATACTGCTTGCCTTCATCACTGCTGAAAGACATCATAAAGTGAAAAGACAGATAACCATAAATCCATTAACAAGACTGCAAGGGCATGGAAAAATATCCATTTTTCTTGATGAAGGCGGAAATGTCGAGAGGGCATATTTTCAGGCAACTGAACTAAGAGGGTTTGAGAAGTTTTGCGAAGGAAGGGCTGTTGAAGAAATGCCCGCAATAACTCAGAAGATTTGCGGCGTATGTCCTACGGCTCATCATACTGCATCCTCTAAAGCATTAGACCGTCTGTTCAATGTCGAACCGCCTATAGCTGCAAAAAAGATAAGGGAATTGCTCTATAATGCCTTTATGTTTGAAGATCACTTGCTCCATTTCTATTTCCTCGGAGGCTGTGATTTTATTGCTGGGATTGATGCTCCGAGAGAGAAAAAAAATATATTTGGGGTAATTGAAAAACTAGGCATCGAAACGGGCAGAAAGGCTATCGAAATAAGAAAAAAGGTCAGAGATTTATCTTCAAGAATTTCTGGAAGTCCTCTTTATCCCCTTTTCGGTGTTGCAGGCGGGGTCTCAAAGCCGCTGAAAGAAAATGACAGGAACTATATGAAACAGATAATCTCCGATGCCCTTGAATTTGCAGTATTTACACTAAAAATATTTGAAGATGTTTTTCTCAAAAACAAGGCTTATTTAGAGATGATCACCGATGATAATTATAAACTCAAGACATACTATATGGGGCTTGTCGATCAAGACAATAAGCTGAATTTTTATGATGGGGTGATAAGAATTATTGACCCTTACGGCAGAGAATTTTATAAATTTGAGGCAGGTGACTATCTAAATCACTTGGCGGAACTGATTGTTTCATGGAACTACAGCAAGATACTCTACCTTAAAAATAAGGGTTGGAATGGATTTGTTGATGGCATAGAAAGCGGCATATATCGTGTCGGACCTCTTGCACGTTTAAATGTTTCAGATGCAATGCCTACACCTCTTGCACAGATAGAATATGAAAAGATGCTTAACTTTTTGGGCGGTAAGCCATTGCATAATGCCTTTGCATACCATTGGGCGAGGCTGATAGAGGTATTATATTCAGCGGAAAGAATGTCAGAACTTATAAACGACCCTGAGATCACAAGCCAGTATATAAGAAATATCCCTTCAGACATTCCATCAGAAGGAGTTGGGGTTTGTGAAGCTCCGAGAGGAATATTATTTCATCATTACAACTCTGATGGCAGAGGAATAATAAAGAATGTAAATCTTCTGGTGGCAACTCAAAATAATTATGCCGCAATATGTATGGCCGTCCAAAAAGCTGCATCCAAATATATTAAAAATGGGATAATTTCTGATGGAATATTGAATAAGATAGAGACAGCATTCAGGACATATGACCCTTGTATTGCTTGTGCCACCCATATGAACCTGAATGAAATGCCTTTTTCTTTGTGCATATTTGACAAGGACAATATACTGATAAAAGAGTTTATGGAATAGAAAAACCGAAGAATGCAATTAGATTTGTATATAGTGTTTGTTTATAAACTATAAAGTAACCCCATCCCTTGACGGGAGGATCTTGGAAGGGCGATAAAATCGGCATTTATAAACAGGCGATATATGGCTGACCAGAGAAATAGGCGGAAAGTATTAAGAAGCAATATGCCTTTGGCAGAAATCATTTTCTGGGATAAGTTAAAGGGCAGGCAATTGCTGCATGAATTCCGGTAAGATTGACCTTTATGTGTCATAAATTATAATATATCCACCATGCTTACACCCGAAAAACAAATACAGACAATAAAAAGAGGCTGCACCGAGATAATTTCTGAGGGCGAACTGCTCAAAAAGCTCGCAAAGTCTTATAAAGAAAAAATTCCTCTAATAATCAAGGCTGGTTTTGATCCTACCGCTCCAGATATACATCTTGGACACACCGTTTTGCTTGAGAAGATGAGGCAGTTTCAAGAGCTTGGTCATCAAGTTGTCTTTTTAATAGGCGATTTTACCGGGATGATAGGTGATCCGACGGGCAAATCAGAGACCAGAAAGCCTCTCACCAGAGAAGATGTCCTCAAAAATGCAGAGACCTATAAAGAGCAAGTCTTTAAGATACTGGATTCCCAAAAAACAATAATAAGATTTAATAGCGAATGGCTCGAAAGCCTCTCAGTAGCAGAACTAATCAAACTTCAAGCCACCTTGACAGTTGCAAGGATGCTCGAAAGGGAGGACTTTAAGCAGAGATTTTTGAATCATAACCCAATTAGCATTCACGAGTTTATTTACCCGCTGCTTCAGGGTTATGACTCAGTTGTTCTCAATGCAGATGTAGAGCTCGGCGGAACAGACCAGAGGTTTAATCTCTTGATGGGGAGGGAACTCCAGAAAGTATATGGACAGGAACAACAGGTTATAGTGATGATGCCTCTTTTGGAGGGGCTTGATGGAGAAAAAAAGATGTCAAAGAGCCTTGACAATTATGTAGGCATCTCAGAGTCTCCTATGCAGATATACGGCAAACTTATGTCAATCAGCGATGAGCTTATGATTAAGTATTATGAACTCTTGAGCCATATCAGCCTTGACGAGTTCAATAGCCTCAGAGAAGGTCTAAAATCAGGCAATTTACATCCTAAAAAAGTAAAAGAGGATTTTGCTTTTGAGATTGTCCAAAGATATTGGGGGGTAGATGCGGCTGAAAAAGCTAAGGTAGAGTTTAGTCACATATTCAAAGATAAAGGACTTCCAGAAGAAATTCAGACTTCCACCATTAAATGGAAGGAGCAGGATATATGGCTGCCCAGAATCATGAAGGAATCCGGTATTTGCCCAAGCACTACTGAGGCAGTCAGGCTTATCAAGCAAGGCGCCGTCAGGGTTAATGATGATAAAATTGATAATCCCGATATCAGACTGCAAAAAGATACCTATATCATTAAGTCAGGCAAAAGAAAGTTTATTAAAATTATACCGGGGTAGGTGAAAGCCAAGCCATAAGTTTTTTGCTCGGCAATGCCCGCCTTCTGAACGCCTACCGCATGTTATATAAACACGGCTCGAATCTCCTTATTTTCTATTTCAGGTTGGCTCAAAAAATACGCTTAATTTTTTATATGGCTGGCATGAATATCGTCAAATCTTTGTATTCAAAAGTATTATATTATGCATTGCTGCTGCATAATCTTTCAGGCAAAAATAGCGAGGTAGTGCGAAAAATAAAGAAAATTCAGGATTCAAGATTCAAAAATTGCTGTCGAGCTATCGCACTGTCACACTGATTTAGTGTTTCAGGACAAAGGATTCCATTATCTTTTTTAGTTAATAGATTTTTTAGATATCATATGCAATGATTGTAATTAATGTTTATTTAGAGTCTGTTTATAAAACTATAAAATCCCCCTCACCCCTGCCATCTCCCGCAAGGGGAGAGGGTTGTTAAATATGCCCTCCCTTGACGGGAGGGGTTGGGGGGAGGGTGAATAATCGTAATTTATAAACAGGCACTATTTATAAATCGTTTTTTTTGTAACCTTGAGCCGTCCAAGGGTAATATAAATCCTTGTTCTTGTGTCATGGTTCGACAGGCTCACCATGACCTTTCGTAGTTTATAAGCAGACTCTGATTATGTCTGATTTTTTAACAAAAATAAAAAAGGAGAGTGTATTATGAACAAAAAAATGGTTTTACTTTTTATCCTTGCAGCATTTGTTGTATCTTCGTGTGTAACAGTCAATATTTATTTTCCAGCATCAGCAGTTCAGAAAGCCGCAGATGTGATTGTGGAAGATATCAGAGGTGCTGATAAAAGCCTTGAAAAGCAGAAAGATAAAAAGCAGAACAAAGAAAGCCGAATCATTAAAGATCAGAAGATATTAAGTCTGGGACCCTCAGAGGTTTTTGCACAGATAGATATCGAGGTCTCGACTCCTGCTATCAGGGCGCTAAAAGAGTCCTTAAAAGGCAGATTTGCCAAATTAAAACCGTATTATGAAATGGGCGCCATAGGTGAAAATAATAAGGGTCTTATGGAGACAAGGGATGTAACAGGTTTAAACCTGAAGCAAAAAGCAGAAATCAACCGATTAATTGAGCAGGAAAACAAAGATCGTAATGCGCTTTATGAAGAGATTATGAAAGCAAACAAATTTGGCAAAGAGGTGCTCCCAGAGATACAAAAAATATTTGCTAATAGCTGGAGAGAAAGCTCCCTTGCTAATTGGTGGATTCAGAAAGACACAGGGGAATGGATTAGGAAAAAATAAGCTAAAGAGAGTCATTGAATATGTCTGAACAAACTCCTCTAATGAAACAATATTTTGGCATTAAGGAAAAATTTAAGGACGCCATATTATTTTTCCGATTGGGCGACTTCTATGAGATGTTTGGAGAGGATGCAAAGAAGGCTTCAGCAGCCATGCAAATAACGCTCACAAGCCGCAACAAAGAAAGCGGTGAACCAATTCCAATGTGCGGAATTCCTTACTTTGCGGCAGATTCATATATCTCGAAACTCATAAAAAGAGGTTACAAGGTAGCTATCTGTGAGCAAGTTGAAGACCCAAAACATGTAAAGGGCATTGTTCGTAGAGAGGTCGTCAGGGTTATCACGCCCGGAACACATAACCCTGACCTGCCAAAGGAGAATTCATTTATACTTAGTCTTTTAACACGTCAGGGAAGAACAGGGATTGCTGCTGCTGATATCTCTACTGGAGAGTTCATTGTATATGAAACGAGCAAACCTATTGAGGATGAGATTGTCAGATTTCAACCAAAGGAAATACTCTGTCCGGAGAGTCTCAAATCGGATTTCCATTTTCAGCAGGAGATGAAGGGGCATTTTTTATCTTATTTCGATGACTTAAGCTTTGATTACTCAGAGGCTTACAAGACTCTTCTCAGACATTTCAGGGTTGCTTCCTTAAACGGCTTTGGGTGTGAAAATATGGACATTGCCATCTCATCTGCCGGCGCCCTCATAAACTATCTCGAAGAAACACAGAAAGAGATTGCATTTAAAAAGATTTCTGTTTTTCAAGCTGATTCATTCATGTTTTTGGATTCAACATCGTGCAGGAATCTCGAGATTTTTCAAAATCTGAAAGATGGTTCAACCGACAACACCCTTCTTTGGATAATGGATGAGACCCTTACCCCGATGGGAGGGAGGTTTTTAAGGAATGCCATAATAAAACCTCTTAGCGATTTATCCTCGATAATTAAGAGACAAAATGCAGTAGAAGCCCTCATAGAAGATTTTGAGTTGATGGAAGAATTAAGAGTTGTCTTAAAAGGGATTAATGACATTGAGAGGCTAACCATGAAGATAAGCAACAAGACTGCGGGTCCTCGTGATGTGATAGCCCTGAAAAATTCCTTGATGAATATGCCTAAAATAAATGACCTGCTTGCATCTTCTGGTAATTCTTACTTAAATGAACTCAGCATGGGTATCTCAGAATTTAATGCACTTGTTAGGTTAATAGGCATTACTATTGTTGAAAATCCCCCCATCAGTCCTTCAGAAAGTGGTGTAATCAAGCAGGGCTGTAGCTCAGAGGTTGATGAATTGAGGGCAATTTCATCAACTGGAAAGGATTTCATCGCAAAACTTGAGGCAAAGGAGAGGCAAAGGACATCCATCTCATCTTTAAAGGTCGGCTATAACAGGATATTTGGATATTTCATAGAGGTTACAAAGACAAATCTTGGACTCGTGCCCGATAATTACATCAGAAAACAAACCCTTGTAAGCTCTGAGAGGTTTATTACACAAGAGCTAAAGGAATATGAGACAAAGGTATTGGACGCTGAAGACCGCCTAAAAGAACTCGAACTGGAGTTGTTTAATAACTTGATAGAGGGTATTAAAGATTATGAAGAAAATCTTCTCAATACCTCAATGAATATAGCAATTATTGATTTTCTTTATTCCCTTGCGGTAGCGGCAAAAAAATATGATTATAACAAGCCGGTTGTGAATAATGATGAGATAATAGAAATAACCGAAGGCAGGCATCCCGTAATAGAAAGACTTATAATTAAACATTTTATAAGCTCATCAAGCGACAAGTTCATACCGAATGATACCTTGCTGGATTGCGGCAATAACAGGCTGATATTAATAACAGGACCTAACATGGCTGGCAAATCAACATATATGAGGCAGGTTGCCCTTATAGTTCTAATGGCTCAGATAGGCTCATTTATACCTGCAAAAAGCGCCTGTATTGGCATAGCGGACAGGATATTTACGCGAATCGGGGCTGTAGATTTCATCGCTAAAGGACAAAGTACTTTTATGGTTGAGATGACCGAGACGGCTAATATTTTAAATAATGCCACACAAAGGAGTCTTATATTACTTGATGAAGTAGGCAGGGGAACGAGCACCTTCGATGGGGTGAGCATCGCATGGGCAGTCGCAGAGTATCTCGCAAAAAACCTCAAAAGCAGAACCCTTTTTGCAACACACTATCATGAACTCACCGATATTGTTTTCACTATAGAGGGTGTAAAGAATTACAATGCGGTTGTAAGGGAGTGGGGGGATGAGATAATATTCATGCGCAAGATAGAGAAAGGTTCGGCAGACAAGAGCTACGGCATACAGGTTGCAAGGCTTGCAGGCTTGCCCCAAGAGGTGATAGAAAGGTCGAAGATTATTTTAAAAAAACTGGAGGGAAGCGGCTTTAGGGATTCATCTACAGCGTCACAACTTAATCTATTTTTGTCAGGAGACTCCGTCACCGTTGAATTACTTAACATGGATTTAGACTCCATATCCCCACAGAAGGCTCTTAAAAAATTAAAGGAATTAAAGGAAAAGGCTGAAAGTATGATATAAATCTTAATGGACTCATTTAGCGTCAGTATCGGTGTCAGCGATGCGTATCAGAGACTATTTTTTCACTGGCACTGACACTAAATCATGCCTGCTCTTTTAGAATTAAACGCAATTTTTGGATTAAAGATATGACAAAACAAGTTAGCACAGGGATAATTACTCAAGATAAAATTCCCCGCTGTCGTAATCATAAGCAAACAACTCCGAATATCTACCCCAATCGATTGCAGTCTCAAGCTGCTGCCAAGCCCCTTCGGTTGTAAAATGATTTTCTAAAATCTCAATAAAGAAGTCTTCTGACATCTTATGCTTGGATGTTGATTGCAGGACCTGCATAATCTGCTTCACAAGCTGTATGTTATTCAGGGCATTAGCTCTGAATAATTTTTTCTTCATTAATGCGTCCGCCTCAGAGAATTGCGTGCCATTTTCAGTGATTATAAAGTCACCTTCTCTGATCTCCCCAAATCCAAGGAAAACCGAGGCCTCGATGATAGGAAATATATCATCCACTTCCATACTAAGGTCAGAGGCGAGGACGGAGATATCAACTCTGCCGTTTTTGTCGTGCACCATCTCAATCAAGCCTGAGATAGCCCCGACCTTAGTGTGAGGCAGAAACTGATAACGTTCTTTTTCGAGCAGGAAAGGCACTTCCTCTGCCGGTTTGGTAAGTAATGTAAAAATCTTGTCAACCGTATGCTTGAATTCTCTGGAGTTTTTGTCCCTCTCATGTGGAAGGTCGATAAAAACATCCGCCTTGACTCTGCCCGGATTGTGGCTTAAAATGATAGCTCTGTCAGAGAGAAACGCAGCCTCTTCAATGTTGTGGGTGACAAAAATGATCGATTTTATAGGCATCATTTTCTTGAGCCATAGATCGATTAGTTCGCCCCTAAGATTGTCTGCCGTCAGGATATCAAGAGCTGAGAAAGGCTCATCCATAAAAAGAATCTCCGGCTCAACCACCATAGCTCGCGCTATTCCAACCCTTTGCTTCATACCGCCTGAGAGTTCCCTTGGATATGCATCCTCGAAGCCGTCCAAGCCGACAAGATCGAGCATCTTAA
>JBBIKS010000059.1:0-15088 GCA_037445375.1 Nitrospirota bacterium | reverse complement strand
AGACCGCACCTGAATAGTTGAGATAGAAAGTTCAATTGATTATAAATCAGCTCCCTTGTGAGACATGATGAAAATTTATTTACCCTGATTTCGGCTCAAATTTGTATCCTACGCTGTAAACCGAATGAATGAAATTAGCTACGGCATCAACCGCCTCGATCTTTCTCCGCAATTTTTTGATGTGGCTGTCTATAGTGCGATCGCTGACATTACGCTCATCGGGATATATCTTGTCCATGAGTTGCTGGCGTCCAAAGATGCGCCCTGGATTAGCTGCCATAAATTGCAGCAATTTAAACTCTACTGCTGTGAGTTTAAGATCATGCCCGTAGAGAGTTGCCTCATAGCGGCCTTCGTCAAGAACGAGACCTTGGGACTGAGCAGTATAAACATCGTTAATCCTACGCAGGACAGCTTTAACCCGAGCAATTACCTCTCGAGGACTAAAGGGCTTGCAAATGTAATCATCGGCACCAAGTTCAAGCCCCAAGATCCGGTCAATTTCCTCGACCCTCGCTGTTACCATAATTATAGGCACTTGAGAAAATGTGCGGATGTCCTTACAGATTTCCATGCCGTCACGATCGGGCAGCATCAAATCAAGTAGTATAAGATCTGGCTTATGCTCCAGAACCCAAGGCACAACATCAACGCCATTTCCCAGAGTCAAAGATTCAAACCCAGATACTCTCAAGTAATCTGCAAGCACACTTGCTAATTTCGGCTCGTCTTCAACAATAAGGACCTTATTGTTCACGAACTCCTCTTGATGGCGGGAAGAATGATTTTGATCAATAGTCCACCCAGCAAAGATGGATGTGCGGATATCTCCCCTTCATGAGCCTCAACGATATTTTTGCAGATTGCCAGTCCAAGTCCGCCACCCCCAGTTAAACGGCTTCTTGAACCCTCCACCCTATAGAGTCTATCGAAAAGTCTGCCCAGTTCTTCCTTAGTAACGTCTGGAGCGGAGTCTTCAATAATAATTTTAGCCTGATTATTTTGGAATTTAAGACGAACGGCAAATTCGCCGCCAGAATCAGTATATTTTAAGGAATTATCAATCAGATTACCAAATAGCTGGTGAAGACGCTCACGGTCAGCATGAACGATTAACTTTAATCCTTGCGGAATATCTGTTGTGAATTTGATATCCTGACGGATAAATTCCTCACGATAAGGTTCTATAGAATCCATGATCACGTCTGACAAAACAATGTCCTCTTTATGGTAGTTCAATGAGCCGAGATCTGAAAGAGCAAGCTGGTAAAGGTCTTCTACCAAACGATGAAGACGCAAAACCTCCGCATTGAGCGAACGGATGGCTTCAGGGGCAGTGCTGCGAATACCTTCAAGAAGGGCTTCAATCTCACCGCGTAGGACAGCGAGAGGGGTTCGCAGTTCATGGGAAATGTCCGCAACCCATTGTCGACGTGCCTTCTCATTTTTCTCAAGGGTCAAAGCCATTGCATTGAAGTCGCGGGCAAGCTGACCCAGTTCATCGGAAGATGATACAGGCACTCGAACAGTATATTTGCCAGATGCCAAATCATGGGTTGCTGCAGCAATTGTATTTATAGGTTTGAGAAGACGCTTTGCTAATGGAAAGGAAAATATTACAACTACTATTAGAATTCCAAATACTGCAAAAATTAGAGCTGAAGTCTGCTGCTTTAAAAACTCTTCCTGGCGTGGGTGTAAGAATTGCTTTGGTGGCAGCAGACCTATATAGCCCACAGTCTCGTTATTGTGGAGAATTGGTTTGAAATTTATCTCCGTTGCTTCCGAGGGGTTTCCGAAGAGCGGTTTTCTTTCTGCATCGAGAATAACAAAGGGCGATTTTGTACGATTTACACTTGGCTTCGGAGGGATTGCTGGAATTTCTCCGGTTCTATCCTGTCCCTGTAAGTTTTTAGACACTATATCGTCAAGCCTTGCATCGAGTAATCGCTTTATCCATAATTTTGGATTGTCTCTCAGAAAATCCCAACTCCCATTTTCGGCATATGCCGCTTCCAGATTTCCTGTCAAAAGTTTTAATTTGCCTTCCTCCATTGCATTTAAATGTTCAAGGAATCCCCTATTAATGCTCCAATGCATGATAAGAAAAACACATATCAAAGATAAGCAAGTGGCTCCAAGAATTGATAGAAATAGCCGATATGTAATGTTGATCTTCATTATTTTTGGTTCTTTCTCATTTCAAGTGGGTCAATACCATCCCTTAGATTAAGAGGTGCTTTGTTAAATTCTTCCACTGTTTTTATTTTACATCGCTTTATTAAAGAATATTCACTATTTTTACAACCTCCCCAAATTTCCTCATTTCTTCCATATTTCAGCCATATTCATTAGCTATATTACATTAATTCAAATAAACGGCAGACTGAGGAGCTGAGTGAACCTCCCTGCAGCAAGTCACAGGGAATTACGAGTTAAAGATTTCTCGCTCTGCTCGAAATGACAGAAAAGAGTTGCAAGCAGTTTATAGACAGACCCTAAGTAAAGGAGATAAACATTAAATGGGATTTTGCAGTTTAATAAGCCGAAATATCATCGTTGTCTTATTAACGATAGTGCCGTTTATCTGTGCGTTTGCAATGAATATTTTTGCCCAAGAAGCCGTAGTGAAGATAGCGGGGATATCTGCACAGAGGGCATCTTTAGGCTCTTCTTTCCCTTACCCAAAGACTGATTCATCTGCTGAAACTGAAGGAACACTGAAAGGTGATTTATTGGCAGCAAAAACACACTATGAACTTGGCAATGTATCTTTAGAAAAAGGCGACTACGATCAGGCGATTGCTGAATTCAGCTACGTTTTGCAGATATATCCAATGTCGGCGGAAAGCTATAACAATCGTGGAATTGCCTATTCAGCAAAGGGACTGCATGAACTTGCCATCAGGGACTTCACAAAGTCTATAGAGATAATGCCCGATAGCGACAAAGCATACTGCAATCGTGGAATTACCTATGCTATCAAAAGGCAGTCCGACCTTGCTCTTTTGGATTTCAAAAAGTGCATTGAACACAACCATATGAATGCAGACGCTTACATTAACAGGGGCGGCGTATTTGCCGATTTGGCATGTTTAGATTGGACAACAGCTTGTCAATTAGGAAAATGTGACTTCTTAAATCAAGCTGTAAGAATAGGCGTGTGCATTCCATCAGGAGGAAATGCTCCTTTGTCACCGCAAAATAATCAGTATTAGAGGTTTAAAGATGAGGCACTGCAAAAGAGTTTCTGCACCTTTGGTAAGGTATGCCACGTTGATATTTATGATAGTTACGCTTGCCGGATGCACCACCGTAGGGCCTAATTACATTCGCCCAGAGACATCTCTATCCACAACGTGGCACAGCGAACTAAAAAGCGGACTGACCGACGGGGAGATGAATCTTCAGACGCAGGCAGAGTGGTGGTTCACACTCAATGACCCGGATTTAACGAGCCTAATTGACCGCGCAATCAAGAAGAATTTGAGCCTGCACGAAGCAATGGCAAGAGTCCGCGAGGCGCGTGCCCGACGCGGCATAACCCATGCCGATCTCTTTCCGACCCTCGATGCCTCAGGCTCTGCCGAATGGAGTCGTGGCAGCAAAGCAAAAGAGACCAGTGAATTTTACTCAGCGAGTATTGATTCAAGTTGGGAATTTGATATTTTTGGTGGAAAGCGGCGCTCATTGGAGGCATCTCAGGCGGATTTGGAGGCAAAGCAAGAGGATTTGCATGATGTCCTTGTCTCCCTGCTTGCAGAAGTTGCTTTGAACTATGTCGAGGTTCGCACCTTTCAGCGCCGAATTGCTGTAGCGGAAGCAAATCTCGCAGTGCAAAACGAGACCTGCCGGTTGACCCTATGGCGGTATCAAGCGGGTTTGAGCGATGAATTGGCAGTGCAGCAAGCCCGCTACAATCTCGAGAATACGCGATCCCTGATACCGACCCTGCGTATTGGGATAGAAAATGCTATGAATCGAATCGCTGTGCTGCTTGGAGAACAAGCAGGTAAAGTTCATGAAGAACTGAAAAAAACAACAGGGATACCGACTGCACCACTGCAGATTGCGGTAGGTCTCCCTGCTGATATTTTGCGGCAAAGGCCTGATGTGCGACGCTCCGAGCGTGAACTCGCTGCAGAGACAGCAAGGGTTGGCGTGGCAATGGCAGACCTCTACCCGAAGCTTTCGCTTAGCGGATTCGTAGGATTGGAAGCTCTCTCGCTAAATGGCCTTTTTTCATCCGCCACAAAAACCACCTCAGGAGGCTCTCTAATCACTTGGCCTATTTTTCGTGGCGGAGCTATTCTCCAAAACATCGAGGTTAAGTCAGCACTTCAGGAGCAGGCATTAATTAAGTACGAGGCGGCGGTTCTCAAGGTTCTGGAGGAAGTGGAAAATGCTCTCGTGGCTTATGCTGAGGAGCAAAACAGAAGATATGCGCTGCAAGAAGCAGAAAATGCCTCTAAGAAGGCGGCTGAACTGGCGCAGCAGAAGTACGAGGCAGGCTTGACTGATTTCAATAATGTCATGGAGGCACAGCGCTCGCTACTCGCTTTCCAGGATCAACTTGCTCAGAGCAACGGTGCCGTAATCTCCAATTTAGTCCGCCTTTACAAGGCTCTTGGAGGCGGATGGAAGTCAATATATCCCGATGATAAAGAAATAGCTTTTGAAATGGAGAAGATTAATGAAATCGAAAATTGATCCGAAATCCAATATTACTGAGATTCTGGGAGTAACCCAGTCCAATATGATTAGCAAGCGGCTAAAGAAATATCACATCATTGTCTTAGCGGCAATTCTGGTAGTAGCGGCAATAATTATATGGAAAATGACAGACAAAACAACTGTACCTCAATATAAAACCGAGCAAGTCCTGCGCGGAGAACTTACAGTTATCGTAACGGCTACCGGCACCTTGCAGCCGACTAACACGGTCAGCGTTGGCAGCGAGTTATCAGGCATAATCAAAACCGTTGAAGTTAGCTACAACGACAGGGTTAAAGTCGGCCAGGTACTAGCCAGACTTGATACTTCAAAACTTGAGGCACAGTCAGCCCAATCAAGAGCCGCTCTCGAATCGGCAAAGTCGAAGGTCTTGCAAGCTCAGGCGACTGTGTCTGAAACGCGTGCTAAGCTTAGCCAACTTCAAAAAGTAAAGGAATTAAGCGGCGGTAAAGTCCCATCGCAGGCTGAGATAGATACTGCAGAGGCATCCTTTGAAAGGGCAAAAGCTGATGAAGCAAGCGCCAAAGCGACTGTATTGCAAGCACAGGCTGCACTTGAAGCTATTGAGACTGATATATCAAAAACAGTCATAAGATCTCCTGTGAACGGCTTAGTTCTTACTCGCAATGTAGAACCAGGGCAAACAGTCGCAGCCTCATTCCAAGCACCTGTGTTATTCACACTTGCTGAAGATTTAAAACAAATGGAACTGCATGTGAATGTAGATGAGGCGGATGTTGGCAATGTGCAGGAAGGACAAAAAGCTACATTCAGCGTTTCTGCTTATCCGAATCGCACTTTTGAGGCACGGATTACTCAGGCTCGCTACGCTTCTACAATAACATCAGGTGTTGTGACTTACGAAACTGTGCTAAAAGTCAGCAACACGGATTTGTCCCTTCGGCCTGGAATGACGGCTACTGCTGATATAACGGTAAAAAAAGTCGAAAATGCGATCCTGATACCCAGCGCTGCGCTGCGATTTACTCCGCCTAAAAGCAGCAATAAGGCTAAATCAAGTGACAGCTTAATCAGCAAACTCCTTCCGCGCCGGCCAAGACCAGCAACTAAACAGCGTGATGAGACATCCAACAACAAAAGGCAGCAGCGAGTCTGGATATTGGAAAATGGTCAGCTCTCACCCGTCTCTATCACAACTGGCTCGGTAAGCGGGGGAATGACTGAGGTTGTTGACGGCGACATACAGCCCGGTATGGAGGTAGTTGTCGATACCATTTCGGTGGGCAAATGAAAGCTGGCGATGTCCACCAAATAAATCATGAATCGGGACAGCATCTTATCGAATTAAAGGGGGTGACCAAAATCTATGGAGAGGGGCATGCCTCAATTCATGCACTTAGCGGTATCGATATTTGCATCGATGAGGGAGAATTTGTAGCAATAATGGGACCGAGCGGATCAGGCAAATCTACTTGTATTAACATTATCGGTTGTCTTGATAGTCCAACTTCCGGGACATATATGTTTAAAAGCGCTAATGTAAGTCAGTTGAGCCGCAATCAACGTGCCCTGCTTCGTCGTTATTATATTGGGTTTGTCTTTCAGGGATATAACCTTCTGAACCGAACCTCTGCGATTGAGAATGTTATGCTTCCTTTGATTTATCGAGGTGTTCCTGCCATTAAGCGGCATGAACTCGCCCTTAGTGCTTTGGATACGGTGGGACTTAAGGGATGGGAGAGCCACACGCCTAATAAGCTTTCTGGTGGTCAGCAACAGAGGGTTGCAATCGCCCGTGCCATTGTTACAGGACCATCAGTGCTTTTAGCTGACGAGCCTACGGGTAATCTGGATACAGCGCGCGGCAGAGAGATCATGGAATTACTGACTTCCTTGAACCTTAACCAGAAGATTACGATCGTCATGATCACTCACGAATCGGATATTGCTGCTTACGCAGGGCGCGTTATCCGTTTTCGGGATGGACTAATCGAGTCGGATGAACAAAACGGGAGGGCTAAATAAAATGTTATGGAACATGATATTAATGGCTCTGCGAGAAATCAGACGCAATGTCATGCGTTCTTTTTTGACCATTCTTGGAATCGTCATTGGTGTAGGTTCAGTCATCACATTGGTGACCATAGGCGGGGGAGCTACTATACAGGTTGAGAAGCAAATTGCAAGCATGGGCAGTAACCTATTGATGGTGAGTCCCGGCAAAAGGCTCGGTCCAGGGCAGCCTTCGGGAAGCATTCCCTTTAAACAAAGCGATGCCGAAGCTATTGATAAGGAAATCAGTTCAGTTGCTGCTGTCTCACCCGCATCGGTACAGTCCATTACGGCAATATTTGGCAATCAAAACTGGACAACCAGAGTAACAGGAAGCGATAATCAGTATTTCATGGTAACAAACTGGGCAATCAAGTCGGGCAGACAATTCAACGACAGCGAACTGCGTGGCGGTGCAGCAGTTTGTATCATTGGTGATACGGTGCTTAAAGCATTGTTTGGCGGGCAGAAAGCACTGGGAGAAAAAATCCGCTTGCAAAAACTTTCTTGCGAAGTAATCGGTATTTTGGAGTCCAAAGGGCAGAGCGCCATGGGCACGGACCAGGACGATATCGTATTGATTCCTATGCGCACCTTTCAGCGGCGCATAGCAGGCAATCAGGATGTCGGTCTCATCCGGGTCTCAATTAAGCAAGGGTATTCAACCGAAAAAGCCCAGAGTGATATCGGAAGATTAATGCGGGAGAGGCGTCATCTATCGCCGAGCGATGACGATAACTTCACCGTCATTGATATGAAAGAGATTACCAAAATGTTAACAGGAACCACTGAACTGCTAACGACATTACTTGGAGCGGTGGCAGCCGTAAGTCTTCTGGTCGGCGGAATTGGCATCATGAATATCATGCTCGTATCGGTCACCGAACGCACTCGCGAGATCGGCATCCGCCTTGCCATAGGTGCCGTCGAGAGAGAGGTTCTCATGCAATTTCTAGTCGAAGCGGTGGTGCTTTCGTCATTCGGTGGACTGGTCGGAATAGCTATAGCGACGGCGGCATCTTTTGTCTTAGCCAGTCTTATGCAGGTTCCCTACATCTTCAATCCCGGTATTAATCTGCTTTCCTTCCTGTTTTCCGCTGCGATCGGTATTATCTTCGGTTACTTTCCAGCAAGGCGTGCAGCCAGGCTCGATCCCATTGATGCGCTGCGGCACGAGTAGAGAATTATTACTTTTTCTTTGGCTATATATAATATCCACCTTGCAAAAGTCGTCATTCCAGCCAGCCCGCCCTGCAAGCAGATAGAAACAATCTTTTATTTTGGACAACAATGGGTTATTATATCAATACATCATTGTTTCAGGAAATAATTTAGATTATGCGGAGATACAAGGAGTCATGTGGAACATAAGAATGAGAGCATCAAAATTGGCAAACGGCCATGATGAGAAGACTGACAGGACAAAAGATATTCATATCTCCGGGGCAGAAGGAATATTTAGTGAAAATGAGATAGGCAGGGCGATTAATCAATATTTAAAGAGGGCGTTTGCCCATTCAAGGGGCAGACCAGATAAAATCTTTTTTACGATTGAAGATGTCAAACAACTTCCAATGAAAGTGCCCATACTAACTGTAACCACCATTCAATGCAGCACCAAACAAGAGGCAATGGAATTGACAACAAAAAGGCTTCTGGAGCTTGGCATTGAGGCTAATGCTATTAAATCAGCCTTTAAAATAATTAATTCTGATTTTGCAATTAGAGGGGCAGCATTAATAAAAATGAAATCCGGCATCCGCTCTGACCATGATATTGAGAGGGGCATAAGGGTTTCAAGACTTGGAATCGAGGGGGATGCAGGCAGGAAATTAAGCAGGAAACTTACAAAACTGAATATTAATACTACAAGAGTAAAAGAGGCATTAACTTTGGCATCGAAGGTTGCCTACCATAAAGATGTCATAGCAGAAATATGTATCTCTGATGATCCTGACTATACGACCGGCTATATAGCATCTAAGGAATTTGGTTATATTCGCATTACAAATATAAAGAGCCATGGCGATATGAGAGGGGGCAGGGTATTTTTTATCAAAGAAGATACCGATGTATCGGGATTGATAAATTATCTTGAAAAAACACCTGTGATAATCGCTACTTAAAAGACATTGAATAGTGAAAATATAATTATTATAGGCAATCCTATTGCAGGCGGAGGGTCTGCAAAAAAAATCCGTAAGGCTTCAGATATCCTCAAAAGCAAGGGATTTAATGTTGAATTGCTCTTCACTGAAAAAAAGGGAGATGCTGAGTTATTTGCAAAAGAAGCAGCAGGCAAGCCCTCAACCCTCATTGTAGCGGCAGGTGGAGATGGAACTTACAATGAGGTTGCAAACGGATTAATAAGATCAAATACCCCTATGGCTATCCTGCCTGTTGGCACCACATCTGTGCTTGCAAGGGAATTGAAAATGCCCTCTCAAATATCGAGAGCCGTAGATTTTATAATAAACGGTAAAGAACAGGTAGTGCATCCCGGATTGATTACATTTTCGGATAAAGCTTCTTATAAAAGGTTTTTTTTGCTTATGGCAGGTATAGGTTTTGACGGGGAGGCTGTATTTGGTGTGAATGAAAGCATTAAGAGGCACACTGGCAAGGGCGGTTATATTTTAAGCGGGTTTAATGTACTGCTGAGATATAATCCCCAGCCCATCACTATTATTGCTTATGACGCAGAGATTATTAAAAAGAGCGGCACAAAAAATATACATCATAAACAAGATGAATACTTAATTCATAACTCTGTTTCATTAACGGGTTATGCTGCCGTTATAGGCAAGGCTGCATGTTATGGAGGGGATTTTAAGATTACACCTGATGCAAGACTGACTGACCCGACTTTTTATATATTTGTTGCTCACGGTAAAAGCAGAGCGAGTATCGTAAATTATTTTGCAGGCATAGCGGTAAGAACGCACTTGAAATACAATGATATAAGCTATCTTAAAGCCGCTAAAGTGGATGTTTGGGGCGGTTCAAAGGTTCAGATTGATGGAGACTATGCGGGCACCGCCCCTGTGAAAATTGAGGTAGTGCCCGATGCATTGAAACTTATAGTTAATAATTACTGATTTTCTTAGGTTTTTTCTGCAGGCTGCTTGGTTGCAAAGCAAGCCTCTTCCCTTAAGAGTCTCTCCCAGATTCTATCAACATCTTCCTGTGCCTTTTTCAAGAGCCATTCATTTTCCGGAGAAAAGAGATGTTTGAATCTTCCCTGAGTTTTGAGGAATTCCTCAAGTGGCTTCTTTTCCTTCGGTTTAGATGTGATATTAATATTCCCGTTTTCAATCTCATAAAGAGGCCAGTAGCAGGTCTCTACAGCAAGTCTGCTGAGCATTACCGCATCATCATTTCTTGATCTCCAACCGCGGTTGCATGGAGCAAGGATATTCATGAATTTCGGACCTTTAATATCGAGTGCCTTTTTCACCTTTTTCATCAGGTCTGACCAGTTGCTTATAGATGCCTGTGCAGCATAAGGGATGCCGTGATTAGCCATTATCCTTGTAAGGTCTTTTCTTTGCTGAAGTTTGCCGGGAATGACACTCCCTGCTGGGCAGGTTGTAGTATCAGCTCCGATTGGGGTCGCGCTTGAACGTTGAATACCTGTGTTCATATAGGCGCCGTTGTCGTAGCAGATGTATAGCATGTCATGCCCGCGCTCCATTGCCCCTGAGAGGCTTTGGAAACCAATATCATATGTGCCTCCGTCGCCGCAGAATGTAAGAAACTTAATTTCATCTGTAATCTTGCCCTGTTTTTTCAAGGATCTATACATGGTTTCAATTCCTGCAAGGGTTGCTGCAGCGTTCTCAAATGCGCTGTGCATCCACGGAATCTTCCATGCAGTATAATCGGAAATACAAGAAGAAACCTCAAGGCAGCCTGTTGACGAACAGGCAATAACAGGATAATCAGCAGCAAGCAGAACCATCTTTACTACTATTGGCGCTCCGCAGCCGGAACACATCCTGTGGCCAGAGGAAAACATTATTTCTTTTTTGGATAATTCTTTTAAGCTTAGTGGTGTTCCCATATTATTCCCTCACCCCAATATACTCTTTTGGTATTTTTACCTCGCCTGTTTTAGCCGTCTCAACAAGTTCATTTAGCACAATCCTTGCGTGCTCAGGCATATAATCCCTTCCTCCAAGTCCGTAAATCTTGTTTATAAGAATAGGACGCTTTTTGCTTGAATAGAGGCTTGATGCTATTTCAGTGTATAGAGGACCGAATGCGCCGAAGGAATCACAGCGATCAAGCACACATACTGCCTTAAGGTTTTTCAAGGCATCTGCAACATCTTCGTAAGGGAAAGGCCTGAATAATCTTGGTTTTAGAAGACCAGCCTTTATACCTTTAGATCTGAATTCATCAATCACATCCTTTGTTGTGCCTGCTGCCGAATTCAGTATGACGATACCGATTTCTGCGTCATCTAATCTATATTTTTCAAAAACATCGTATTTTCTGCCGCTGATTTTAGCAAAGTCATCTGCTACCTTGTTCACTACCTTTTTTACCTTTGACATTGCATCATGCTGCATTCTCTTAAATTCCATATAATAATCAGGCAGAATAAGAGGACCATAGCTTTTCGGATGTTTAATATCAAGAAGCGGATTGGATTTTTTATATTCACCTACAAAATCCTTAACTATCTTATCGTCCAGATACTCTATTCTCTCTATTGAATGGCTGATGATAAACCCGTCAAAACATATCATTACAGGCAGCCTCACATCCATATTTTCAGCAATAAGATATGCCTGAATAGTATTGTCGTAAGCCTCCTGAGCATTTTCAGACCACAACTGAATCCACCCTGAGTCTCTAGCTCCCATAGCATCTGAATGGTCACCATGTATATTGAGGGGAGCTGAAAGAGATCTGTTAACTACAGGCATTGTAATAGGAAGTCTCATCCCAGAAGCAACAAAGAGCATTTCCCACATCAAAGCGAGACCCGGTCCTGATGTTGCGGTAACAACCCTTCCGCCTGCTGCTGCAGCGCCTATACAAGCGCTCATAGCGCTGTGTTCACTTTCTACAAGTATGATTTCCGTATCAACCATGCCATCAGACACATAACTCGAAAATCTCTGCATAAGGTCCGTCTGCGGCGTGATTGGATATGCAGCGCAAACATCAGGATTTAACTGTCTTAGAGCATTTGCAGCCGCCTCATTTCCTGTAACTGCGACAATATTAGAATTAGACATTAGTTGCCCTCCTCTTCCATGATTATGGCTTTTTTCCCTTTCTTGCCCGGACACTCTAAGGCGCATATTCCGCAGCCTTTGCAATACTCGTAGTCAAAATCTTCCCTTTTACCGTCTTTGACTTTGACAGCCATATCGGGACAGTATAACCAGCAGAAAAGGCATTGTATGCAGTTTTCCTCTATCCATACAGGCTTGTAAGCTCTCCAAGAACCTGTCTTGAATTTTTCGGAGCTGCCTGCTTCCAAAATTACGGCACCTTTGGTAGTCTCTTTCCATCCTTTAAGTTTCATCCTTCTATGACCTCCTCATAACCTCTTTTAGCGGCTTCGAGGTTGCCGTCTATTATTTTTTTAGCAAACTTTTTTCCAAAACTCTTTTTAACATCCTCAAGGACGGTCTCCAAAGATAAAGCACCGCTGACTTTAGCTAATGCGCCTACCAAAGGCGAATTGGGCATGGGCCTTCCAAAAGAATCTATCGATATCTTGGTGGCATCTAAAACAAAAACCCTTTGAGATTTGCCGGCTTTAAGCTTTTTCCTTATTACTGAGGGCGACTTAGATGAATTTACGATGAACATTGCATTATCAGAAGTGCCTTCTGTGACATTAATGCTGTCAAGCAAGGTGGGGTCTGCAACAACAACTATGCCGGGATTCAATACAGGACAGTGCATACGCAATTCCTTAGCGCTGATTCTATTGTAAGCCCTAAGAGGAGCGCCTGCCCTTTCAGGACCATACTCTGGGAACGCCTGCACATGCCTGCCGCCGCTCAGGCATGCATCAGCAAAAACCTTTGCAGCCGTAACGGTCCCTTGTCCGCCCCTGCCGTGCCATCTGACTTCTAAAAATTCGGTCATCTTAACCTCCAGTTAGCATTGAATTTAGGTGACGGTTATTTTAAAAGTAAAATCACCTTTTTTTCAATGTATTTATTTTTTAAAACTGATTTGAAACATTATAACCTTTTTTATGCTTTAATTTTTGGCTTATGATTTAGTAGGGCGTGTTTATAAACTATAAAATCCCGCTCACCCTTGCCCCCTCCCGCAAGGGGAGAGGGTTGTTAAATAAGCCCCTACTTTGACGGGAGGGGTTGGGGGAGGATGAATAGTCATGATAAGCAGACTCTACTTAGAGTCTGCTTATCATGACTATTGCAGTCTAAATTAGTCTCTACCGCAGTCTTTAGAATGGGAACATAGAATCAGACTGAATGCCATATTTAAATTCTTTACCTTATGCCTGTTACACAACTCAACCTGTTTGGTTCATTAAATGTAACAACGGGGATTCTTCCGCTGATAGTATCTGGGGCGTACTCCCACCAGCATGTAGCCAAAACCTGACCGTTTCTGCCAGCAGCAAATTTTATAAAACCACCTTGTGAGGGCGCTTTTATATTGACTTTTATAGTTGCACCAGGTGTAATTCTATTATGAGGTCCAAATGAATCCTGCCCTTCGACAAAGATATGGATATTCTGATTTCCAGATGAATTTTTAAATTCAGCAGTTAAGTTCTTTTGAGATTGATTTGAATTATTACCTGTGGATTGTCCTCCGGTTTGCTGATTGCCGGCGCTGCTGACAGGATATCCCTCAATCCTTGTATGTCCAGCCCCATTTGAGCCGCTGTTTTGCGCCCATGTAGAGGGGTTTGAATCAATAATAGTGTATGTCCCCGCAGGTAAGATAATGTTTGGATAAACAGTCCAATACGCATTAGGCGCTCCACCTTGTCCTGGACTTCCCTTTGACTGCCATGGCCCGTAAGTTCTGCCATTTTGGTCTCTTAATCCAATTGTGCCGGGCGCAGAACCCTTTGCATTGTTCCAATGGTAGTTTTGAATTAATGTAATTACATGCGGTTGATTGATATTAAATGTTGTATGCTTGGTCGGATTGTTGTAAACCCCGCTGATATTGCCGTTATTAAATATAACATTGCTTTTTTGTGTATCAGTTGAAACGATGTTCCCGCTGTCAGTAAAACCGCCTGAGATTCCACTTCCAATTAAAGTGATTCCCCTCAGGCAAAAACCCGGCGCTGCACCGGCGTGATAGTATTTTTTATCCGTATCCCGATGATCAAATCTCATGCCGGTAACTACGCTTCCTTGAGGGAGATTAAAGAGAGCAAGCCATCTCTTATCTCCAAGATGGTTTTCTTTTGGAAAACGGTGATCCGCACCGCCTGCTTCGCCTCTGTTCCATTCAGATGAATGGACGCCTGCCTTGATTTCGAATCTATGGTTGCCGAATTTCGTATAGACAGTCAAGACCGTTGTTGTTACATCATCCTTTACATAATGTGCATTGTCAAGGTTAGACACTATAGCGATAGAATTGGCGGATACCGGGGTTGGTAATGCTATATCCAAAGAAAGCCTTTTTTCATGAGTAGCTTTAAGTCGAATCCATGACCCGTCATCTACTTCGATGTTTTTAACCTTTCTGGGAGAACCTTTTTTACCGCCGTAAGGGGTTAAATCAACTGGATAAAACTGAGAACCTGTATCCTGAACGCCTCCATAAGAAGAATCGGCAGGAGGGGTAACCGGTGGAGCAATAGGGGTTTGAATAGTAGTTGTTTGTTTAACTGTATTTTCGAGATCCTTGACCACTGCAACTCTTTTTTCATTTGACCAGTAGTTAAGGCTCTCTCTGCATTTTTGCAGCGCTTCCTGATTCCTGCCCTGCCTTGCTAAAGCCGCACACTCATCCCACAATCTGTCAGCAACTGCCTTTTTCTGTGTTTCCTGATTTATTGTATTCTCAAGGTCTCTGACTGCGGCTACTCTCTTATCGCTTGACCAATAATTAAGGCTTTCCCTGCATTTGGCAAGGGCTTCATTAAGTCTGTTCTGTTTTGCAAGCACAGAGCATTCATCCCACAGCCTGTCAGCAACTGCTTTCTTTTGGGATTCCTGATTTACAGCATTTTCCAAATCTCTGACCGCCGAAATACGCTTCTCGTCAGACCAGTAATTAACGCTTTCTTTGCATTTGGATAGCGCTTCATTTAGCCGATTCTGTTTTGCAAGCACAGAGCATTCATCCCACAATCTGTCCGCTGCAGCCTTCT
>JBBIKS010000058.1:0-15200 GCA_037445375.1 Nitrospirota bacterium | reverse complement strand
TAAGAAGAAATGGACAGACTTCTGGAATTGTATCAGCAGGGCATATCATTACAGAAATGAGCATGGACAAGGGCTTATCTCAAAGGTGATAGATTTGTTTACCAAAGAAGGTTTGATCAACGAGGAAAGTAGGGTTTTAGATATTGGGTGTGGTCCCGGAACTTATGCCCTGCCTTTGACTTCTATGGTATCCCATATCACAGCGCTCGATGCTGCGCCTGAGATGCTATCAGTGCTGGCAGAACAAGCCAAAGAGAGAGGAATTGCCAATATCTCTCCATTATGTGTCAAATGGGAGGAGAGCGATTTTGATGGCGAATTCGACTTTGTTCTGGCTGCCTTTTCGCCCGCGATAAGAAGTGCGGAGGCTTTGCTTAAAATGAATAAGGCTTCATGCAAGTATGCTTCCATTATCACGCATGCAGGCTTGGATGACTTTCAGATGAGACTCAGAAATGATTTATGGGAAACAGTCTTAGGAAAGAAATGCGAATCCTCCGTGTTCCATATTATTTATCCATTGAATTACCTATATGCAATTGGCATAAGACCTTCGCTCCGACTGATAGAACATAAAATCTTATATGAAGAACCATTAGAACATCTGCTTGCGCAATATGAGAGTTATTTCAGAATATTCACCAAATTAACCCAAGCCAAAAGAAATAAGATATATCAATACCTTAAAAATCGCTCTACAAATGGAACTATTAGGATTGATAGTGAAAAAAAGATATATGTTATGTGGTGGGAAACAAAAGAAATGCAGGGAATGGGGTCAGGTCTTGTATATTGACATATCGATAGTTTTGTTAAAAGTCGTATTTTTACTGGGATAATATGTCAATATACAAGACCTGACCCCATTCCCTGCTGGAGTTGATAAAGATTAAAAAATGTGGTTAAAACACTTTTGATCCATCCATTGTTTTATGATAGAAATCCTCAATATCTCCTAATAAGCATCGCCAAAAATATTTCATTGAAAATCTGCTCAATGCATTTTTTGGGTTAAAAATTTTGGGGGCAGACAAGCACTGAATGACGGCATAAAACAACTGCAAAAGTCGTATTAAAGATAACTATGATATAATAGAAGTATGTATATGAGTCATGAATTAAATGTGATGCCCAAAATTTTATTAAAATTTGACAATACTTATCGTTAAAGATAGGGAGGTAAATTATGGATTTAAAGGAAGAAATAGGCAAGGTTGCATACGAAATTTTTATAAAGAACGGCTGTATTCCGGGCAGGGATATGGATAATTGGCTTGAAGCAGAAAGAATAGTCATAGAGAAATATAAGACAATCAATCCGCCTGATATTTCTGTTACAGAAAAAGCTCCAAAACCTAAAAAAACTGCGGCAAGAACCAAAAAGCCTGTAGTAAAAACTGAGGCTACCGCCTCAAAAAAGAAAGCTGAATCGAAAAAAAAATAACTAAGCAGACCACACCTAAAAGAGAAAAATAAAATATGAAAGAAGCGATGTTCTATGAGAAAATCGCAGGCACAAAAGTAAAATGCCGTCTTTGCGCTCATAGCTGCATCATATCTCCTAGTAAAAGGGGGATATGTTCAGTAAGGGAAAATAGGGATGGCAAACTTTATAGCCTTGTCTATGGAAAGGTTATAGCAAATCATATTGACCCGATAGAGAAAAAACCCTTATTTCACTTTCATCCGGGCTCGAGATCTTTCTCAATTGCAACTGCTGGGTGTAATTTCAAATGCCGACACTGTCAAAATTATCAGATTTCACAGCATGTTGACTCTTTGCTTGATATGCCCGGTGAAGACATAACCCCAGAGCAGGTTATTATGGAAGCAGAACTTTCAGGATGTGAGAGCATATCTTGCACATATACAGAGCCAACGATTTTCATGGAATTCGCTTATGACTGCTCAAGACTTGCCCGACAAAAAGGCATAAAAAATGTCTTCGTCAGCAACGGTTATACATCTGCTGAGGCTGCACGGGCAATAGCTCCATATCTTGATGCAAATAATATTGACTTAAAGGGTGATGATAATTTCTATAAGGAGATAGTCGGAGCAAGGCTCCAGCCTGTTTTAGATACCATTAGACTAATGAAGGAACTTGGGGTATGGATTGAGATAACTACGCTGATTATACCGTCATATAATGATTCAGATGATTTCTTAAGATGGGCTGCGGAATTCATTAAATCTGTTGACTCAAACATACCATGGCATGTAACTCAATTTTATCCAACATATCATCTTACAGATCAGCCAAGGACCCCTATTCAGACATTGAGGAAGGCAAGGGAGATCGGTCTTAATGCCGGACTTCAATATGTTTATGTAGGTAATGTGCCTAATGAAGGCTGGGAAAACACTTATTGTCCTTCATGCGGGCAGCTGCTCATAGAAAGGTTAGGCTTTTCCACCGGTAAAATTCAAATGAAAAACTCAAGATGTTCAAAATGTAACACTTTTATTGCCGGCGTTGGAATGCCTTAAAACATTAAATAACAAATCGTTACATAAATCTTTTTTAAGTTTATCCCTTATATAGAGTCTTTTTATAAATACCCATTCAGCACTCTCCCGTCAAGGGAGGGGCTTTAAAAATCCCCTCTTGATGGAGCATGGCAAGGGTGGGGGCGATTTTAGACTTTATAAACAGACACTATATATACTTGCTTTTTTTGTTTAACCCAAATACTCTATGCTATTGCAAAAGTTTTTTTGTTAGCCTGCTATACAAGCACATTGAAAACAAAGAAACCACGCAAACTGAAGTTTGTGCCTACATTGTATCTGCATACTTTTGCAATAGCCTCATACATGTTCCTTTGCGCCGAATTATCATTTAGTTTATATTATGATTTTACAGTAATAGAAGCCTATTTATGAAACAACACTGGTATCAATTAAGCATAAAAGATGTTTTCAATAGACTAAAGGCATCTGAAGAAGGTCTCGCTGAATCCGATATTAAAAATCGTCTCTCCCAATATGGACAAAACAGGCTTGCGGAAGAAGAAGACGTAAGCAAACTAAAAATACTGCTTGATCAATTCAAAAGCCCACTTATTTATATACTTCTTTTTGCTGCAATGGTTACAACCCTCCTTAAGGAATATATAGATACAGGTGTTATCCTCACGGTAGTAATTCTTAATACAATCATAGGTTTTATTCAGGAATACAAGGCAGAGGAAAGCGTCAGGGCATTAAAAAAGATGGTCGTTCCAAGAGCAAGGGTTCTCAGATCAGGCAAGGAAAAGGAGATTAATAGCGAGGAACTTGTTCCCGGAGATATTGTACTGCTCGCCTCTGGCTCTAAAGTGCCTGCTGATATAAGGCTTTTGAAAACTATTGAACTAAAAATAGATGAGGCAATGCTGACAGGTGAGTCTATCCCTTCTGAAAAAATATCCCAAGCTTTAAAAGAAAAAGGTCTTACGCCAGGTGACCAAAAGAATATGGCATTTATGGGCACCATTGTCGTAAGCGGAAGGGCAAAGGGAATCGTTGTAGAAACGGCTGGAAGTACCATTCTCGGACAGATTGCGCAGGAGGTTAAGAAATTATCTTTTACAAAAACGCCCCTTCAGGAAAAGATAGTTAAGTTTGCAAAAATTATCGGCGTTATAGCCTTTTTGAGCGCCGCTGCAATTTTCTTGTTAGGGATTCTGATAGGTTTGAAGGCTGCAGATATGCTCATGACCGCTGTTGCAGCATCGGTAGCGACAGTCCCAGAGGGTCTTCCGATAGTAGTTACTATAACAATGGCTATAGGTATAAGCAGGATGGCAAGAAGAAATGCCATTATCAGAAAGTTGACCGCTGTTGAGACGCTTGGAAGTACTACTGTAATAGGTTCTGATAAAACAGGCACGTTGACAAGGAATGAAATGACCGTAAGCTCCATTTTTGATGGCGAACATGTCTATACTGTCACAGGAACAGGTTATGAGCCTCAAGGCAAAATCCTGCACGAATTGAAGCCTGTTAATATAAATACAACTAAACATATGCAGATGGCATTAAGAATTGGGCTGTTGTGCAATGAATCGAACATATATCAGGAAAACGGGCAGTTTAGGGTTGACGGCGACCCTACCGAAGGAGCACTGATAGTTTCAGCAATGAAGGCTGGCTTTGATCCTGAGGAAGAGAAGAAGCATTATCCGCAGATCGCAATGATTCCTTTTGAATCAGAGCGCGGTTATATGGCTACCCTTCACAGCCATAGCTCAAAAAAAATAATTTTTATCAAGGGCGCTCCTGAAAAATTGCTCGATATGTGCACCCAGTGTGCAGCGGCAGATGAGCTTCGGAGAACGGAAATCCTTGATCATGCCCATATATTTGCGAAGGAAGGCATGAGGGTTTTGGCAATGGCGTATAAGGAAGCGCCATCTGATGTGGTTGAAATTTCACATCATGATGTAGAAGGAGATCTGGTTTTTGCCGGAATACAAGGGATGATGGATCCTCCCAGACCGGAGGTGATAGGTGCCATTAAGAACTGTAAAAAGGCAGGAATAAAGGTTGTCATGATTACAGGAGACCATGCGACTACTGCTCTTGCTATAGCGAAAATGATAGGCATAGTAGATGTCAACGAGAAGGTTTTGACAGGCAAAGAGATAGAAAAAATGAGCGATGATGAGCTATTCCCCAAGATCAAGGATATCTTTGTCTTTGCAAGGGTCTCACCCGAACACAAATTAAGAATCACCCAACAACTTATCAGGCATGGTGAAATAGTAGCAGTTACTGGAGACGGGGTTAATGACGCCTCTGCTCTGAAGGCTGCCCATATCGGGGTTGCAATGGGCAGGTCAGGGACTGATGTCGCAAAAGAGGCTTCAGATATGGTTATAGTGGATGACAATTTTGCGAGCATATTCAATGCGGTTGAAGAGGGAAGGGTGGTATTTGAAAATATTAGGAAAGTAATCTTTTTTCTAATACCAACAGGTTTTGCAGCCGTTATATCAATTCTCATGACAATGCTGTTGGGTATGCCAATCCCTTATGTGCCTGCACAGTTGCTATGGATAAACCTTGTCACCAACGGTTTGCAAGATGTAGCTCTTGCATTTGAACTGGGCGAAAAAGGGATTATCACAAAGCCCCCTCGAAACCCAAAAGAAGGAATAATGTCAAGGCTTATGATACAAAGGAGCATTATCGTTGGCATTCTTATCTCTGTCGGGGTTGTATATAACTTTATGACTGCTATTGATAATGGTGCTTCATTAGAAAAGGCAAGGACCATAGCTGTAACCACTATGGTATTCTTTCAATTTTTTCATGCATGGAATTCCCGTTCAGAGACGGTCTCTATCTTCAGGATTGGACTCACCAGTAATCCTTTCCTCTTTTATTCGATGGTCGCAGCTTTTTTTGCACAACTTGCCTTCATTTATGTGCCTGCTTTGCAATGGGTATTCAGGACAGAGCCAATAACGGCACAGGAGTGGATAAATGTTATGATGTTGTCATTAAGCGTTATATTTGTAGTCGAGATAGATAAATTGATACGAAGTAAAAAGGGCGGTTGCTAATCAATCCGTATAACCCAAAAATGCAATTGGAACTTTATATTAACGTTATAAATAACGCCCACACACACCTTCATCCCCTTTTGGGAGGGTATGAAGGTGTGTGTCAACAGGGCTATCTTATGCAATGTTGCAATTTGCATAATCAGTGCGGCAGGTAAAGACAATTCAAGATTCAAAATTCAAAAATAGCTGTCGCACTGATTTAGTGTTTCAGGACAAAGGGGTTTCGGGTAGCCATGCCAGCCTCTTTAGAATTAAAAACATTTTTGGGTTAACCGGTATTTTCGTGATTTGGCAATTTCTACCTCAATTTTTGGTGCGTGGTTTATAATTGACATTGTGGAATAAAAAAAGTTATGATTATAGGCTTGCTAATGGAGGGGTAGCGTACACTTTGTTTTTCGGACAATGGGTTGCTTGTTAAGCTTTAGCAGGCTGATTAATTAAGCCTTACACTTTAAGTTAAAAGGCATAAAGAGTCATTATTTATTTAGTAGTGAATCGGGCGGGTAGCTCAGCCGGGAGAGCACAGCCCTTACAAGGCTGGGGTCACAGGTTCGATCCCTGTTCCGCCTACCATTCATAAGGTTAGTGAATAGGATATATCCTTTTTTCACTAACCACTACCAGCTTTTTAAATGGGGCGGTAGTTCAGCTCGGTTAGAACGCCGGCCTGTCACGTCGGAGGTCGCGGGTTCGATCCCCGTCCGCCCCGCCATTTTCTCCTTCATTCATCAATACCAAATCCTAAGAGACAACTCAGATGCCAAAAAAGGGATGGCAGACCATCCCTTTTCTATCCCTTTTTCTGTTTAAAATTAGCTCTTGGTTTGATAAAATATTTTTAAATTGTTCAACTTAGATTTAAAATTGTATAATTTTGAAGGGTTGATAGATAAAAAATGTTTCTTTAAGGTATGCTTTATTTGTGATTTATATATCGGTAATGCCCAAATCGCTCAAAAAGTTTATCAAAACTATAGAGATATGACCTCCTTAATATATTGACATATTATGTGTATATGCTGTTAACTTTATCAGAAATAATACAATCAAAGGAGTAAAGTAATGTCGGAGAGATTGTTAATAGTTGAAGATGACGAGCTTCTCTGCAACTCCTTTAAAAGGCTTTTTTTAAAGGAGTCTTATAATGTCACCGCAGTTTACAGCGCTGAAGCAGCCCTAATATCTCTTGAAAGCGAGACGTATGATTTGATAATAACCGATATTATTCTACCAGGTATTGACGGAATAGAACTTCTCACTAAAGTAAAAGATAAATATCCGGGGATAATAGTTATTGTGATGACTTCTTACGCAACTATTGAAACGGCTATTAAGGCTTTTAGGCTTGGCTCATATGATTACATTATAAAGCCTGTAATTCATGATGAAATTAAATTATTAGTCAGGAACTCCCTGAATCAGAGGGTTATCAAGGAAGAGAATGTAATTTGTGAAAGAATTTTGCCTGCCGCAAGAGTCATAAAATATGAATTCAGCAATATAGTTGGGCAGAGTTCTTCTATAAGGTCAATTATTGAAGAAGTCAAGATGATTGCTAACTCAAGGAGCAATGTCCTGCTTCTTGGCGAGACAGGGACCGGAAAAGAACTTATTGCAAGGGCGATTCACTCCAACAGTCATAGGGCAGAGGCGCCTTTCATTGCTATAAATTGCAGCGCAATCCCTGAACACCTTCTTGAATCAGAACTTTTCGGACATGCAAAAGGGGCGTTTACTGGCGCTATATTTTCAAAGAGAGGACTTTTCGAAGAGGCAGACAAAGGCACTGTTTTTCTTGATGAAATAGGGGATTTGAGCCCTCATCTTCAGGTTAAACTTCTTAGAGTGCTGGATGACAGAGAGATCCGACCTATTGGCTCGGTGCAAAGCAAGAAGGTGGATATAAGGTTTATTGCTGCTACTAATTCTGACTTGTATAATGCTGTTAAAGGAGGCAGGTTCAGGGAAGACCTTTATTATCGGCTTAAAGTTATAACACTTAGACTGCCGCCACTCAGGGATCGCTGTGATGATATACAAATCCTCGCTGAGCATTTTATTGAAAAGTACTCCAACGAGATGGGTAAGTCTGTCAAATTTATAGATGAAGATGCAATTAAAATTCTGAAAAGCTACTATTGGCCAGGCAATATCAGGGAGATGCAAAATATAATTGAGAGGGCGGTTCTTCTGTGTGATACAGCATCTATTGAACTGAAACATCTGCCGGAAGAGATCAAAGATGCTAATCTTGATATTACAGATCATGCATCAATTCCGCTTTCGATAGAAGAATTTACCAAAAGGGCGATAATGAAATATCAATTAAAATATAGTGAGCAGGAACTTGCATCCATGCTTGGCATTACCAGAAAGGCATTGTGGGAAAAGAGAAAGAGATGGGGGATTTTAAAAAAATAAAGTTACTTTTTGAAACATTTACGCAACCTAAAGTAGCATCTCTGAAGAAAAATTCACTACTCTAAAGCCTTTTTTTGAGCGGCTCATAATCTTTATTAAATAATTCTAAAGCAGCATGTTTGTTAATTTCATGATTGCATAGTATGTCATTCTCAAGCCTTGCTATTCAAATATTTCACAATATTATCTTATCAATCCCTTGCCGTCTCTAAGAACCTTGCAAATACTTACTTCTACCTTAAAATCTCACTAATCCATCTTTTTTAGGTAGGGTTTCATTTCCTTTTGTATCTAATAAAATATATATGTGTTTCGTGTTTTTGCGAGAGACCCAATATAAAGCTGTTAAATCCCTGCATTTTAATTTTTTTACATACAAGACCTTAAGCTCTCCAACAAGTCAATTCCGATTCGGGCATATTATTTGCTCTATACTGAATGAAATGTATAATGTTATCGAAGAAGTCATAGATTTTCTCCGCAAGGTACCGCCTTTTCAGTTTCTCGATGAGGAAACACTCAAGAATATTACAAAAGAAGTTTCAATGGAGTTTTATCCAAAGGGAACTACCATAGTCTATCAAAGTGGTCCCGTAGGCGAATTCATCAGGGTTATAAAAAAGGGAGGCGTTAAGGTTTCGCTTGGTTTCAGTGAAGCTGATGAAGTTGTTATTGATTATAGAGGTGATGGAGATTTAATAGGATATCTTGCGCTTTTTGACTCAGGCAAGTCGAGGGCTAATGTTATAGCTGTCGAGGATACAATATGTTATCTTTTAAAGGTAGAAATCATAGCCGATCTCTTCAAATCCAATCCAGCCGTAAGGGAGTTTTTTCATAAGTCATTTCTAAGTAAATTCCTTGATAAAGCATATAAGGAAATTCATAACAAAAGCCTGCCATACAGCGTCGGAGGCAACCTTTTTTTCACCACCCCAATAGGAGAGCTTGCCACAAGAAAAGTCATAACAGCATCTCACGATATATCTATTCAAGAAGCCGCCAGCATTATGTCTCAAAAAAAGATAAGTGCGCTTGTCCTTGTTGATTCTAAAGCTATACCTGTTGGCATTGTAACCGATAGGGATTTGAGGGACAAGGTAGTTGCTAAAGGCAGGAATTTAAATAATTCAATAAAGGATATAATGAGCCCGCCACTTATTAGGGCTGATTCGAGAGAGTATGGATTTGAAGCCCTTTTAAAAATGATTAAGCACAATGTGCACCACTTGCTCGTCATAAAAGATGGTGCATTGAAGGGGATTATAACTAATCATGATTTAATGCTTTTTCAGGGGACATCTCCTGTTTCCCTTGTCAAGGATATCGAGAATCAGCAAAGCATCGAGGGGCTGGTTCCTTTGGCAAAAAGAGTAGATAATATAGTTGGACTACTATTAAAGGAAGGTGTTAGAGCGGGCAACATTGGGAGGGTGATATCGGAGATAAACGACAGAATAGTAAACAAGATACTCGAGGTAGCAGAGCTGAAATATGGAGAGCCCCCCGTTCCTTATTGCTGGATAGTCTTTGGCAGCGAGGGTCGGAAAGAGCAGACCTTTAAGACCGATCAGGACAATGCAATCATTTATGCTGACCCTGATTCTGACGCAGAAGAAGAAGCTGCAAAGGAGTACTTTGCAGAATTCACTTTATTCGTAAAAGAAGGGCTTCTGAGATGCGGATTCCCCCCATGCCCTGCTGATTACATGGCGAGCAACCCGAAATGGTGCCAGCCTCTGAAGGCATGGAAAAGAAACTTTTCAAATTGGATTTTGGTGCCGACTACAGAAGCAATTCTGAATTCAATTATATTTCTTGATTTCAGGCCTGTCTATGGCGATTTCAATCTTGCTGAATCGCTGAGAGATTATGTTACATATCTTCTTAGAGAACAGAAAGTGTTCCTCGGTCATGTAGCTAATATGGCTATTAAAAATATGCCTCCTCTGGGTTTTCTCAAGACATTCGTTGTCGAAAAAAGTGGTGAACATAGAGACCAGCTTGACCTTAAGACCAAAGGTATCGCACCAATTGTTGATATAGTAAGATTGTTTGCTTTGGAAAAACGGATAAGGGAGACATCTACTCTCGATAGGTTAGATGCTCTTAGAGATAAGCATCAAATAATAAAAGAACATGGTGATGAGCTTGAACATGCCTTCGAACTCATCATGCTATTGAGGATACAAAATCAGTTTGAGCAGATTAAAGAAAGGATGCAGCCTAATAATTTTATCAATCCTGACAGATTAAGCAATCTCGAAAGAAGAACCGTTAAAGAAGCTTTTCAGGTTGTCTCTAATGTTCAGGACATGATAATTGAGAGATATAAGGCTATGATATGGTAGTTGCGGGAATGAAATTCAGACATAAGGAACTTCAGACATACGACAGCGAATATTCAATCACCAGCCAGAGTTATGTAGTGATTGATACCGAACTTACTGGTCTTGATGAGAATAAGGATTCTATTGTATCTATTGGGGCGGTGAAAATGAATGGCAGACGCATAGAGATAGGGAGTGCCTTTCACAAGCTTATCAAGCCCCAAAGCAGCCTGACTTCAGAAAGCATCTTAATTCATGGAATTACTCCGTCAGATGTTGAGAAAAAGCCTTCAATTGAGGGCGTTATAAGGGAGTTTCTCAGTTTCTGCGGAATGGATATAATCATTGGGCACTTTGTGTCTATAGATATGAGTTTTATTAACAAGGAGGTGAGGAGGTTTTTAGGTTCTGTCATGCAAAATCCTGTGCTGGATACATCTCTTATATACGAATATCTTAAGAAAAAGTATCCACGCCGAGAACTTTTTGTCTCTTATCCGGGAGAAATGGAGCTATATGAGTTGGCAAAACGTTTTGGAATTCCATTTAATGGCGCTCATGACGCCCTTGTTGATGCTTTTATTGCCGCCCAACTTTTCCAGAGGTTTATTCCCTTACTTATTGGCGCTGGTATCAGGCGGATAGGAGATTTGATGAGCTTTGGCAGTCCGTTCAGCGGGGAAGCCAGATACAGATTATCTGGCGATATAGTAAACTTTTAAAAAAAATATTAGGGGGTGTTTTTATGTCGATGAAGAGAGATCAACTCCTTCAAGATCCTGATTTTATGAAGCTCAAGAGCAGCAAGTGGGCGATTTCCTTAGTCCTTGGCGCTATCGTTTTTATCTTGTATTATGGGTACGTATTGCTTATGGCATACAACAAGCCGTTTTTTGCCAACAAAATAATGGGGGTGTATGTAGGTATCCCGATTGGTATTTTTGTTCTTGCATCCACCATTCTAATAACGGTTATCTATGTTGCATGGGCTAATAGAACTTATGACGACCTTGTTGCAAAGGTCGTAGAAAAGTTAAAGAAAGGTTAAGGGGGGTATAAAATGCCAGAAAAAACTACCGCATTAGGTCAGGTCAGTGTAGAAACAATAGCCTTTTTTGCGTTTTTTATCTGCATTACGATGGGAGTCACCTATTGGGCGTCAAAAAGGACGAAAACAGCTAAGGAATTCTATGCCGCAGGAAGATCAATAACAGGTTTTCAGAATGGTTTAGCCCTTGCCGGTGACTATATGAGCGCCGCATCCTTTTTGGGTATAGCCGGATTAGTGGCAACAAGGGGATACGATGGTCTCTTGTTTTCGGTTGGATGGCTCGTTGGATGGCCTGTTTTGCTTCTTTTTATCGCAGAGCCGCTAAGAAACCTCGGCAAATTCACCTATGCCGATGTCGTTGCATACAGGTTAAGCCAGAAACCGGTCAGAACCTGTGCATCTTTAGCAACCCTTATTACAGTTATTTTCTACCTGATTCCCCAGATGGTCGGCGGCGGGACTCTTATAAAATTGCTTCTTGGCCTTTCCTATGAGATTTCTGTCATCATCGTCGGTATAGTAATGATTTCATATATTCTATTCGGCGGAATGCTTGCCACAACATGGGTTCAGATTATCAAGGCAGGCCTTCTCATAGGCGGCGCAACCCTTGTAGTGCTATTATCCCTTTTTACATTCAATTTTGATATTCCTATTATCTTCAATAGTGTTGTGGAAAGATATGGAGAAGCGGCAATGCTGCCCGGACTCCTCGTTGCCAATCCACTCGATACTATTTCACTCGGATTGGCACTGATGATAGGCGTCTGCGGACTGCCGCATATTCTTATGAGATTTTATACCGTCCCTGACCAGAAAGCAGCAAGGAAATCAGTTGCATGGGCAACCGGATGGATCGGATATTTCTACATTCTCACATTCATCATCGGTTATAGTGCTGCCTCTCTTGTTGGAAGGGAAGTAATACAGAAATTCGACAAAGGCGGCAATATGTCAGCTCCTCTTCTTGCAGAAGCTTTAGGCGGAACATTATTCCTCGGATTCCTCGCAGCTGTTGCCTTCGCTACAATACTCGCAGTCGTTGCGGGGCTAACCCTTGCAGGCGCTGCTGCACTTGCCCATGACTTTTATGCAAATGTCATACGCAGAGGCACGGCAACCGAGAAGGAATCTATCAAGATTGCTAAGCTATCAACCCTATTTCTCGGAATAGTTGCCATAACTTTGGGTATTATTTTCAAAGGGCAGAATGTCGCCTTCCTTGTAGGTCTGGCTTTTGCCGTTGCTGCAAGCGCCAACTTCCCTGCACTGTTTTTGTCCATGTTCTGGAAGAAATTTACGACAGGAGGCGCAGTTGCAAGCCAGCTCACAGGGCTCTTTCTTTCAGCCGGTCTGATCGCCATAAGCCCTACTGTTATGGTTGATATCCTCAAACACAAAGAGGCAATCTTTCCCTTAAAAAATCCTGGCATCATATCACTGCCTGCTGCTTTTATTGCTGGTTATATCGTATCTCTTATGACACCCGAAAAGAGAGCAGAGGAAATGTTTGAGGACGAAAAACTGAGAACTTATTTAGGTGTTGGTGCGGAAGATTAAAAAACTTGCTATTTTAGAGGTAGATTGGTTTATAATAGCGTGCTTTCAGCTATTATAAACCAATAAAATAATCTAAGGAGGCGTAAGAAGTATGTCAGAAAAAAAGGAAATTTCTGTAATGTATGAAGAAAAGAGGGTGTTTCCGTCCCCTAAGGAGTTCGTCGAAAAGTCTTATATCAAGAGCATGTTCGAGTACGAAAAGATGTACAAAGAGTCCATAGAAGATGTTGAAGGTTTCTGGGGCAGAGAGGCTGCTAATCGTTTGACATGGTTTAAGATATGGGACAAGGTTCTCGATTATGATTTCCACAAGCCCTATATTAAATGGTTTCAGGGCGGAAAGCTAAATGTATCATATAATTGCATTGATAGACATTTAAATTCCGCTACAAGGAATAAGGCAGCCCTTATTTGGGAAGCTGATGGCGGCGAATACAAGACCTTGACATATCAACAACTGTCTTACGAAGTAAATAAATTTGCAAATGTCCTTAAGAAATTAGGAGTGAAAAGAGGCGATAGGGTCTCCTTATATCTCCCTATGATACTTGAGCTTCCTATAGCAATGCTCGCCTGCTCAAGAATCGGCGCTATTTTCAGCGTTGTATTTGGCGGCTTCAGTTCACAGGCATTAAGGGATAGAATTCAGGATGCGCAGTCATGCATGGTCATTACATCCGATCAGGGATTAAGAGGCGGTAAACCTGTTCCTCTCAAAGCCAATGTAGATGAAGCAATTAAGGAGTGTCCGTCGGTTAAGAATATAGTTGTTGTTAGAAGGACAGGCAATCAGGTAGCATTTGAATCTGGCAGAGATTTATGGTGGCATGAATTAATGGCAGACAAAGATATTGCTTTGTATTGTGAGCCAGAGTGGATGGACGCAGAAGATCCTCTCTTTATCCTTTATACATCAGGTTCTACAGGAAAACCAAAGGGTGTTCTTCACACCACAGGCGGATATCTGCTCTATACAAACATCACTTTCCAATATACATTTGATGTTAAGCCGGAAGATATTCACTTCTGCACCGCTGACATTGGCTGGGTTACTGGCCATAGCTATGTTCTTTTTGCACCTACCTCTTTTGGTGCGACAAGCCTCATGTTCGAGGGTATTCCTACATATCCCAATCCAGGCAGATTCTGGGAAATCGTTGACAAACATAAAGTCAGCATATTCTATACAGCCCCTACAGCCATTAGGTCACTGATGAGAGAAGGCGAAAAATGGCCATTAAGCTATGATCTATCATCATTGAAGGTTCTTGGCTCAGTCGGCGAGCCGATTAACCCTGAGGCATGGATGTGGTATCACAAGAATGTCGGAAGGGGCAGATGCCCTATAGTTGACACATGGTGGCAGACCGAGACTGGCGGATTTATGATTACTCCACTTCCGGGGGCAATTCCGCAGAAGCCGGGTTCCGCAACCAGACCATTCTTCGGTATCGTTCCAAAGATCGTTAAGCAGGACGGCTCTCCAGCAGCAGCTAATGAGGGCGGTTATTTGCTAATTGAGAAGCCATGGCCCGGAATGCTAAGGGGCACTTATGGAGACCTCGAAAATAAGAGAATCAAAGAGGTCTATTTCTCAGCATATCCCGGCACATATCTGACAGGAGATGGAGCAAGGATAGATGAGGACGGCTACTATTGGCTCATGGGCAGAATCGATGATGTCATCAACATATCGGGACATAGACTTGGAACTGCTGAGGTTGAGTCAGCTCTCGTTGCACACGAAACAGTTGCTGAGGCAGCAGTTGTCGGATTCCCGCATGACATCAAAGGCGAAGGCATATACTGCTATGTAACTCTTAAAGAAGGCATTGAGCCGTCAGATGAGCTTAAAAAGAAGCTTGTAACCCATATCAGAACAGTTATCGGTCCTATTGCTTCACCTGACAAACTTCAGTTTGCCCCCGGTCTGCCGAAGACCAGAAGCGGCAAGATCATGAGAAGGATTCTGAGGAAAATTGCATCGAATGAAATTGACCAGCTTGGCGATACCAGCACCCTTGCTGACCCGTCAGTAGTTGACAGCCTCGTTGCAAACAGGCTTTAATTTTTTTTATAAATAATTCAAAAAAAAGGATATCCGTGGTTACAAACTGCGGATATCCTTTTTTATAGCTTTTAATTCTTTCCTGCCTGCATTTATTTATCCCTTATCACCAAAAATGTATTTAAATAAAACCACACAGTTCAAGCAGATATTTTCAAGTGTAGATCGTAAAATACATTTGACCCTGCATCGGCATTTAAAAATGACCCCTT
>JBBIKS010000057.1:0-15432 GCA_037445375.1 Nitrospirota bacterium | reverse complement strand
AACTTGCAGGTAGTAGAGTAATGACAAAGGGATTTGTCAGATCAAGTCTTGACAAATACATTTTTATGAGGCTTTGTTAAGTTATTTCTTAGTAATTCTTAACGCTTTGAATTAAGCCCCGCACTGGCTCAAAGCAGGGCTTAATACAGACTTATCTTCTTCTCCAACCTGCCCATGCGGGGATGCCAGCACTGTCTCTAAGCATAAGGATATCATCGCCTTTTTTAACTTCGGCAGCTATGATTGCTGGCTTATTCGCTATTGTCACCCGAGAACCTTTTACCTCAACGACATTACCTTTTTCTATCTTTATATCCTGTCTCGCGATATACCATTCAGGTCCTAAGTGCACGGCAATAGTCTCCTTATCGGTTTTAACGCTTATATGAATGCCATAATTCATTCCCTTTAATGGCGCTATCTTTTCAACAGATTCAACCGTTCCAGATATTGTTTCTACCGTTGCTGGGTTATACACCCTTTGGTACTGAGTGCCCATTCCCCAACCCCCACTTCCTTGCCAGCCTCTTTCTCCTCGCTCTCGCTGGGCAAATGCAAGCGAAGTGGCAAAAATCAATAATAAAATGGTCACCATACTAAAATACTTTGCTAATTTCATAAATACCTCCGTGAGCCAGTTTTTTTTGTATGCAATTCAATCATCAATAATCATACCTGATGATAATTCTTTTAAATAGAGGCTCTTGCAAAAGTCTTTAAATTGTCATTTCAAGAGCAACGAGAAATCTTTTTAGTTATTAATGTTAAAAGATTCCTCACATTCGTTCGGAATAAAAAAAGCTTGATTTCATGCCTTAATGCAATAATTGCACACCCTTAATGCAAACATTGCATTAAGGGTGTGCAAAGTAACATATCCGATGTGCAAATCAAGGTTAATCGTCTAATATCATTTATGTCTTGGCGGAGCGATTCCTCTATCCCTGATAATATTATCCTCTATATTATGTATTTTTTCATCAGGGGTGTCTTTTTCCTTCTGTTTGATTTGTTTTTCAGTATCCTTACCAGTTTTCTCTTGAAGGGGAGCAATTTGCCTGCCCTTTTCTGGTGTTACCCCTTGATGAATAATCTCTCTTTTAGTGTCTGGTTGAGCAGGTATCCGCTCTCTGCGTATTTCCGAAGGCGCTCTTTCTTTAATTTTCTCCTGCGGAGGAGCAATTTGCCTGCCCTTTTCTGGTGTTACCCCTTGATGAATAATCTCTCTTTTAGTGTCTGGTTGAGCAGGTATCCGCTCTCTGCGTATTTCCGAAGGCGCTCTTTCTTTAATTTTCTCCTGCGGAGGAGCAATTTGCCTGCCCTTTTCTGGTGTTACCCCTTGATGAATAATCTCTCTTTTAGTGTCTGGTTGAGCAGGTATCTGTTCCCTCCGTATTTCAGACGGAATCCTTTCAATCTTTCCATTCTGTGGAGTAATTCTCTGCTGTTCATTGGGCTGCACCTTTGGGGCAACCATCCTTTCCTGCATCTGTGAGTCTTTTTGCCTCTGCAAAGGGAACTTTTCTTTGAGCGTCCTGACATCCGTTTCCTTCACTTCGCGAGGCGGCAGTTTTCTTTCTGGCACATCTTTTATAATCGGCATTACCGTCCTTTTTTCAGGAGCAATATCAGGTCTTCCGACACTTATTCTATCTCCAAGAAATGGATTTTCTTTTATCCTTATTTTTTCCTGTCTGCCAGTAACAAAAGTGTCACGATGGATAACCGTTACCCCGTCTCTCACCCTTGCATTTTTATATTTATCTTTGATAACTATCTTATTGATATTTATGTTAATTAGATTTACACTATGAGGTCCGTAATTGCCATATCCGTAATATGTTTCACCTGGGGAGAGCGGCACCCATGATACATACGAAGGAGTATTAACCCAACCGACATATCCGGGTCCCCAATACACAGAACCTCTCGCCGGAGGCACCCAGAACCAACCGATGTTAACAGAGAAAGCCCATCTTCCATAATGATAAGGTGTCCAGCCCCACGGCTCATATGATACCCAGACATAATCACCTCTTATCCATGTCCATTTGCCATGTCTATATGGCGCCCACCCAGCAGATACCATAACTGTGGGTGTCCAGCAATTGCCATAATCCTTTACATATACCCACCTTCCATTATTATCGAAGTCGTAGGCATAAGACCTGAGTTCATCAGGCAGGTATCTGGTGCTTTGGTAGTTATCATATAGTTTCTTATCCCGGTTGAAATTCCATCTTGTCCACGCATCAGGGGAACTGAGCGGTATCGCTTCTTCGCGAGAATAGCCCCTGATTAATAGCATAGTCCCTTCTTCAATCATACTCCTTCCGTCTCTGTAGTCAGCATATACACTGCCGCGATATACTGAGACATAAGTGTAACCGTTGCCGAGCACATCTACTTTGAAGATAGCCCTCTCATAAGCCCTAATGGAAGCCGTCGGGGTATTAATTTGCATAACGCTTTTATTGTTGTCCCTATAGTTTATATAAACACCCCCCACATTAACATAAAACTGAATTGAATCTCTGTCATAGTTCAACATATCGGCAGAGGTCTTTTCATTGAGCCTTACAGCGGTTCCATTCCTGAAATGGAGTTCAGCTTTCCCGTAATCAGGTACCCAGATTCTATCATCTTCGTATAAGGGCACATTATACGAGGCAATTACCCAATCACGAGTAGATTCTGAGTTGATCTGCACATCACCTTCGAGATAGCTTAATCTTATATCTCCAAAGATGGCGGAGTATGCATATCCCGGCAAAAGTGCAAAAATTAATAAGAACACCAACATTTTCATAGTTTTCATTTCATCACCTCATTTTGTTTTTTAGGCTCCTAAAGCCTTTTGATTTTAAAACTTTAGAATACCAAACAGTATTGCCCATGCCTTATGTTAACAATAATTGCAATATATATGCCAAAGTTTCAAAATTCAAATAATGGCTGAAAAGTTATGGCTTTTTGCAAAAGATAGATCACTTTGCTTTGATCGCAATGACAACTTTTTTTAAATCTGTGAGGGGCTAACCAAATATCCTTGATAGTAGAAATGGTTGTTTGAAGGTGCAAGGAAAGACAGATACATAACAACTTTTCCTATAAATTCTTTAAGTTTCATAGAGGCCATTTTTCCAATTACTTCAGCTAATTGAGATGAGAAATGAAGAAAGGAGAGGATAATTACCACAAATAAAAAAGGTGGTGCTTGCTTTATTCCTCTTTCCCCAGTAAATCTTTTACGACTTACTTAACATCCTAAGACCACATCTTGAGACGCTACATCTTACGACTTTACATCTTGAGACAATATCTTAAAACTCTGGGTTAAGAGGAGCAAGACCACCACCTGCTTGAACTCCATCTTTAATTCAATTGTAGTTTGTTTTAATCTGTATGTCAAGCGTTTTTAGCATTAAAATGGTATAAATTTATTTATCTATTGATTAGTATTTTTGATGATTTTTTTTGATTCTGTTTGTTATTTGAACTCAACCACTTGAGGGTATAAGTAAAAATCACCTATCCCTCGAGTTAATCGGTTTAGATCTACGGGAAATAGTGAAGGAGCTTGATATATGAGAATCAGCGGCATTACAAGCAACTTACCGATTTAAATTGAGATATGGGGTGACAAAAGACTGAAAAAGCGAGCGGAAAATGAGATGAAATCACGCAAATTGTGCATTGTGAGGATTTGACCTTCCACGGCCCTAAACGATTTTCATACTTATATCAACTGCCCTTGCTGAATGGGTCAATGCACCGACTGATATAATATCCACCCCTGTTTCTGCAATATCCCTGACATTTTCAAGCCTTACACTGCCGGATGCCTCAAGTGGAATCCTTTTTTTATTAAACGCATGGATATCTCTTATGCTTACAGCCTTTCTCATGTCTTCTAAAGACATATTGTCAAGCATTATGACATCTGCTCCAGCAGATAATGCCTCTTTAAAGTCATCAATGTTTTTTACTTCTACCTCAATCTTCATTAAATGATGTGCTTTACCTGTAAGCTCGATAGCATTTCTAACGCCGCCTGCGATTTTAATATGGTTGTCTTTAATCAATACACCATCGTATAAACCGAATCTGTGGTTGACTCCACCGCCTGTTCTAACGCCATATTTTTCCATAAATCTGAGGCATGGAGCAGTCTTTCTTGTATCTGCGATGCTGGCAGGTAATCCTCTTAATTTCTCAACAAATGAATGGGTGATGGTTGCAATTCCAGAGATTCGTTGAAGTAGATTAAGGGATACCCTTTCAGCTAATAGCAGGCTTCTTGCGCAACCCTTTGCCTCAGCTATCAGATCATTTTTTTTAACTATTGAACCCTCTTTGAAAAAAACCTGAATTCTCAAATTATTATCTATAATACTGAAAACTTCTTTAACAAAAGGCATACCCGCAAGAATAAAGTCTTCTTTTGCTATTATATGGGCGGCAGCTTTTTTATTTGCGGGGGTTAAAAGAGTAGATGTGATATCGCCATGCCCTTCGTCTTCTGAAATGGCGTTTTTCAGAGTTTCTTTTACAAAAAGAGGTAAGGATAAATCATCAAATTTTTCATATTGTTTTGATGTCACTTTATACCTTCCATTGATGATTGCCCAAAGTTCTTGCGGGAGAAGGTTTGTAACCTGCTCCATAATTTTTACTGAACTATCATTATCTTACCTAAATTGAGCGATTCTTTCTTGTTATTCCGAGCAAAGCGAGGTTTTGCATAAAAGATTCCTCACACCCTTTGGGCAATCGGAATGACAAGCAGAATAAGTGTTTAGGTGGAAAATCGTTCAATTTAGGTTTTAATAATAGCGCCGCTTTCTATATTACGAAATAGGGGTTTAATTTGCAAAATTGAACCCGCAAAGAAAAAACATTGACTAAGGAATATATAAATAAAACCCCCTCACCCTTGCCCTCTACCCTTACGGGAGATGGTTATATTATGTTCCCCTGCCTCGACGGGAGGGGATGAAGGTGAGGGTGTTTTATGAGGCTTTATTAAATTAGTTCTTAGTAATAACTCTTCGATATCTCAGCAAATGGAGCATAGCTACCTTAGTATTTGGCATAAAGCAAATTCACTTTTTTTTGAGTAGCTGCAATACCCCGAAAATGCCGCCCGCAATAGCTCCAATGGTTAGGGCAGATCGCCAATCTAATAAGGTGTTGACATTCCCGCTTACATTTCTACCAATCATAAGGATTGAAGCAGTGTTATTAGCAGCAATATCTCTTGATACCATGACGCCTACAGCGCTTTTATTAACTGTTGCGTCACCAGTGGAAATTGTAACAGGTGAAACAGATAGGTTCATGCTTGTAGTCTCACCCGAGCACACCATGCAAGCGCTCTGATTCATCGAGAGGTTTCTGCCTTTCATTAGCAGCGAAGCTCCTTGAGTTATCTCAACCCTCTCTGCATCAACGGTCAAAACAGCCGACTGCTGCAAATCAACATGTATTCCCTCGACTGCCCTGATAGTGCTCTGCCTGATTTTTAAAATATCTGCCTCAACTATGTCTAAACTACTGCCTTCAATATCCTGCTCATTTTTCTCCATACATGCCTCTTCAACTTTTATATTGTTTTTAAGATTTCAATGCTTTCTATTATTTTTTTACTTTTCTGAATTAGAAGATCAAATTTTTCTCTTTCTTTTTCAACAATATTACTGGGGGCATTTTTGAGGAAATCTTCATTCGTAAGCTTTTTGTTCACAAATGTTATCTCACCATCAATCTTAGCCCTCTCTTTCAGGAGTCTTGCCATTTCAGACCTTACATCAATCAAGCCTCCCAAAGAGATATATATCTCTATGCCGTTTTTGATTGCTATAGCGGAATCTTCGGATTTCATCAGATATCCGCCAATCCTGATATCCTTGCACCTTGTTAGCTTCATTATAGCAGGTAGATTATCATTAAGCACAGCTTCTGCTTCTTGAGATAATGTTTTTATATCAGCATTTATCTCAAGAGACGGGTTTATATTCAGTTCTCCCCTGATATGCCTTATGCCGGAGACTGCATCTATGAAATAGTTCATTTGAGATTCTGCGTCAGGATATAATCTCATATTTGAAGGATAATCTTCAGCCATTATACTGCTATTAGTCTCAAAGACTAATTTCCATATCTCTTCGGTGATAAAAGGCATAAAAGGATGAAGAAGCAGCAATATTTTTTTGAGTATATAAAAAAGACAATTCGCTGCCACTTCTTTATTCTTTTGCGTTCCTTTGTAAAGCACTGGTTTCGTAATCTCTATATACCAGTCGCAGAATTCATGCCACACAAATTGGTAGATATTGCTTGCTGCATCATTAAAACGATACTCTCCAAGTTCTCTGTTTACATTATGAGCAGTTCTGGAAAGCCTGCTTAGAATCCATTTGGAAGGAAGATCGAGATTATCTTCACATTCATAAACATTCTTGCCTGTCTTACATTCACTATAATTCAAGATGAACTGTGAGGCATTCCAGAGCTTATTAATGAAATGTCTATATCCCTCGACCCTTTTTTCTGAGAACCTTACATCCCTTCCCTGAGCTGCAAACGCTGCAAGAGAAAACCTGAATGCATCAGCGCCATATTCACCTATCATCAAGAGTGGATCTATAACATTTCCCTTTGATTTGCTCATCTTATGACCTTGCAAATCCCTCACAAGGGCATGGATATAGACATCCCTGAAAGGCACTTCATTCATGAACTTAAGCCCCATCATTATCATACGGGCGACCCAAAAAAACAATATATCAAATCCTGTTACAAGGACGCTTGTAGGGTAAAATGTCTTAAGATCTTTTGTATCATTAGGCCATCCGAGTGTTGAGAACGGCCAAAGTGCAGAAGAAAACCATGTATCCAGAACATCAGGGTCACGGATAATATTTCCGCTTTTGCAAAATGGGCATTCATGGATATCCTCCCTTTGACTGATAGGGTTAACCTCTTTCGAAATCCTGATAATCTTTGAGTTTTCAATGATATCGCTATGATTCATCCCTAATGATTTTAGATGTGAATATGTTCCTCCCGAAACGGTCTTGCGGCCCTTTAGTGATAGAGGTTTATGAAAGATATGTTCGATAATGTCTCCCTGCATCCTGCCATCAGCCATTCTGCATTCAGGGCAATACCACACCGGTATCTGGTGACCCCACCATATCTGCCGAGATATGCACCAATCTCTGATATCCTTCATCCATGCAAAATAGTTATTATCCCACATGTCCGGGATAAGATGAATATTGCCTTTTTTTACTGCATTGACAGCCTCAGATGCAAGAGAGTCAATACTTACATACCACTGAACGCTAAGCATCGGCTCGATAATTGTCTTGCAGCGATAGCAATGTCCAACTGAATGAGCATGTTTTTGTTTGTCAATCAGCAGTCCATTTTCAGTTAAATCAGCTATGACCTTTTTTCTGCACTCATGCCTGTCGAGTCCTTTATATCTCTCGCCAGCATTGTCTGTCATAAAGCCATCTTCGGTAATCACAGATATAGATGGAAGTCCATGTTTTTTACCGATTATTTCATCGTTGAAATCATGTGCAGGGGTAACCTTAAGGGCTCCTGTCCCGAATGTGGGATCTACCGAGGGCTCGGCTATTATCTTAATTTCCCTATTTGTCAAAGGAAGCTGAACCCTTTGTCCTATTAGATGAGAATATCTGCGGTCTTCGGGATGAACTGCGACTGCTGTATCTCCGAGCATAGTCTCTGGTCTTGTTGTGGCGACCGTTATATATCCCTCTTTTATGCCGGCTTTATTAAGAGTAGATGGGGTGAGAGGATATTTTATGTTGTAAAGTTTGCCTTCGATTTCATCATATTCGACTTCTAATTCAGACAGGGCAGTATGACACCTTGGACACCAGTTGATGAGGCGATTGTCTCTGTATAACAAATTTTCTTCAAAAAGCCTGACAAATACCTCCCTGACCGCTTTGGAGAGACCCTCATCGAGCGTAAATCTCTCCCTCGACCAATCACATGCACAGCCGAGTTTCTTAAGCTGATGTATAATCCTGCCGCCGTATTCATTCTTCCACTTCCAAACTCTTTTGATAAACTCTTCTCTGCCAATCTTATACCTGTCAAGCCCATCCTTAGATAATTCCTTTTCTACGACATTTTGAGTAGCTATGCCAGCATGGTCTGTTCCTGGAAGCCAGAGAACATTAAAGCCTGACATTTTTTTCCATCTTGTAAGAATATCTTGCAGAGTCGCATTAAGAGCGTGTCCCATATGAAGTGAGCCCGTTACATTTGGCGGGGGTATCACTATGCAGAACGGGGGCTTGTCTGAATCTGGAACGGGAGCAAAAAAACCATTTTCATCCCAATAGCTGTACCATTTTTCTTCAACTTCTTCAGGTTTAAAACTTTTCTGTAATAAGCCCATAATCTAATCTACCTTCTCCAACTTTTTTATAATAATTTTTTCAACAATTTGCGGTAATGTCTTTTTTACTTCAGATTCAATCTCTGATGTTAATGACGATGTGATAATAGCCATTCTCTGCCTGAGCAGTTCATCTATTATCTTTGGCGCAATTTCATATAAAATGTTGCTAACCCTGTCTTTTACGGACAATAAAAGTTCTTCTGACAACTTAGATTTTAAATAATACTCTAAAACGTCCTCCAAGGGCTGTTTTAGCAGATTGCGAATATCTTTATCAATGATTGGCAATGAATGTGTGGTTTTCTTGACGATATCTGGCAATGGTGATGAAGGAGCAATAAATACACGAGGTTCTCTTATTTCTCTTTTTTGGGTTCCCGAAGAAGCCTCTTTTTCGATTATTTCTGATGATGTATTTTCAATTATAATAATCTTTTTTATTTTTGAATTTGAGGTAGAAACGGCTTCAGGAGACTTCGAGGCAGGCGGGTCATCAGGATATAATGGCGGTGTATATGTCTCATAACATATTATGCCTAACAGCTTTTTTATTTTCCCTATCAAGTCGGATGCTTCAAATGGTTTGAGTATATAGTCATCTACACCAACAACCCATGCATATTCCTCATTATAAGGCTCATAAGCACCTGCAAGGAGGATTACCGGGATGTCTGGATTTGCATTAGTGTTCCTGATTGCTTTGCATAACTCATAACCATTTAGACCATGCAAATCACTCGATGCCAATACAATATGCGGGTTAAAAGAGTCTATCTCTTGAAGGGCTTGATTGCAGTCGCTGACGGTTTTAAATTCAAACCCCTCCTGCTCTAAGATACCCTCAACGACCTTTTGCATTATAGGGCTCTCTTCTGCTATCAATATTCTATGCAGCATTTAAGTCTTACTTCTTTCTGCTTCTATAGTCTTCAATAGCTTTTCTCAGTGCATCTGCCCCAAGATTAGAACAGTGAAGTTTTTGCGGAGGAAGTCCATCCAATTCAGCAGCAACTGCCTCCTTTGATATATTCAGCGCTTCATCAATAGTCTTACCCTTGACCATCTCAGTAACCATACTGCTGACTGCTATGGCGGCGCCGCAGCCGAATGTCTTGAATTTTGCATCAACTATGGTGTCATTTTCCACTTTTATAAAAATCTGCATGGCATCACCGCATGTCGGGTTGCCTTCCATGCCAACGCCGTCTGCATCTGGTATTTCACCTACATTTCTTGGGTTTGAAAAGTGATCCATAACCTTCTGAGAATACATAACCTTATCCTCCTGTATAACACTTGTCGCCTTCTGCGCCCTCACCCCAGCCTTTTGCAAAAGGAGACATCTCTCTTAATCTGTTTATTATTTGAGGAAATTCACTAAGGAAATAATCAACATCTTCGAGGGTATTGTCTATACCTACACTAAACACAACCGATCCCTGCGCAAGAGCAGATGCAATGCCCATAGACAGAAGGACTGGCGAAGATTTAAGAGCCTTTGAAGAACATGCAGAACCGCTTGCTGCATAAATGCCCTTCATTGAAAGCATCAATAGCATTGCCTCTCCTTCTATAAATTCAACAACAAAACTCGCATGATGTGGAAGCCTCTTTTCTGGATGCCCTGTCAAATAAACATTGGGAATCTTCAAGACCCCTTCAATTATCTTATCCCTTAATCCTTTACAGTGATTAATTCTATCGTTTAAATCTCTTTTAGCAATATATGCGGCCTTGCCCATGCCGACAATAGCGGGAACATTTTCTGTTCCTGCCCTCCTGCCTGTTTCCTGAATACCGCCATAAATGAGCGGGACTATCCTCAAGCCTTCTTTTATGTAAAGGGCGCCTGCACCTTTTGGTCCATAGAACTGATGAGCAGCAATGCTATAAAGATCTATTCCTAAATCCTTGACATCTATAGGTATGTTCCCAGTTGTAGCAACGCCATCGGCATGGAGCAGTGCCTTTTTCTCCTTTGCGATCTTGGCTATCTCTTTTATTGGCTCTATCGTTCCAATCTCGCTACTTGCATGAGTAATTGATATAAGAATAGTCTCTTTGATTATGGCTTTCTTGACCGCTTCAGGATCTACCGAACCATATTTATCAACTGGAAGCCATGTTACGACGAAACCCATTTTTTCAAGCGATCTTGCGGTATTTAAAATGGAATGGTGCTCAACCCTCGAAACTATTATGTGTTTGCCCTGATTCTGTTTTGCAAGGGCAATCCCCTTAAGAGCAAAGTTATTTGCCTCGGCTCCGCTTGATGTAAAGACGATCGAAGAAGGCTTTGCATTAATCAAAGCTGCTACCTCTGTCCTTGCATTTTCAATGACATCCCTTGCCTTTAATCCTAAATCATATATACTCAGTGGATTTCCATATTCTTCTTTAAAATACGGCATCATTGCATCAAAAACCTCTGGCAGTAAAGGATTGACTGCAACATGGTCAAAATAACACTTCCTCATCCTATCTCCTTTTTACATAAACGTTCAGCTTATAACCAATTGTTATTCAACGGTTTTTCTGATATAAAATTTAAAGTAATCCTCGGATTCTTCTACGCCAATAAATTCGTTGCCTGTTTTTTCGCACCATGCTGGTATGTCTTCGAGGGCGCCGTCATAATCCGTCATAATTTCTAAAACCTGTCCAGTCTCAATCTCCTTAATCATCTCATCAAGTTTCAAAAGATGCATGGGACACATCATATAAACGATGTCGGCAGTAACATCGGCTTTTATATCGTGAACAAATTTCATTATTTAAAGATTAAAATACCTGATTATTTTTGTCAACTATATCTTTTGATCCAAACTACTATTTACAACTTTTTAATGTTAAAAAGGGTGTGGCGGGCAAACGATTTAATATAGATTTAACTTCTTCGCCCCATCCGCGATTGATTCTGATTTATATTTTTTGGTTTTGAAATCCTTTTTTGCAAATCACCTGACAACAGATTTTTCAAAGTTATCGTATTTAAAAAAGCCTCTATCTGTTCCCCGAGTGACTTCCACAACAAATGAGTTACGCAGGAGTCAATCCGTACGCAGCCTTCATCAGGGTCAAGGCAGGACGTTATAGCAAAAGGTCCCTCAAGTTCCTTCAAAATAGATGCAATGTTTATTTCCTCAGGGCTTTTATTCAAAACATAACCACCGCCAGGACCTTTTATGCTTTTAATAAAACCAGACTTGCGCAGCTTATTGAGTATCTGTTCAAGATAAGAAACAGATACATCTTGTTTTTCAGATATCTCTCGAATCGTTACAGGTCTACCTGGATATCCAGTGGATATCTCATACAGAGCTCGAACGCCGTATTGCCCTTTAGTGGATAAACGCAGCATATTTGATATTAAAATAGTTTACCTAATTTGTCAAGAATGGCACAATGGGGGTCAGGTCTTTAATTTTGATATTTTTCTTCATCTTTCAATAATCTGCTTATTGTTGAATAATGCAGTCCAATGTGATATGCGATTTCATTCTGGTTGTATTACTCTCTGTCGTGTCTTTTGTTGTATGATTGGGGTATATACACCATTTAATTGCCTCATTCCTTTTGAAAGGTTGCCATCTGGTGTTTCTATAACAAGATGATAGTGATTGTTCATCAGGCAGTATGCATGACATAGCCAATTGTGCTTTTCGTTAACTTTTTTAAACCAGAATTACGCAAGGGTGTAGCCGCAACCTTTAGGTTGCGTGGACTTAAAGGATTCTTAATGTGCCTTTTAGATGTATTTAAACGCAGGCTAAAGCCTGCAGCTACAAGGGTTTATAATGACCCTTGCGTAATTCTGGTTTAAGGTATTCAGGAAAAGCAAGCGGTCATCATCATCTTCAAATATGTTTTTCTGCTCGTTTCCTCTGGATGTTACATGATATACAGCGCCATAATATTCTATTCTTAATGGTCTTGCCATGAGAAATGTTATAAGATGTCAATGAGAAATATCAAAATTAAAGACCTGACCCCAAATCGTCGCGGCTGAAGGCCTCGTTATGAGCAAGACAATATACAAAAGCAATTATATATTTATAAGCACTTCTTCTCTTTGAACCCCTTGAAAAAAAAGAGCCATCTCCCTATACTATAATTAACGGCGAAAGCAAGGTATCTATGACCAGCAGGGTTGAGTTTGCGGTCAAAGTCCCTATAAATATTAAGAAAAAAGGCAATATTTTTGTCTCTTCTTGTCCTGTGCTTGATCTCTTTTCCCAGGGGGCCACGGAGAAAGAAGCTTGGGACAATATCGGAGAGACCATTAGACTTTTCATTACAACTTGCTTTGAGCAGGGTACCATTGATGCCGTTTTGAAACAGTGCGGCTTTAAACCACTTAAAAGGCGTGTCAAATTGCCAGAGGATCAGAAATTTATTACCGTTCCCATTCCTTTCTCTGTCGCCGGAGCCTGTTCGGAAGCGTGCCACGCATCATACCTGTTCATTGGAAAATTCTTGAATGCATTTTCGTAAAGGCTGGTTTTTGTTTTCATAGACAGGAAGGCTCTCACCGTGCTTATGTCAAGAAAGGGATTTTGAGAGCCATCATTATTTCAACTTATCCCAGCATAGACCAAGATATTATTCTTGGGAATATGCGTTCTGCTAATATGATTCGCGACTCTTATTTTCAGTTTCTCAAAGAATGCAAAGATGCCGCATAACTGCATTATAAAAAAAGAAAAGCTCATAACAAATAAATACATCTGGCAGGCAATTGCCCGCCGCTGATTTGAGGTGTCAGCTTTATTAAATAAGTATGACTAAACTGTCAGAATTGAGAGTAGCGATTCTTCGCTGGAAGGAATCAGTTAAGTGGATTGCCAAAGGATGGGATTGCATTGAGGAATATACAAACGACCTGTCCCATGGAGAGGCTCTTCAGGATTTACTGGATGATCTCTTTTCTCAAAACACGCCTCCGAAAAGTATTGAAGAAGAAATCGCAGAAATCGACAGTGTGTTTGTATCGGCAACTGAAAAATCAGATCTATGTGTTTGGGATTGCGGACCCCAATTCCGTTACTTTGATGAAAATAGCATAGAACTCCTGCCGATCAACGAATACGATAAAGGCAAATACTGGTACTACTATCGGTGGCAACCGGATTGCCCTTATTCGTGGAAAGATAATGACGCAGAGACGTATCAGAAAAAAGTGTACGGTTTGGATTTTGCGAAAATGTCCAACGATCAACTAATTGAAGCGGTAAAAGAAGAAGTAGCTCGCTGGAAGACTGAAATCGAGAAATTGAAGAGAAGCTAACAACGACATGAAAGTCCCACATCCTATACAATATCAGGGAAGCAAGAGAGTTCTTGCATCAAATATTCTCCAATACTTACCTAACAGATTCCCCAGACTTGTAGAACCGTTTGCTGAAACGGCTGCTATTTCAATAGCCTGTGCCGCAAGAGGCAGAGCAAATTCGTATTGTATAAATGATTTAAACAAGCCTCTTGTTGAATTGCTTGGACTCATAATTAATCACCCTACCGGGATAGCTAATTTTTATGAAAAGCTATGGAATCAGCAGCATGATGACCCTATAGAACATTATTACCTAGTTAGAGAAGATTTCAATCGAACAGGCGACCCCAGATTATTTCTTTATTTGCTTGCACGCTGTGTGAAAGGTTCAGTGCGTTACAATGCTGAAGGGCTTTTTAATCAAAGTCCTGACAAACGACGCCATGGCACAAGACCTGAAACAATGCGAGAAAATATCTTTGGCGTCTCTGCTCTTTTAAAAGGAAAAACAATAATATTATCACTTGATTACAAGGATATTTTATTTAATGTCAACGAGGAAGATGTTGTTTATATGGACCCACCTTATCAAGGAGTATGCTGAGACAGGGATTCTCGTTATTTTTCCGGCATATTATATGATGAATTTGTAATGACATTAGCAGGATTAAATACCCGCAATATTCGTTACGCTGTTAGTTATGATGGTCGGACAGGCAATAAAACCTTTGGTCATCGTTTGCCTGATAGCCTTTCGCTTACTTTAATTGAACTGGAAGCCGGACGCTCATCTCAGGCGACATTACTTAAACGAGATGCTATTACTGTTGAGTGCCACGATTGGCTGTAGAGGTTGCAGCTTCACCATATTTTCACAGAAAGCATGAGACAGAACAACTTGTTTTGATGGAGGCAAGAAGGCGTTATGCCGCAAAAGTACCCAAAAGAGTTTCTTGAGCTTTGCAAGTCTGTTACTGCAAAACGTCCCAAGACTGTTATTGACCATATTTTAAAGCATGAACATATCACGACAGAAGAAATAAAGGAAAAATACGGACACAATCATCCACCGAGGGCAGTTAGAGATGTGCGAGAGTACGGTATTCCCCTTGAGACTTTTCGGGTTAAAGGTTCAGACGGCAGAAAGATTGCTGCATATCGTTTTGGTGATATAAACAAAAAGAGATTCAGAAAGCTGTCAGGACGTACAGGTATTTCTAAGAAGATTAAAGAGTTTCTCATCGAGAAGTATGGCTGCAAATGCTTTATTTATCTTGAAGACATGGATAAAAGCGAGCTTCAGATAGACCATCGCGTTCCTTATGAAGTAGGAGGAGATGGAGAAGGTGTCGAGCTGAACCCAGATGATTTTATGTTATTATCTGGCTTGGCAAATCTGGCAAAATCGTGGTCATGCGAGCATTGTGAAAATTGGCAAACTCTAAAGAAAAAGGAAATTTGCTTTTCTTGTTACTGGGCGTATCCTGAAGATTATTCACATGTTGCTATGAGTCAGGTTAGGCGGCTTGATTTGATATGGCAAAACAAAGAAGTGGAGCAATATGAAAAACTGAAAACTGATGCCAATAAATCAGGACCGACAATTCCAGAGTTTGTAAAACAGATTATTGAGAAGGCAATTAAACAATGAGTAAATTGCAATAGATTAGACTTAATCTGACATTCTTTGGTAAACTAACAATCAATAAAA
>JBBIKS010000056.1:0-15943 GCA_037445375.1 Nitrospirota bacterium | reverse complement strand
GTTACTTTTTTCAATACTTACAGGAATAGCATATTTTTTAACACCAAAAGACAAGTAATCGTGGAGGGATTTTATATTCTGGTAATCGGCACAGCATTGTTTGGGATAGCCCTTGCTATTTGCTTTGCAATTCAAGACAAAAAAGAAGAAAAGAATCGCAAGACTCATTAGTCTATCCTCCTTACCATTATCTTCATCGCCATCCCTCGTCCGATAGCTAATCGCAGTTCATCAATTTTTATAAGAACCGGCCCTTTGCCGCTGTTATTCAAAATCTCTACCATCTTGCCGATGCGAAGCCCCATGTCTTCAATATGACAAAGGTAATTTTCCTTCTTTCTGTAGCAATATCCTTTTTGCTGACGCATTTCCATAATTTCTGCCTTTTCACCTTCCAATAAAAGACCGAGTGGCGCCATATTTTTCATTCTCCTTTAAAACCTCAATGCTATCCCTGCGAGGAATGTTAAATCTGTCTCGGGCTTATTCAATCCACCCTTAATGCCGAAGTCAATGTCAATATTGTCAGATATTGAATAAATTAAACCGCATAGAATGAAGGCTGGATGGGTATTTGATGCTGTGTCAGGATTTCTCTCTATGCCTATATTGGCAACTGCTTTGAGGTCTTTTATAACCTCTACTTCAGAAGCTAAAGATGCGTGCCATAGGTTTTTTCTTTCATCTGACTTATTTTCATTCCTGATATATCCAAGATTCATATGAAATGCCCAAGGTTCTATCTCCTTTGTGGTTATAAAAAATAGACTGTATGTTGCCTTTCCAGTTCCTAATCCTTTTTTCTCATCTCCTGTCGACAAGGTAATGCCCGGTTTTAGCGCCAAGCTCAGTTCGTCTTTTTCATGAAATCTCCACTTAAGCTCAAGAGATATGTCAGATATACCGTCTTGTTTTGCAATAACATCCCCGTTTTCCTTCACTTTAAACCACTGATATGGAAGACCAAAAACAATATCAACATTGTCTATAATTCCATAAGAAAATATGGTTGCTGCCTCTCCTCCAGTCTCTTTTATTCTTATTCCGTCTATCGTTTCTTTTTCTCTGCTGAATTCACTGTTTATCTCAATCTGAAATTTGCCTTTGCCCTGCGTTCCTGTATCATCAGTAATGAGTGGATGAGCGGCATGAGAAACATTAAACAGAGAAATGTGAATAGTGAAAAGCGAAAACACAACAATCAAAAACCTTAACCTTTTAAATACTAAATCTTTGAACTCTTGAAAATTTAATTTATTGTTCATATATATCTCCTTTTAATGATATTCATTCTCATATTGATAATAAAAATTTTTCATTTCATGCAGGCACTCCTCTGTAAGTAAAGGGATGCGCCGTGCATATGCCTCGTCAATAACCTTATTAAATCGTCCAGAATAATTGGTATCTTTGCATACAATAATGCAATCCACAAAAGGCACAAGTGTTACCATTGGGGGGTCAGGATCACGATTATTTTCCGAGTTATAAAAATGAATCGTATCAAGTCCCAATTCCTGAAGGGCTTGTGACATTTCGATGAATTTTTTAACGCTGCTTATTACCATTCCTGACATATACTGATACCTCCTTTTCGTTTTTTATGCAAGATAGACAGTCCCTCAACGAGCATATGCCGCAAGAGTGATGCATGAAAACACGAATATTCCTTGCTTTAGCCGCATTCACCACCTCCTTTTTTGCCTTGTGTGATACTTTATTCGTAAAAATTACTACAGCATCTACAAATCCAATCTTTGATGTCATGTTAGCCTCTGATTTAGTAAAGACCTTAAGATTTACTCCAACTTTCACTGCCTCTTCAATATACTGCCTTTCAAGTCTGTCCATACCGCCAATCAATGCTATACACATATAGCCCCCTTTTTAATTGCGTCTTAATCTCATTTAATAAGCCTTAAAAAAACGGAGGAAGTCTCCGCCATTTTTATCTTCTAATTAAGTCTCTTGCAAAAGTGATGAATCGCTCAACTTAGGATTTAATATTTAACCTTTATGCCATTCATGTCCTCTTTGGTAATATCAGCCCATCTTTTTAATACCCAATTACCTACCCAGCCTTTGAAAAGCTTTAGGTTATTTTGTGTTTCATCCTCATTATCTCCGAGATACTTATACATATTTCCGGGCTTTCCATCTTTAGTATTTTTGCCATCATCAAGCCTTCTCATCAAAGACCCTGTGTCTGTCCAAGCGGTGTAGAAGATTAAGTGGCTATAAGTATCCATTCTCATGCCCTGACCCATGCCCATCCATTTTGCCTGTTCTTCTTTAAAGGCATAATATTCAGGAGCAGAATTATCGCCGTGACAGGCGATACATTTTGAATCAAAACAGGTTTTATATGTTTTCGATATGTCATCTCTTCAGACCATCCTGATGAAACAAGCAAAAATGACCATGCAGCAAAAACAGCAAGGCTTTTTTCATAAAACCTCATTAATTGATATTGATACTTAATATCATAATTCACTGTGTTTTTTTTGTCAAGAAAAATCTTTCAAGCGAAAAATAGATATAGAAAGCTGTCATTCTTGGCAAAGCAAGAATTTTGCCATTTGAGCCAAAGGCTTATCTTAAAGATTCCTATACACTTGGCATATTCGGAATAACAAAGCGAGTGGATATGAATTGTTTATTTAGTTAAAAACCATGATATCAACATCATAAAATTGCAATGTTAATTTTTTTATTTAAAATATTTCAGAAATATTTTTTTATTGCATAACATTTTTTATTAAAGTAATATTTATCTGATGGATAATAGCAGCTTCAAAGAAATATTGATATTTGTTACAGGCGCAACCCCTCAGATAATCACCGAGACCATCTATGCCCTTGCTGTCAAGACTCCGCCTGTAATCCCGCACAAACTTTATTTTATAACAACATCAAAGGGCAAAGAGCTTATACGTAAAACGCTTCTTGAGGGCAATATCCTCCAAACACTGGCAGAAGAATTGCGACAGACCCTTCCGCCAATCGATGATGATTCTTTTATAATCGCCAAAGACGCTCATGGTATAGAGATTGATGATATAAGGTCTGAAAGTGAAAATGCTGCAATCGGCGATCTAATCACTTCATTTATAAGAGAACAAGCTAAAGACTCATCTGTTAGCCTTCACTGCTCTCTTGCAGGAGGGAGGAAAACGATGAGTTTCTATATTGGAGCGGCTTTACAACTTTTCGGCAGACCGTGGGACAAGCTGTATCATGTCCTCGTAACCCCTGAGTTTGAATCAAACCCAAGATTTTTCTACAAACCCTCAAAAAATACCGTTATTGAATGTAGGATGCCTGATGGTTCTACCAAAAAACTTAACACAAGAGATGCTGAAATCAGCCTCGTAGAGCTTTCATTTATAAGGCTCAGGCATAAACTTAATTTACATAAAAAAGGTTTTTCCGAACTTGTAGAAGAAGGTCAAAAGGAAATAGATACCGCCATAATGCAGCCAGAAATCAAGGTGAATTTTTATCATAGAACAATCTACATTGGTGATATTCTTATAGAGTTAGTCCCGCTTGAGTTGTTTATTTATAGTGTTTTTCTTAGGCAAAAGACTAATAAATGCAACCACCCAAAGAGACAATACTGCTTTGAGTGCACTGATTGTTTTCAGTCAATCTATGAGATTTTATCCCGCCCCGCCCTCGAAGAATTCATAGGAGATTATGAAAAGATTTATCGCGGTCAGCCATTTAAATCAAAAGATTTATTAGAACAATATAATGAAGGCATTCCACCTGAAAAAATGAGATCTAATATTAGCAAGATAAAAAAGAACATCAAGACTGCTCTAAATGATGAAACGCTGCTTCCTTATTACACAGTCACAACCATTAAAAAATATGCCTCGAGCATATACGGTGTGAGGGTGGAGAAAGGAAAGATAACAATTGAGTAGATTTCTCAGACCTAAATTGAGCGTTTCAAATTCCCCCTCCGAATAGAGGTGCAAGGGAGATTTAGAAACATTTCGGAAATGTTTTTTTTGTTTTAAAACTATGGTGAAATTGTGATAATTAATAAAATCTTTTACTTCTCAAATATTGAATCTTGAATCATATTTTATGCGTATTGCTTTGTGACAGAAAACTTTAATATTTGTCGAGGAGACTTTCAATTTTGATGAAGTATATAGAAAAAATAAGGTTTGAAGATACAATAATTCCGGTTGTGCCTATCAAAGAGTTAATAAAGATGAAGGAAAGCTTGGACAGGCAACAGGACAGAGCGAATATTTTCTATCTGAAAAAATCATGGAGGATTGGAAAGATGAAAGCTAAATCCGTAGATAAGGTTCAGGATGCACCTCTTTTGTATTATAAGACAAAAGAAGACATAGAGTCTTACAGGAAAAAACCTATAAAACTTAAGCTCCAGTGGCTCCGGACATAGACCGCATTTTTCTATAAAGCAAAGCTTAAAAAGGGAAAGAAAATAAAGGAAAAGTTAAAAAAAGGGGAGTTATAAAATGGGAGAATTTAACCAGAAAGAATATCAGACGGTAATACTTGGGGCTTTGCTGCATGATGTGGGGAGGGATAGATGATAAAAAAAATCACTTTTGAAATTGAGACTATCACGCCTATGTTTTTGGCAGGAGCTGAACAGAACAAGGCGGAACTGCGAACTGCAAGCATTAAGGGTTTGCTGCGCTTCTGGTGGCGGGCGATCAGTGCAGAAGGGGATTTGGAGAAATTGCGAAAGAAAGAGGCGCAGATATTTGGGAGCAGTGAAGAAGGGATTGGGGGAAGAAGCTTTGGAATACGGGTTGAAACTAACGGTGACTTAAAACCAACAAGGAATAAATTCCCCAAACAAAATATAACGGTTACCAGTAAAGGCAAAGCCTTTCCAGTAAACATACTTGAATATCTTGCTTATGGGGCATTGGAATATAAAAAAGGCGAAGGTAATATTTTCATAAGAGAATATATTCCTTGTGGCACTAAATTTGGACTTTATTTTAATTTTTTTGATGAAGCTTGGAAAGATGAAACATTAAAGGCAATGTATGTATTTTCTCTATTCGGTGGTCTTGGCTCAAGAAGCAGGAATGGCTTTGGGAGTTTCAATGTTTTGAATCAGGAAGCGTTTGCTGATATTGCAAAGAAATATTCATTAAATGATTTGGGTAAATTGATAGCATCCATAGATCGCTTATCGTATCCATCTTTTACAAGAGGAACCAAGCTTTTTAAAACAAAGGCACATCACAATTCTTGGGATTCTGCTTTGGCTGAAGTTGGAAAATTATATAGGAGCATAAGAAGCGGTGAAATAAAACACAATGGCAAAGCGTTTGAAAGTAAGCATTACTATGATAAACGACAGTATATTGGAGCTCCACTTATTGTTGATAAGAAAGACAAATCCTTCCTTGATCGTCACGCCAAGCCCTATTTCATAAAGATTGCAAAAGAGGGCGGCAAATACCGTGCTTACGTTCTTTATCTTCCTTCACGGTATTGCATAGAGCTTAACAATGCAGAGCAGCATGACAGAAAGTTTGCAGAAGTTTGTAATGAGTTTAATAGCTTTCTTACAGACAATATGGAAACAGTTATATAGGGGGATAAATGGACAATAAACTTCTTATAAAAAAGATTCAGGCATTACTTCATGACCCGCCGGAGAAGCCTATCATTCTTGGCAAGATTGGGCATGAAGGCAGGGCAAAAGATCTGATGGCAGAAATGGGACTTCTTGACGAGGCAACGATACCGCCTGATGTAAAGACGGCAGACCATATTGCATCAGCCGCTGACCGTGTTAATTTGCCAAAGTATGAAAGATTTATTGCCGATTTTTGCGGGAAGCCGGTTGTCATGCACCCGTTATCTGGAAAAGAGTTTGACCTCAAAAGTTTGGCGCAGGTGAATATTCAAGATGTTTCCTCTACTGTGGACAGGGCTGTTGTCCATCTTTCAGGCAAATACAAAGAGGACAGCGAGAAATTGTATCTTGCATTATGGCGTGAACTTGTTGAGTTATTGAAAAAAAGCGGCGAAGGTTCCGCAAAATTAGGGCAGTTGTGGGAACTTCTGCCTGCTGATACACGCATCCCCGACCACTCTATATGGGAACACAAAAAAGTAACTTCTGCAATCGCAGGGGCTTTGCCCAAACCTGCGTTTTTGCTCTTTGCAATTGGACCTGTTCAGGACTTTATCGCTACTGCTCGTAAGACTCAGGATTTGTGGGCGGGGAGCTATCTGCTTTCTTATCTTTCATGGAGTGCTATGAAAGTAGTGGCTGAAGAGTTTGGTCCCGACAGCCTGATATTTCCAGACCTTTGCGGGCAGCCATTCGCTGATAAATGGCTTATTGACAAAGGATTGCAGATAGAGAAACCTAAGAGTGAAGAACTTTCTTCGCCAACCCTTCCCAATCGTTTTCTTGCAATAGTCCCTGAAGGTTCGGTCAAAGACATAGCGGAGAAGGCTAAACAGGCGGTTAAGAATACCTTTAAAGATGCTTGCTATACAGTTAAAACAAAGATGGCTGAGACTTTGAATATTAGCAATTCAACTGAATGGGATGAAATATGGCAGCGTCAGACAGAGGATTTCATCGAAACTTATTGGGCGGCTCTGACTATAGATAATTACACCACTTTTCTGACTATCTATAAATCGCTGATGGGGCCGACAAGTAACACTGAGTTTGACAACTTGCTTAAGGAGTATCAGACAAAAGGCTTTGAGCCGAACATCGGCACAGTTTATGGGCAGACATACCGATTAGTGGAAAAAACGCTCGGCAGTAGAAAGATGGTCAGGGACTTCAAGCAGACAGATGAGCCGAACCACAAATGCACATTATGCGGTGTGCGTGAACCGGTGCATCCGGGGAAAAGTTGTTCAGAAGACTTTGGAGCGTTAAGAGGATTTTGGCAGAAAAAGGTTTTACCTGCCTTCCCACAAATAAGGAAATCTGAAAGACTTTGTGCAGTGTGTTCATCAAAACGCTTTGCGTCATCTCACTATTTCAATGGAAAACTGGGTTTTGGAATTTCAAATGCCTTTCCGTCAGTCAGCATGATCGCAACGGCATCTTTTAAAGAAAAGGTTATAAGTAAGTTAGATAACCCTGAGCTTAATATAAGAGCTAACGAGTTTATAAAACATTTAATGAACTTGTTTAAAGACAATGAAGACAGAATGAGCGGACAAACGCTTCGTATGCTCAATGGTATATGCTATAACGAAAATACTGTGAGTATCGGCAATAGGGAATTGGCTATTAACCTTGCATGTTTGGAGGGTGAATGGCTTTATGAGGATTCTTTCAGAGATTCCCTAAAAGAAGAACTTTCCGGATTTTCTGAGGAATTGCTCGGCAATGTAAAAAATTCACTTCATGCCTTCATAAACTCCGCAAAAAAACTTGGGTTTGATCCGCCATGTAAATACTATGCCATTGTACGTATGGATGGCGATAATATGGGCAAGTGGCTGTCAGGCGATTATGCACCGAAGATTGCTGATGTCCTACATCCAATGGTTAAACACACGCTTGAAGCGGATTTTACTTGGGAGGGGCTCCTAAAACAGAAAAGACCCCTTAACCCATCCCTTCACCTTGCAACAAGTAAAGCTCTTCGAAATTTTTCTCTGTATGTAGCGCGTGAGATTGTAGAAAAAGACCATCTCGGCAAGCTCGTTTATGCAGGCGGCGATGATGTGCTTGCCTTTGTGAATCTCAGGGATTTACCCGAAGTTATGAGGAAGTTAAGGGCATATTTTTCAGGTAGCCTTGTTGCCGATGACATTACAAACAAGATCGCTATTGACTTCAAAGAAGGCAAAGGATTTATTCCAGTTGACGAAGATGGCGATGCGCTTAATATCGGCAGTGGCAAACAGATTAAAGGCTTCACGCTCTCAATGGGAACAAATGCAACCGCAAGCATGGGAGTTGTGATAGCTCATCATAATTCAAACCTTTCACAAGTTCTTGATGAAGTTAGAAAATGCGAGAAAGAGGCTAAGAAAATAAAAGATAAAAATGCCTTCTGTATTTCCCTTGCAAAACGGGCAGGCGGCACAGAGCAGATTAGCGCTAAATGGTATTACGAGATTAATCCCTACTTTGAAAAAGGGGGGCAACTGGGGATTTTTGAAACAATCCCTCTCCTCCGTCAATGGGCTGATGCTTTTTATAAAGATTGGATTTCACCCAAGATGGTTTACACATTCAGGACAGAGACAAAAGGGCTTGAGGGATTAGACCATAAACCTATAATGCTTGAATTAATAAGAATAGCCGACAGACAAAGAAATAAATCTATTCGTAAGCTTGAAGTAGAAGAATTCAATAAAATTTTAAATTGGATTTTAAGCCTTTCTAAAAATGAAGCAGACAAGAAAAAAATTATAGACGAAATTGGACAGTTATATGAAGAAGGAAAAATCAGTAAGGTTATTAAATACTACACAGCTTTACTCGTTGACGGCATTATGATCCTCCACAAACACGGTCTTTCACTTGACGAAATCGGCAAATTTTTATCTTTAGCTGCATTCTTAGGAAGGGAGGGCAACAGATGAGAATATTTATAGAACCTAACGATGTTTTGATGTTTCGTGACGGCAAACCCTTTTCAGGCGGAGACGACCACTTTGCAAGAGGCTCATTTCCTCCTCTGCCTTCAACAATTTATGGCGCATTGCGCTCTCATCTGTTAAGTATTAAAAGCGGAGAGTTTGAGACCTTTAAAAATGAGCCTGCAAGGATTTCAAAGGACATAACCGATGAGATTGGCAATACAGATACTCTTGGAACATTAGAGATTAAGCAATTCAGCCTGGCAAAAAATGATGGGGGACAAATCAAACAATATTTCCAGATGCCGAGAGATATTGCATGTATAAAAGGCAAAGACGACAGTATTTTTTATATCCTAAAGCCGAATGGCGTTATTGGCAGTATTGTTCAGACTGACTTGCCGTCAGGCTTGCTGCATATGTGGCATGAAACAGAAGAAGCGCTTGAAGCAACCTCTGGCTTTCTATCACAAGATGAAATGACAAGATACCTAATAGGGGAATCCCCAAAAAAGATTATTGATTCTAAGAAAATATATGACACAGAAGAACGAACAGGCATCAGAAAAAGCAGTTCATCACGAAGCGTTGAGACAGGAGGGCTTTACAGTGTGGAATATTTCAGGATGAAAAATAATTTTGGCTTTACCCTTTTGATTGACGGTACACAACTAATGCCAGAGACGGGCATTATAAGGCTTGGAGGAGACCACCGTTCAGCGCACTACAGCGCTTGCAAATGGAAAGATATTGACAACAAGCCCATTAAGGATAAAGTCTCAAAAAATAAATATTTTAAGTTAATACTCTTATCCCCTGCAATTTTTAAGCAAGATTGGCTGCCTGATGGCATTGACATCAATACATTTGAATGGTCAATTTATGGCGTTAAGGTCAAAATGCTCGGCGCATGTGTGGGCAAACCAATTGGTATTGGAGGCTTTAATATGGCTAAAGGTATGCCAAAAATCATGAAAAAGGCTGCGCCTGCGGGGAGTGTTTATTATTTTGAGTTAGCTAACGGAAATGTTGATGTGCTGTTTGAAAATTTATGGTTGAAATCCATAAGCGATGAAAGAAGCAAAGAAGGCTTTGGAATAACTTTAATAGGAGGATTTTGATATGTTTAAGGAAGCTAAAGTAATGTTCATCTATACAGAGTCGTCTCTGCACTGCGGCAGCGGCACAAGCCTCGGAGTTATAGACCTGCCGATACAGAGGGAGAAATATACCGATTATCCTGTATGTCAGGCGTCAGGAGTGAAAGGCGTTGTGAGGGAGTGGTTTGAGAATACGCATGGCGAAAATAACGATAAAGTCATAAAAACCTTTGGCCCTGATTTTAACAATAGGGGCAGCGATTCCGAAGCCTTTGCAGGAGCGGCAACATTCACAGACGCACGGCTATTGCTATTTCCTGTTCGTTCGTTAAACGGTGTCTTTGCATACACAACATCCCGCTTTGCATTAAGCAGACTTAAGAGAGATTTGCAAATGGCTGGGGTAACGGTTAATTGGGATGTTCCTGATGATGCAGGAGATATGATTGTAGGTGCTAATGATTACAAGATAAATGACAGCAATAACAGAGTTGTGCTTGAGGAATATACATTTAATTTTCAGGCTAATGAAAGCGTTAAAGCAATTGCCGAATGGATTTCAAATAACGCTATGCCACAGGGTGATGAATACAAGTTTTGGAGAGAAAAGATTAAGACCGATTTGTTCATCCTTCCAGAAAATGCCTTCAGGGATTTTGTAAAGCTCTCAACGGAGGTTCAGGCAAGGATTCAGATAGATAACGAAAAGAAGGTTGTTAAGCAAGGCGCTTTGTTTTATGAAGAAGCATTGCAATCTGATTCTCTTCTCTATTCTGTGGTGATAGCGCATGACCCCTCATGCGATAGAGACAAACGACCGGAACATTTGAAAGATAGCAGCGATGTTATAGGATTTCTCAATGAAATTGATGGCAATCGCCTTCAGTTCGGCGGAGATGCCACCATCGGCAAGGGGATTGTGAATGTTAATTTCCTGAAGGGAGGGCCACAATAATGAGTTTGATAGAAAATATAGAGCATGAGCGGGCAAAGGAAGCATGGAGTTGCGTTGATTATGTTAATAGCGAAGAAAGAGATAAATTCAAAAAAGAATATCGCAGTATAGTAATGAAGTCCCCTACAATGATACTCACGAATGGACTTGGACAAACACTTGCATTCTTAAAGTCTAAGGGCAAAAACGATGAAAATAAACCTGAAGAAAAACTATACAGAGACATTGAAGATTGGCTTGATAAAAGGATTCATTGGACTGCACGAGGCGAACTTATGGAAAAGGTAATAGCATTGCCTAATGATAATTTTAGATATGCTACCGCTGAGACACTTTCTTTCCTCTCATGGATGAAGCGATTTGCCGATGCTGTATTGCCAAAGGAGGGTGACTAATGAACCTTCCTTTGCCTAAAGAAACAAGAGAATATTTTGGAAATGATAAAAACCGTATTTTACAAGTCAGTAATTTATATCTACTGGTTAATAAGTATGTATATTCATGGCAAAACGGCTGGCAAATGGAAGAGAAAAACTCAAAAGAATTCCGTGATGCTATTTCTAAATCAACCTTTGCCAAAGAATATATTGCTAACATACTAAAGCGTCAACACGCAATTGCACAAAGCCTTCATTCCTCAGGCTGGCATATTGAATCTTTTACCGCCATTACCGACAGCCGTCTTATCATCGGACTTGGCGGAACAAGCGTGATTGAAACAGGCATAACCCTGCATCCGCTTTACGGCTTCCCGTATTTACCCGGAAGCGGACTTAAAGGACTTGCAAGGGCATATGCTGAAATCGCCGTTGACCCTAAACCTTCTGCTGATGAATTGCGAGAAATCTTTGGCTCTGAAGACAAAAACCCGCACAATGTTGCAAATAACCGTCAAGGCAAAGTCTTCTTCATGGACGGCCTGCCGACTCAATTTCCAAAACTTGAACTTGACATCATGAATCCGCATTATGGCGAATATTATAGAGGCGAAAAACCGCCTGCTGACTATCTCAATCCTGTGCCTGTCACATTTCTTGCAATAGCGGCTGAACAAGGATTCTCCTTTGCTATCTATTCACGAGATAAAGCCCTTGTTGAAAAGGCAAAGACATGGCTCATCGGAGGGCTGACCGAACTTGGAGCAGGAGGCAAGACAAATGTGGGGTATGGGTATTTTAAGGATGCGCAATCAACTACAACTTCATCTACTGAAATGGCTGATTCAATCACAAGCCAGTCGTCAAAAGTAAAACAGGAAACAGACAACTCCTTGGCAGCTCGTCTCAAGTCAGTTAAAAACCAGGAAACCTTCGCCAGTTTCGTTAAAGGCACCAAGGAAAACGAATTTGAGGCATTAAAGGATATTACATTCAAAGGCATGGAATCAGTAATCAATATAGGTTTAGCGGATGTTCTTGAAACAATAGAAGCTCCTGGTGAAATTAAGATAATCATTGCAGAAAAGATACTTGAAATAACCGTTCCAAATAAAAAATGGGACGAAAAGAAACACGAAAAATACAAAAAACTGCAAGCAATTGCAGGGAAAGCCTGATAAAAAATGCAAAAGATATATGACTTTCCTGTTCTTCATGCAGGCTGGGAGATGGACAACAAAGGTTGGGTTGCTTTGGATGAGAGCGGGCAAAAAGTGATTATTCTCACTAATCACGGAGATGAATATATAGCATCCGTTGATGAGCTGCTTAAGCATATAGAGAGATATAAAGCAGCAATTGAAGCCACTGAAAAGGCAATTAAAATGGTGCAACAGCAGTGATGAAATAACAACGGCTTGCTCCCCTTTGGCTGGGCGGTGCTTGAGATAACAGATGGACTTTAAAACTGTTTTTAAAGAACTTTTAACACGCTTTCATGAACAAAACATTAGTTATGCGCTCATGGGGGGATTGGCGCTTGGGGTATGGGGGATTCCACGGGGCACAGTAGATATAGACCTTCTTGTTCACCGGGAAGATATGCCAAAGGTAGATGTAATCATGCGAAGTCTCGGATATGAACTTAGAAACAGAACTGAAAATGTCTCACAATATATCTCACCCTTGAATATTTTTGGTGAAGTTGATTTTATACATGCTTTTAGGACGCATTCATTGAGCATGCTTAAGAGGGTAGAGGAAAGACAGGTTTTTGATGGATTAATGTCAATTAAGGTCTTAAAAATAGAAGATCTAATCGGGTTTAAACTTCAGGCAATCGTGAATAATGAGAAACGGAGAGCGATTGACCTTGCCGATATAGAATCGTTGATGAAATTAAGAGGTTCTCAGATTGATTGGTCATTGATTAAAGAGTATTTTCTGCTTTTTGGATATAATAAACTATTCAATGAATTGAAAAGAAAATATGGCAAAAATCAGTGATGCAGAAAAGATAGAGCTTTTAAGACTTGTTAAATCTAAATCTATGAAAAAGGATATGGATATCATATCTCGTCAGAGGTATAACCCTGTCATCATAGATGGCAAAATAAGCATGGATCGTCTTGTTGAGTTTCTGACACAATTTAACGAATTCATCAATCATGAGCCAAAGCCTTTTGAGCCTATTGTTGATAAGGATATGAGGCTGTGAGAAACTACAATAACATGCAAACAGATAGAGACTTCCAAATCAAAGTTTAATTTAGAGAGCAGTCTTAAGATATAAATAGAGCCTGTTTATAAATTACGATTATTCACCCTCCCCCAACCCCTCAGGTCAAGGGAGGGGCATATTTAACCTCCCTCTCTCCTTGTTGGAGAGGGTTATGGTGAGGGGTATTTTTGGGATGAGGAGATGAAGTTATGAGGTATGTTGATAAAGCTTCACTCCGGGTATCAGATTAAAGTGTTTGTCAATGGTGAAAATCTGTAGGTCATGAGTAATGGCAATTGTTGCAATAAAAATGTCAGATAGAGGAACGGATAAGCCTTTCTTCTTTAATATGCGCGAAAGTTCTGCTGCTTTCTGCCAAAGCTGTGGAGACATTTCAAAATACGGAAGTTTTGTCATTATATTTAAGATAGAGGATTTTTCATGCTCTGTCTTTATGCCTTGCATAAGCTCAAATAAAATAATTCCGCAAGTGGCAACAGCATTTTTTATTATAAGCGATACAAGTTCATCACTTGTATCCGATTCATCTTTAAAAAACTCAATCCAGATACAGGTATCAACCAGAATATTATCTTTCAAAAAGTTTCTCCCTTTCTTGCTGAGATCGTATTTCGAGTTCTTCTTCCTTTTCCCAATCATAGTCAATTTGCACCTTGCCTTTAAGGGCAATCAGCTCCTGAAGTTTTTTTTGCCGGATAAATTCTTGCATTGCGATGACAATAGCGTCTGTCTTAGACTTTTTGCCGGTAATCTTTTGCACTTGAGAAATGAGTTCATCAGGTATGTTTAATGTTGCACGCATATTATACACCTCCTATATATGCTTTTATTATATGTATAATAAGTATGATTGTCAACAAAGGAGAACTTTATGAAGCAAGTTGAATTCTCTGATCATGTGATGTTTTGTAATTCAACAGGAAATCAAACCATAAACTTAATTCCAGCAATGCAGCTTAAAATCCCAATGGCGATTATCTTTTCTACCAATTATACAGAACAAAGGGGGCTAACTAAAAGACTCGTTTATTTAATGAAAAATAAAGGAATAGACGCATCCACTGAACCTGTTAATACAAAAGAAGAAAAAAATCCTACTGAATTGACAATCAAACTCCTTTTATGCGCAAAAAAATATGAAAAAATTATATGGAATGTATCGGGGGGGCAAAAAATCCCAACTATTGCTTTGCAGACAGCCTTTCAGAGAAGGATTGACGCTGGTTTCAAAGAAGATATTCTCCTTTACCTTGAAGCAAATCCGCCAGAAACATGGTATTACGATCACATCTACAGTGCAAAACAAATTAGAACTAATGCCAATATTACTATGGAGGATGTTCTTTATCTATACGGTTACGAGACATGCAACAACTCCAAAGATAAAATGTTTGAAATATATCCCAATCCTTCTGAGGAAGCTCTAAATAATATTAATTTAGGCAGAACGGCTTTGAAATATTATATGGAAGATGATTATTTTCGCGAAGCTTTCTTCAGATGGATGAAATCTGATGAGCCTGAGATTAAAACTAAAAATGACATAAGAGAGCTGTTAAGAAATAGCCTTAATGAATTAAAACCGAATATAGGGAGCATTAAATTAAAAAAAGCTGGGTATGAAGACTTAGAAAATTCTATCAGAGAAATTATAAAAAATCTTCCTGCTGATGACATTGCTAAGATCGGAGAAGCAGTTAGAAAGCTCAAAATAATTTCCAAACCCGAAGAGATATTCACCAATTATTGGAATGGGGTTAAAAATCAAATCATTGATGACACTATCAAAAAAATTAGTTTTAACAAGGTGAAATTATTGCATCAGGAGGTGTCTCTATCAATAATAGAGGAACTTAAAAAACAGATAGAAGACATCGGTGGGATTGTCCAAATTAACAATGATAAAGTCATTTATAAAAAAGACATCGAGCAATTTTCATCATTAAAACAAGGTAATGGATTTCTTTTTGAATGGATGGCTGCTGCTTATCTTTGTGATGAAATCCAGAGAAATAAATGTCTAAAAGAATACATTTCACAAATTCATTGGAGCGTAAAAACCAAGCTAATTGGTTCTGAAAAGCCGGATGCCGAATTAGATTTAGTTATAACTACAAAATTCGGGACTTTTCTTACTATTGAGTTAAAAACTTATGACTTTTTAGGAGATACTGCAAAGGCAAAAGAGAGCACAACACTTAAGAAAAGCGGTCCTTATGGGAAGGCAGTAATTGTCGGCCCACTTTTGAGTAATATGGTGAAAAAAAACTATAACGGTAACAAAGAATATCCAGAGTATATTGAAGGACCTGTGCGTTCACAGGAAGATACAGCGTTACAAAACAACATTGAATATTGGTATCTTGATGAAATTTCGTCAAAAATAAAACAAAAAATATTTTGCGCTTAGGAGATCACATTATTATGCCAAATCAAATTACCATTAACCTTGAATCTCTCTACTCAGACTCCTCCACCGCTAAGCTATCCGAACTCGATTCTTATATACAAAAAGCTAAAGACCTCGCGGGCGAGGGCAATGAGGTTATTCTCACAGGTGCTGCTCCTGTCTGGCTTTATTTGAAAATAGCCCATGCCTTGCACGGCAAAGCAAGAAAGCTTATATACCGCTCTCCTGTCACAGGCGATGTAGTGATATTCGATCACGATCCGAATTAGGGTATAATAA
>JBBIKS010000055.1:0-16006 GCA_037445375.1 Nitrospirota bacterium | reverse complement strand
ATCTGCCAAAAAACCTTGAAATTGCCTTAGAAATAGTTTTGAAGAATTTCTATATTGGGATTCGGGGTTCATTTTTTTCTTGACAAATCTATTTCTTCTTGGTATCGTTTATAAAAGTCTTTGACACTCAATAATCTAAACAAATAAGGAGGGAAGGTATTATGACTAAGGCAGAACTGATTGACAAGATTGCCGGCTCAGCAGGAATTACAAAGGCTGATGCATCCAAGTCGCTTGACGCAACGATTGAGAGCGTTAAGACTGCGCTCAAAAAAGGGCATAAGGTTACCCTTGTCGGATTCGGCACTTTTTCTGTAAGCAAGAGAAAGGCAAGAAAGGGACGGAACCCGAGGACTGGCGAAGAAATCAAGATCCCCGCTACCAAAGTTCCAAAATTCACAGCAGGCAAATCATTAAAAGAAGCGGTAAAGTAATTTGATTTGTTGTCTTAAAAGGGCGGTAATATTGCCGCCCTTATTTTTAGATTTAGACCCAAATAACGCGGTTAACCACGGGTATCTGTGGCTTTCTTTAACTCTGTTTTTTGTGGTTAGTGTTGAGAGGTCTTTATGCTAACTGAATTCAGTATAGTTCCAATAGGAGTAGGCAGCAGTTTAGGAGACAGGTTATCTTTAGTCCTTAGAATCATTGATGAAAGCGGCATGCCTTATAAAGTGAATCCAATGGGCACAGTCATTGAGGGCGAATGGGAAGATACAATGGATCTTATAAAAAAATGCAGGGACGAATTAATGCAAAATGAAGAAAGAGTTCTTATTTCGATCAAAATAGACGATAGGAAATCAAAGTTCGACAGAATAAATGAAAAGGTGGGATCAATAGAAAGGAGACTCGGAAAATCTCTAAGCAAATAAAAAATTGCTCTCACATTCTCTTGTATCCAGCCATATCTTCGAGTAACTTAAGCCTTGAGACTTCTCCAACAGCGATAAGTATATCCCCTGCTTTTATATGGGTCCTAAATGTAGGGTTAAATTCCATATCTCCTTCGGCTCTCTTAATTGCAACAATTATAACGCCAAGCTCCCTGCCAATGCCACATTTATCGAGCGTCAGTCCTGCAAGGTCAGAGCCTTTTTGAATTGGAATTTCTTCTAACTGCAGGTCAATATTTCCACTTTTTGTGGCAAATTCTATGAAATCTACAACAGCAGGTTTTAAGACTGTATGCGCAATTCTAAGCCCGCCTATATGGTAGGGTGATACAACCCTGTCAGCGCCAGCCCTCAATAGTTTTTGCTCTGATCCCTCCTCTCCTGCCCTTGCTACAACAAAAAGACCTGGGTTCAACTCCCTCGCACTAAGAACAACATAAAGATTTTCTGCATCTGTCGGGAGCACTGATATTAACCCAATAGCCCTCTCTATGCCCACCTGTTTTAAGGTTTCATCCCGTGTGGCATCACCTTTAACAAGCAAAATGCCATTTTTATCTTCAAGGGAGTCCGTGTTTTTCTCAATAACAACACACTTTATATCCTTTGCCTCAAGCTCCTTAAATATAATCCTGCCCATCCTGCCGTAGCCACAGATAATGTAATGCTTATTTAGTTCTTTGATTTGGTTTTTCAATCTCTTTCTCCCGAATATTTCTTGTAGTTCACCTTCAAGAATAAGTTTTGCACCAATACTAAGCGCATAAAGCACAGTTCCCACACCACCAACTATCAGAATGATAGTAAATATTATCCCTTCAACGGATAAGTCGTGAATCTCTCTATATCCAACAGTAGTAAGTGTTATTATAGTCATATAGATTGAATCAAGAAACCCCCACCCCTCTATGACCATATAACCAGTTGTCCCAAAAGCCACAATAAGAACTATTAATGCCACAGAAAATATAAATCTTTTCCTAACATCTTGCAATGAATATCCATCTCCTTTAAAGTTGCTATAATTTTGAATTTAATTGTCCTATTTCATAGCCTCCTCAATGAATTTTACCATAGTCTCACTTAAAAAATTTTATTATGAATTAAAAACTTAATTTAACAATAATCCCTTAAATAGCTTATAATTTCAGTAAGCATTTAAAGGCTCTTTTTCAAAATGAGTGGGTAAGCTATATCACTAACCATTGTGGTAGAGCAATTTATCCACTTAAAATCATAAAAACGAATTATTATTAAAATATGCCTGAATACGCATTTTTACAAACACTTGTTATAATATTTGGCACATCTGCCTTAGTAGTATTTGCCCTCAATAAGGTAAAAGTGCCTTCTATTGTTGGATTCCTCGTAGCAGGTATGCTCATTGGACCGCATGGATTAGGACTGATAAAAGACATTCATGAGGTCGAACTGCTTGCCGAGATTGGTGTAATACTGCTTCTTTTTGTTATCGGCATTGAATTCTCTCTTGCACACCTGATGAAAATGAAAAAGATAATAATTTGGGGCGGCGGATCGCAGGTCATGCTCACTATTATTTTTTCTGCGGTGTCAGCTTACATCATCATATCAAATCTTTATCAGTCCATATTCTTCGGGTTTTTATTTGCATTAAGCAGCACGGCTATTGTTATGAAGATGCTTCAGGAAAGAGGCGAAATGGATACACCTCACGGCAGGATGATGGTCGGGATATTGATATTTCAGGATTTATGTGTTGTTCCTCTCATGCTCTTAACTCCGGCTATGGGCGTTGGCAGCGTGGGTCCTTATGATGTCGCTTATAAGATGATTAAAGCTGCCTTAATAGTTGCTGTCGTTTTAGTTGCAGCACGATGGATTGTTCCCGAACTGCTGCATCAAATAGTCAGCACAAAGAGTCGCGAGCTTTTCATATCAGTCATTATACTGCTCTGTTTTGGAATAGCATTATTGACATCAAAATTTGGCTTGTCCTTAGCCCTTGGTGCTTTTTTAGCAGGGCTTATTATTGCAGAATCAGAATATGCCTCACAAGCAACCTCTGAGATACTGCCTTTTAAGGACAGCTTTATTGGGCTTTTTTTTGTGTCTGTCGGTATGCTCATGGATATTGGGTTCGTGCACGTCCATTTTCTGAAGATATTCATAGCAGTTTGCGGTATATTCCTTCTTAAAATGCTAACTGGAACTTTGGCTGCTTTTTTAGCAGGCAGCAATTTAAAATATTCACTTCATACAGGATTTGGTCTTGCCCAAGTAGGTGAATTTTCCTTTGTCTTAGCACTTGTTGGAAAATCCGCTGGACTTATTACTGATGATTTGTACCAGATATTTCTATCTTCTTCAGTTATTACTATGGTAATGACCCCTTTTATCCTCAAATACTCTCCCAGTTTATCAGAAAAGATTATATCATTAAGTTTACTTAAAAAACTCTCCAGACCGAAGAGAAGTTACGAAACATCAAAGATATCATCAAATGTCTCAGACCATGTTATAATTATTGGATTTGGAATAAATGGCAAGAACCTTGCGAAAGTTCTTGCAGATTCAGAAATTCCTTATATAGTTGTAGAATTGAATGCCGACACCGTTAGGAAAAAGAAGAAAAAAGAACCAATTTTTTATGGTGACGCAACAAGCCCTGAGATTCTTCATCATGTAGGCATACACAAAGCAAGGATTCTGGTAGTAGCAATCTCTGATGCTGCAGCCACGAGAAGGATTGTTCAGATCGCGAGACAAGAAAACCGCGATATGCATATAATTGTCAGGACTCGTTATGTTTCAGAAATAGAAGATTTGACAAAACTTGGCGCAAATGAAGTCATTCCAGAAGAATTTGAGACATCCATAGAGATATTCTCCCGAACACTGCACTACTATCAGGTGCCGAGAAACATAATAACTGAAAATATAAACAATATACGCAGAAATCATTATAAAACCCTAAGAACGACTGCGTTACCTTCAAAATTTCTTACTGAAAGATATGACCTGATGAAAACGATAGAGACAGAAACATATCTAATAAAGGAAAACCACAAGGCTGAAGGGCATTCAATCAAAGAACTACATTTAAGGGCTGAGACAGGTGCGACCATTATAGCCATCCAACGGGGCGAGGAAATCTTTAATAATCCTTCTCCCAATTTTGTGCTGCGATCTGGGGATATTTTACTTTTAATCGGCAAATCTAAAGATCTTGCTAATGCAATAGAATATCTTGAATCCGAAAGATTTCTTATTGTTAAATATCACAGATAGAATTTTAATATGCTAAATATAATCTGGAGACGTTTTAAAAAAAATCCACTTTCAGTGGCAGGACTAATTGTAATCTTGATTTTCACTTCAATTGCAATATTAGCACCTGTTATAACCCCTTATGATCCCACAGAAATAGATGTCAATAATGTCCTTTCGCCGCCGAGCATCTCTCATCCATTCGGGACTGATGAACTTGGCAGAGATGTACTTTCAAGAATGATCTGGGGGAGCAGGGTTTCGCTCAAGGTCGGTTTTATTGCGATAGGCATAGCAATCTTCATAGGTTGTATAGTAGGCTCCTTTGCAGGATATTATGGTAAGGCTGTTGATGCGATATTAATGAGATTTGTTGATGTTATGCTTGCATTCCCTACATTTTTTTTAATATTAGCTGTAATAGCTATTGTTGAGCCCGGAATCTTCACAATAATGATTGTCATAGGAGTTACAGGCTGGATGGATGTTGCAAGGCTTGTCAGAGCTGAATTTCTGACATTAAAGGAGAGGGAATTTATATCTGCTGCAAGGGCAATAGGTGCGAGTGATTTTAGAATTATATTCAGACATATACTTCCAAATGCCCTTTCACCTGTTTTTGTAGCCGCGACCTTTGGCATAGCAGGCGCAATCCTGCTCGAATCAAGCCTCTCATTTTTGGGACTTGGGGTGCAGCCTCCTGAGCCGAGCTGGGGCAATATACTGACATCTGGGAAAGACAATATAACCGTTGCATGGTGGCTCTCGGTATATCCTGGATTAGCAATCCTGCTTACTGTTTTGAGTTATAATCTCGTTGGCGAGGGACTTAGGGATGCGCTTGACCCACGGCTCTGGAGTGAACATTCCACCCCTCACTCAAAATAAATGCTAAATAGATTTAATATCCCAACATGAAAATTGAACTCCGCTACGATCTTCCCGACCCAGAAAGGGCGCACAAAAATATTGAAACATTTATTGACAAAAATCCAGATTATGCTGATAAATTGCACAGCAACCTATATCCTATCTCCATGCTCTTTTCTTTTTCCCAGTTTCTTGCAAATTACTCTATAAATAAACCCAATTCCATTTTTGAATCATTAAACTCCCTTGACGGCGCCTTTGATATTGAAAGACTTAGTTCTGAGTTAAGCAGGCTCCTTTCCAAATGCAAATCCATTAAAGAAGGCATGAGTGTAATCAGAAACTTTAAGAAAGATAAATTAATATCTATCACCCTGAGAGATATCCTTAAAAGAGCAGCCCTTCAGGAAATAATATATGAGCTTACCATACTCGCCGATATAATCCTGTCTGAATCACTAAATTTTGTGAGCTCCTTTTTAATAGACAGATACGGTATGCCCGAAAATAATTCTTTAGTCATTATAGGACTTGGAAAGCTTGGCTCTTATGAACTCAATTACAGCTCTGATGTTGATTTAATATTTGCATATAGGGACGAAGGTGATACATCCGGCATTAAATCTCCACAGGGGGTGATTATAAATAAGACTACAGCATTTGAGTTTTATTGCAAACTCATAGAAGAGTATTGCAGGTTTATTTCAACAAATACAGAAGATGGTTTTGCATACAGGGTGGACCTACGATTAAGGCCTCAGGGACAAAAAGGCAACCTTGCCTTAAATCTTAGGGGTTACGAAGAATATTATGAATCATGGGGGCAGTTATGGGAAAGGGCTGCAATGATAAGAGCAAGGGCTATCGCAGGGGATGTCGAGACCGGCAAAGAGTTTTTGATGATTCTAAAGCCTTTTATTTACAGGAAATATCTTGATTTCGATGCGATCGAGGAAATAAGAAGACTTAAATCACAGGTTGAACAAATAAAGCCCGGCACCTCAAGCAGGGATATAAAAAGGGGGTTTGGGGGCATCAGAGAAATTGAATTTTTCATACAGATATTCCAACTAATATACGGCGGCAGAGAACCATTGTTGAGAGAAGGCAGTACTCTTATGGCTTTGCACAGGCTTTTGCAAAAGTCATTGATAGGCTATGAGGACTTTCAATATCTTTCAGGGAGTTATATCTTTCTGCGTACACTTGAACACAGACTGCAGCAGTTAAACGATATACAGACTCATACGATGCCATCTAATGAAAAAGAACTCGACATGCTCGCAAAAAAAATGGGCTTTAATGATAAGATTTCGTTTCTATCCGCACTCTACTCAAAAAGGTATAAAGTCAGGCAAATATATGATTCGCTGCTAGGCGTTGAGAACGAAAATTCAACCACCTTACCCATAGATGATGGTTCTCCTTGTAAAATAATGAGTTCTGTTTTCTGGGAAATGGGATCTCCTATAGAAAGCCTCATTATGGATGAAATTTCAGCAACAAAAATCAAGGAGCCAAGAAAGGCAATTCAATATCTTACTAAAATCAGAAATTCCATTTATTCCTTCCAGACATTACGGGGCAGAAGATTGCTGGAAGATATAATTCCGAAGTTTGTTGATGAAGCATTAAGAGGGACAAATCCTGATAACGCCCTTCTTCAGTTGGTTGATTTTTCAAACATTCTTGCAGGAAATGTGTCGTATCTTGAATCAATATCTGCAAGACAGGAAATAATTTCTACTCTTAATTTTATTTTTTCAAATAGCGAGTACCTATCTAAAATCCTAATGAACAGTCCTGAATATATAGACTCTCTTGTTGTAGGCGAATCAGCGAGGAAAACGCAAGGCACATTAAGGAAAGACTTAGACATACTAATTGAAAAGCACGGCATCTCAACCTCAATAAGATTGTTCAGGAGGCTTGAAGAAGTAAGAGTTGGGGTCTTATTCTTAAATGGTCGGATAGGCATAATGGATTTGATGATATCCCTTAGCAGGACAGCAGAAATTATTATATTGGGGGCATTACAATCGGATGGGTTAAATAAATTCGAACTGCCGCTCTTGTTTTCAGTCGGATTTGGAAAGCTGGGCGGCAGGGAAATAACTTTTAATTCTGATATAGATATTATTTTCATCTGTCCAAACGAGCCTAACATCGGCGATATTAAGATTGCTGAAAAAATGATAAGGGCTATTTCTTCATATACGAAAGATGGAATAGCATACAGGGTAGATATGAGACTAAGGCCTGACGGGAGCAAGGGTACGCTTGTAAGCTCTCTAAAAGGGATTGAGAATTATTACCTTCACAATGCTCATCCATGGGAACTTCAGGCTCTCTTAAAGGCAAGACCCTTAAGCAGCGATGCTAAAAATAACCGTGCCTTTATTGATATGAGGCAGGGGGTTCTGCTCAAAAGAGCAATTGATGTGAAACAGGATGAAATTAAGAAAATGTGCGATAAAATTCAGAAAGAACTCTCAAAGGAGACGCAAAATCCTAAGACATATGATATTAAGCATGGAATAGGCGGACTTCTTGAATTAGAATTTTTTGTTCAATATCTGCAACTCAAAAACTGCATGAACAATCCCGTCTTGCTTACACAAAATACATTCCATGCGATAAAAAAGCTTCAAAGGGGCGGTTTTATAAAATTTAATGATGCAGAAACCCTTAAAGAGATTTACCTTTTTTACAGAACAATGGAGACGCTCCTAAGACTACGAAATGAGACAATACTTAAGGAAAACAGTGATGCCCTTAATGGTGCTACTTTTTTCCTCCGTTCTGATTCTGAAAGTTTTCTAAGACGGCTTTTAGAAAGAAGGGGATTTGTAAGCAATATTTGGGAAAGGTATTGATAAAAATTGATTTAACTCAAACGCTCTCTTATCTGTCCATTGCGGGCACCAGCGCATAACATGGCGGAAAAGGCTGATGTCAAAACCTGCGGACTTCTTTTCCGCCATGATCGTTAGTTGCTTATTATGGGGAATAGGACAATAATTATAAACTTAATAATACAATGTATAAAAAGACCACTTTAGAAATCAATTATTATCTGGCTGCTTTTATAAGTATTCTTGATCAACAAGAAGTCATGAAAGAATTCAAAGGGCTGCCAAACACCGACGATAAAGGCAAGTGGCTGAATTCTTAAACATTGCAAAAAATACACTTGGCATTATTAGCAGTTTTTGCCAATCTTTCAATGAACCTCCTCGCAGCAAGCTGCGGGGTATCCTAAAATCTCCCATCCCTTGATGGGAGGGAACAAAGGGAGGGTGAAAATAGTTTCTCGTCACCCCCACCCTTACCCTCCCCCATCAAGGGGGAGGGAAGTATAAGGAAACCCTGTAGCACGCTACAGGGAATTACGAGTTTAAAAGGAGACAAAATATGAAAAAATGTTTTAAGTGCAAAAAAGAAAAAGAAGAAATGCAGTATATTGAATACGATGATGTTTACTGTTGTGACGAATGCTATGGGAAATATTCATACATGTGCAGCACTTGCAACACTATATCGGTAGTAGAAGAATCTATGTGGCAGGTTGGGTATAAGCATATTTGCCGCAAATGTCGTGATTAACCAAGAAAATGCAAACACAACTCTTTGCCCGCAGACATGCACAGGCAGGAGAGCAATATTGATTATTCCACAAATATATAATTTAAGTAGTGGCAATTCATGAATTGCCACTACGGGTTTAAAAATGAAAAAAATATCTCTGTGTGCTCTGTGTTTTTATTTAAATGCATTTTGGGGGTTAAAATAAAACAACAGAGCCCGCATGGTTAAACGCATTATTTCGGTTAAATAACTTTATTTTCTAAAAAATCTCTCAACTTGTATTGTATATAGCTTTTAGAAACCATATTCCGCCCATCTTTTGTCAACAAGCCTCTTAATTTCTTCGGACATAAAGATTTCATCAGGCCATTGCCTTGTCATTCCTTCTTCTCTTGTCTTCCTTGTAGCATCAATGCCCATTTTTGCCCCATATCTCGGAAAGTTTGCTGCGTGATCAAGATCGTCAAGGGGTCCGTCTGCTATTACGACATCTCTTTTCCAGTCAACATTGTTTAACACACGCCATGCAGTATAAGATAAGTCCTGCACATCCACATCTTCATCGACAATGACTAGCAGCTTCGAAAACATCATCTGTCCCTTGCCCCATAAGCCGTGAATTATCTTTTTGGCATGACCAGGATAGCTTTTATTAATCGAAACAAGCGCTGCATTATGAAAAACACCCTCCATTGGGAGATTGATATCCTTTATTTCTGGAAAATCAAGTTTCATCAATGGCAGGAATATCCTCTCTGTAGCCTTTGCCATATAGCAATCTTCCATAGGAGGCTTGCCTACGATGGTAGCAGGATATATTAAATCTTTTCTGTGAGTTATGCAGGTAACATGAAAAACAGGATATAAATCCACAGGAGAATAAAACCCTGTATGATCCCCGAAAGGACCTTCAAGTCTCATCTCTTCTGGGTCAAGGTAGCCCTCAATTACAATCTCGCTGTTTGCCGGCACTTCGATATCGGAGGTAATGCATTTGACCATCTCAACAGGCACCTTCCTTAGAAAACCAGCAAAAAGCATCTCATCTATGGATTCGGGAAGCGGAGCGCTGGATGAATATATAACAGCGGGGTCGCCTCCTATTGCGACAGCAGCAGGCATGCGCATCTTCAAGGCTTTGTATTTATCATAATGCCTTGCCCCATCCTTATGAATGTGCCAGTGCATACCGGTTGTATTCTTATCGAAAATATGAATTCTGTACATCCCGCAATTGGGGCGTCCTGTTTCAGGGTCTTTTGTAAAAACCATTGGAAAGGTTATAAATCTGCCTTCATCTGTGGGCTGCCCATCCCCAGGCCAGCATTTGAGCACCGGGAAAATGCTGAGGTCTGGATTATCTTTAATAACAACCTCGTGACAGGGTGCATTTTTGACCCTTTTGGGCAGGCACTTGGTAAGATCAAAAAGGGTTGGAAGCATACTTAATTTCTCCATCAATGTTTTAGGAGGCGACTGATTAACCAGCCCATTAATCCTTTCGCCTATATCATCTATCTTCTCTATCTCAAGGGCAAGACACATTCTTTCAAGAGAGCCAAATATGTTAGTAACTACTGGATATTTAGAGCCTTTAACTTTTTCAAAAAAGACCGCCCTACCCCCACCCTGACTCTTGCACATCCTGTCAGTAATCTCAGCAATCTCCAGTATTGGATCCACTTCTACATTTACTCTATGAAGCAGTTTCTTCTTTTCCAAAACTTCAATAAATGATCTTAAATCTTTATAACCCATATTTCATATCCTTTATATAAATCAATATTTTTTCTTTATCAAATCGTAATACTCTTTTATTGTTAAAACATATATCTTTAAGTTATAAACCTTAAACCTATATCGTTTAGCAATCTGGCGCTGTAATATAATTCCTTCAAAAGTCATCCCGATCCTCTGAAGCACTATCTCTAAAGAGGTATTTTCAACCCTGCATCTCATCTCTATTCTATTTAGATGCATCTTCTCAAAACCAAACCTTGCAATTTCCTTAATAATTTCGTATTCAAGCCCTCTATGCCAATAATTCCTTGAAATGGAAAAGGCTAATTCTGCTGCACCAATCTTAGTAGCCCACCATAGAAAACCGCCGGTGCCTATAAATTTATTTGTGTTTCTTAAGACTATTCCCCATTCACTTATATCCTTCTCAGCGTACCTTTGATTCATATAAGTTAAATAGTTTCTCGAATCCTCTATAGATTTATGATGCTCCCATCTAAAGAGCCTTGCTAGTTTATAATCTGAGGCATACTCAAACATATCATCAGCATCTTCTAATGTCATTTTCCTAAAAATAAGCCGTTCCGTTTCTAATGACGGGAGATCAGCAAACACCTCTGCTACTAAACGCTTATCTATCATTCCTTGAAGAGTAAAGGTAAGGGTTATGTAAATCTTGAAATAGAAACATTTCTATTTAGCCTTTTCATCAAATAAAATCTCTTCTTTCTTGGTTTTTAGTCTTTTTACTAACTCATCATATGAATTTGTTCTGATTATTTTATTAAATTGATTTCTATAATTACTTACCAGACTGACGCCCTCTATCGAAATATCATATGCCTTCCACTGATTCCCAGCTCTCAAAAGCTTATAATCAATTGGGACCTCAACATTTCGCTTAGTTATTACTTTAGTCTTAACGACACTATAATCAGATTCAACTGACTCATATATGTATAAAATCGTTTCATCAGAGTAGCTCTCTATTTTATTGATATAAGATCTCTCTAAGAGATCTTTAAAGAGCGAAACAAATTCCTTTCTCTCTACCGTAGTTCTCTTAGCCCAGTGGACAGAAAGAGACCTTTTAGCCATTTCCTCATAATCAAAACGTTCATCTGTTATTTTGCGTAATACAGAACGTCGCTCCTCGGTCTTATTAGGTTTTTTAAGCTCTTTATTTTTAAGTATTTCAATTACCTTATCAATAGTTTGCCTTACCTGTTCAGTGGGTTCTCCAGCGCAAACAGGGATAGCATTAAACAAAAAAAACAATGCAAACATTGCAGACAAAAACCTATTAATAAACATATAAGCCTCCATATCAATACTTATATTTAATATCCAGCCCAGTCGCATTGAGAAGATTGGCGTAAGACAGCCTGTGGTTGAGGATAGACTTCAGATAATTAGTTTTAGTAAGGGCATATGCAGAACCAGCATCTGCCACATCTATTGCTTCTCCTACACCCAAATCATAATTAGCGACTGCCGAGACAAGCCATTTTCTTGCATTAGTAGAGGCTTTTTCCAATTCATGGATGTTTTTTCTTGATTCTTCAAAATCAAGATATGCCTTTTTAACCTGCAAGGGAATAGCCTCAATGGCAAATCTATTTTTCTCCTTCAGTTTAGCATATTCAGCCTCAGCCTCACTCACTCTGCCCTTAGTCATGCCAAAATCAAGCAACCATTTGGCGCCTATAAATAAAGCCCCATAAGAACGATTAAATTGGTCTGATATATATGGATTTTTAATTTTATCCCTGTTTGTTGCGCCTGAAAGTGATGCCTTCACTCCTAAGAATAGTTGTGGATAATAATTGCTCCTTTCGACATCTATGAGCGATTTCTTGGCATTAAGCCCCTCCTGCAGTTGAATAAGTTCTGGACGGAGTTTTTTTGAGTTATTAAGATATGCTACGAGAGTATCCGGCAGCCTTTCTTCAGGGGTCAAGACACTATCAGCAATGTCAAAACCACTTTCTTGAGCAATGCCCATACTCGTCATCAAGGCTTCTCTTAAAAAAAGTATATTTTTATCAATCTCATTAAGGTTTCTTTCTGCCTCGCCAAGAAACGCCCTGAATTTATATATATTAATCTCATCTGCCCATGGAGAACCAGCTTGAAGCTGTCTTTCTGTTTTTTCCAGAGATTTAGACAACTGTTCCTTTATTTCAAGAAGAAGATTTCTCATATCTTTTGCAAAAAGCAATCCATAGTAAAGCTCTTTGGTTCTAAGGATAATATCCGACCTTTTCTTTGTAGTGCCGGCAACGGCTGCCTTCAGACCGCCCTCTGCGGCTTCTCTATAGCCGCTTATCTTACCATAAGTATAAATAGGCTGTATAAGAGTCAATTCGAGGCTTCCAAAAACACCGTTTATTTTTGTTGGCAGATCGGTTCGTAAAAAATCCTCTTTTTTTGCTTCTTTAGATGGACCTGCTATTCCAATAACCTCTATCTGAGGATAAATCGCTGAATCCGCCTGCATCTTTTTTGCTTTATATGTGTCTTCTTCATAAAGTGCTTCGACAAGTTCCGGACTGAACTTAAGAGCCATATTTATACACTGATCGAGATTATAAAAAACCTTATCTTTTCCTTCATGCTGTTCAGCGTAAATGTCTAAAGGTAATAATATCAATGTTATAAACAAATAAAAAAATATTAGACGCCTGCCCATGATTCCCTCCTATATATTACCGAATATATATTTTGATAAAAGATCTTCTAAATCTAATGCTGACTCAGTCTCTCTTATCTTGCCTCCTTCAACTATAAGTTCTTCAGAGCCACCTGGTGTTATTTGAATAAACTTTTCCCCTATTATGCCTTTTGTCTTGATAGAAGCTATTGCATCCTCTTGTATTTTTATATCTTTATATATTGATAAAGTGATCACAGCCTGATAGTTTTGCAGTCTTATGCTTTTGACCCTTCCAATCTCCACTCCCGCTATCTCAACGCCAGCTCCTGTCTTTATGCCTCCTGCTTTCTCAAATTCGGCATTTACAGTATAATAGCCTGCACCCAAGACCTCAAGCCTGCCTAATTGAACAGACAGATAGCCAAGACTTAAAAAACCTAATAAGACAAAAATACCAACCGCAAATTCAAGATCGAACTTTCTCATCTTAAACCTCTATAACATTATAATAATATTTCTGTTGAACCATCAAGGCTCCCAGTTATAAACTGCCTTGAAATAGGGTTAGCTGAATTTTGAATCTCCGCGGGTGTCCCGATTTCTGCTATTCTGCCTTTATACAAAAAAGCTACCCTATCAACAACATCAAAGATTTCAGGGATATCATGGCTTATTATAACGCCGGTAAATCCATATTTTTTGTGTGTATCAACTATTAGATGGTGAATTGAGTGCAATAAAATCGGGTCAAGCCCTGTAGTCGGCTCATCAAAAAGAACTATCTTTGGTTCCGTTACAAGCGCTCTTGCAAGTGCTACCCTCTTTTTCATACCGCCGCTGATTTCAGCCGGATACTTTTTTTCAATTCCAGAGAGCCCTACATCTTCAAGCAGCTCCTTTACCCTTTGCTCAACTTTCGCCTCGTCAAGCATCAGTATTTCTCTTATAGGGAATGCAACATTGTCATATATAGTTAAGGAATCAAAAAGCGCACCACCTTGGAAGACCACCCCAAACTTTTGCCTGACAATATCGAGTTCCTTTCTGGTAACTCTCGTAATGTCAATACCTTCAATGATTATACTGCCGCTGTCCGGTTTAACTAATCCTATGAGATGCCTCAAAAATACGCTCTTGCCGCCCCCGCTTTGACCTATTATCGCTATCAGTTCCTTATCGGCAATCCTGAGATTTAAGCCGTTTAAAACCTGCTGTCCAAAAAAAGATTTATAAAGGTCTATTATTTCTATCATATGAGCGAAAACTTAAAGGTACAAAGAACCTATGAAGTAATCCCAAATTAAAATAAAGATTGAAGATAATACTACTGCCTCTGTCGTCGATTTGCTGACTCCTTCTGCTCCATAACTTGTATAATAACCTTTATAACAGCTAACCCAGGATACAATCATTCCAAAGCTAATGGACTTGTATAAGCCGATCTCAATATCTACAATATCTATATACTGTTTCATCTGTGAAAAATATGTTCCCGAACTCAAGCCGAGAAGTTTAACCCCGACCAGATAACCTCCAAATATGCCTATTACATCAAAAATTGCTGTTAAAAGCGGAAATACAATTATAGCAGCAACAATATTAGGCACTACAAGATATCTCAAAGGATTTAAAGCCATTGAAGTTAATGCGTCTATTTGCTCAGTTATTCTCATTATCCCAATCTCAGCGGTAATTGCTGAGCCAGCTCTACCTGTAACAGTAAGGGCTGAAAGGACAGGACCTAGTTCCCTTATCAGGCTGAGGGCAACCGCAGGTCCAAGCATTGCCTCGGAACCGAATTTGCGAAGTGTGTAAAAAATTTGAAGGGCTAATACCATCCCAGTAAAAGAACCTATTAATACGACAACAACAAGGGATTTATTGCCTATGAACTTCATTTGTTTCAATAAAAGTTTAAATTTAAATGGGGGGACAAAAACATGGCAAATGGAATTTATCAGAAAGACAAACATGTGCCCGGTCATTCTGATAATAAAAATAGCCTTTGCGCCGATTTTTCTAATCAGTTTCTCCATATATCCTTCCAAAGAGGAAATAATGCGATCTGAACAGCTCAGCATCTTATTCTCACCGAGCGAAGCGAGATGAGAATAAGAGATTGTTTTCATTATCGCCAACCCCAAAAGAGCCTACTAAATACTATACCACATATTATACCACATGAAAATCCTATACTATGGCTATGTCCGAAAAATAGATATAGAACTATAAACGCTTAAATTGCCTGTCATTGCGAGAACCCAAAGGGTTCGTAGCAATCTTATTTCAAAAGACGAGATTGCTGCTCTTTGCTCGGAATGACAAGTTTCTATGTCTATTTTTGGGCTATGTTATCCCTTTTTACAAAATTGTAGGATTCAAGGCTTACACCTATTTTTCATTTTCATAATATTTTCAATTTTTTATATAAAAAACTATTGATTTTCATAAACATATAATGATATGCTTATCAATATTGTTCATTTGCAAGGCTTTATTGTAAGTGTCTTTTTGTAAAATGCCTAAAATATTTAGATAAGGCATCATTAATTAACTTAAATCCTTATGATACCTAAATTGAGCGATTTTATTAAGGAGCCCTTCGGCTGGATTCCTCGCTCTGCTCGGAATGACAGTTTCACCTGATGAGTGTTAAAGTCATTCCTGCAGAGGCAGGAATCCAGTGCCTTTAAAAGCAATTATCGTTAAGAATCGTTCAATTTAGGCGATGCTAATTTCATTGAGGGCTTTCAGATAAATAATAATGAGAGACAATTTCCCATCAATTTAGATTGTATAAGTCTTTTAAAAATGTTTTGCTTTTAAATTTGATATTAAGGAGTTTATTCAATGAATAAAAACCTTGAGCAACACATCGCAAAGGATCTTTTAGGAAAAAATATTGAGGAATTGGAAGAACTCGTCATTTTAGGAGAACAAATCGCTGGCGTCGCTCATGAATTAAATAATCCACTGTCTGCAATCCTTGGATATTCTGAAATGCTTC
>JBBIKS010000054.1:0-16117 GCA_037445375.1 Nitrospirota bacterium | reverse complement strand
GCTCAAAATCTACTTTAAAAATCTCTCATTTTAAGGCTTTTGCAAGAAGCTCAAAGGCCGTTATTTTTCTTTGCTCCGAATGGATACTTAACGCATCATTATTTTCCGATCCGATAGGTTCTATACCAAAGCCCTCTAACGTTGCGAGAAGGTCTTGAATAACGTCTTGCCTATTCATTACAAATGTGGATGCAAAACAACGCCAGAACCGCCATCCGGCACGTTCCAAGATGCGTTGTCGTCGCATATCATCATCCCACTTATCAATTCCGTGATAACGATCTCCATCGCATTCTATTGCTAATCTATTATCAAGGTTCCCTTCGACTACCATATCAATACGAAACTCGCCAACAGGCACTTGAGGAAGAACGCGAAAGCCGCGATCCGTAAGAATATCGTAAATTTCACGTTCAAAGGGCGACTCGCATCTTTTTCGCTTGTCAGCAACGTCATTTTCATTTTGAGAAAAAGGCGTTGAAAAATGTGAGAGCAGTTTTTTTCGTATATCAGTTGGTCCCAAGTCGTCTATTAGGACGCTACGCACTAAATACATTCTATTCTGCGCACGAGAGGCAGCGACATTAAAGCGTTGCTCATAATTCAAGCCCGACAAAGCTTTTGCATCACCTTTTGAAACCACAACAGAGAGAAACATAATATCTCGCTCTTTTCCCTGAAAGGTTCGTGCGTCCCCGCAAGTTATCTTATGCCGTTGTATCATGTCCATGCCGATTTCTTCTTCGAGCATCTCCCAAATTTTCAATGCCTGCTTATCGCCGAGCAAAGAAACCACGCCGATAGTGCGTTTTGCCATGAGCGGGTCTTGAACAATAGCCGCGATTTCATCTACTATGAAACGAGCTTCAGCGGGGTTGATATCCCCTTTGCGGAAACCATCTTCTACGATTACATCCAGCAAGGGGGGCGACAACCGTTCTGACGCCTTGGGTATCCGTAACGGCTTTAGTTCGTGATTATAAAACTCCCGTTTTGAATATTCAATAATAGGTGCTACACAGCGAAAATGTTCCTTCAACATTACCGCTGATTTGGCAAATACGACTTTAAAGAGATCGTATATGGAACGTTCCGGTGTCATCTGCGGGCGATAGGTTTCTATTTGATTGGCAAGAAAACGGATCATGAGATTGCGAATCTTTTCTTCTTCAAGGCCAACGCCTTCCGGCGACACCTGTTTATCGTCTCCAACTATCAGAATTTTTCGAGCGCGGAGAATGGCCGGCAGTGCTGTTAAATCTGACTGAGATGCCTCATCAATGATAACCAAATCGAAACAGCCAAAGTCAGCGGGCAGAGATTCGGAAATCCTATAGTGGGGCATAATCCAGCAGGGGATAGCAGGATTAGCCTTTGCCGCCGCGTTGCGAGCGTCTTGTCTATAGCGTATGGCGCGTTTGGCTCCCCTGCTGCCTTTGCCGATTTTTGCTATGGCCGCCCTATAAGCCATTAATGCGCTTCTCACGTCAGGGGTCGCATTCTCGGCAAGCTTGAGCCAAGTCCTTTTGGTGACGACTGTCTGATATGCACGAGCTAAATCAGCTTCGGTATCCACTCGAATTTTTGTGAGCCGCTTCAGTTCTGCCCGGCTGTCGATTGAGTTTAGATAAGTGGAGAGTCGTTTAATTTTCCAGACTTCACGCCAGTTGTCGGGCAATAAATTGTCAAAGCTTCCAGTAACGCATTCCGCACACAGGCGAGACGCCCATTTAGGCGCGCCAGATTCTTGAATTAACTGAGAAACTGACGAAACAGTATCAAGATGGGATTTTAATGAATGGATTCGGCGTAAATCTTCCATGAGTGCAGTCCATCCGCTTTGTATCTCTGCTTCCGTAACAGCCGGATTCCCAAGGGAGCTATTAAAAAAAGCATGTATTTCGTTAATAACACGCCCTGAGCAACCCGAAAGAACTTGCTGAAAACGCTCCTTTAAAGCCCATGACGCCGCTAAACGATTCCGGGTTAGGTGATGAAGTAAAATTTGTTCAGCCTCATCCAAGATACCATTTTCATTCTGAATACAGGATACTTTTGTCCATGAGGGTAGCACGCGCTTTATTGAATCAATTACTTCTCCCTCAACGGATACAAATTCAACAAGTCGCTGATAGAGATTATAGGCTTCGCTTGCAGCGGAAAGCTGAGCTGGATTAGTCTTGAAGGTAGGAATCTGTATATCTTGAGCCAACGCATTCCATCTTGTGAGCAGGTCGCGACAAGATTTTAGGTGGCAAACATAATTAAGGACATGCTGCCAATCAGAAGTCCCAACGGGCGGAGAATTCGTTATACGAATAGCATCAAGCAGATTTTTTCCAGCACTCTTGCCGAATAGACCCGCCAAGCCAAATGGCCTCTTGCCCTGAACAATATTGCGAAGACCTTCAAGCACTTCTGCATTAATGTCTATGTCGTCCGGCGCACTTACTGGTTTAGTCAGAAAATTCTTACGTTCACAAATAGCAACAGTGATGTCGCTTCCTAACGAATCAAACAATTCAAGAACATCGGACTTTGAACCTGAACGTAGATAGCCCAGCAATGTAAATAGCCATTTATCCTTGCTTTGAATGAACTGATAGAGAAGTTTGAAGTTTGAAATCTTTGACAATAGACCTTGTGCGGCATCGAATGTTTGTTTAGATGCGTCGGCAAGTGGAAGCACCTCACCCGCATCGACCTGAGCCTGAAGTTCCACGGCCCGAGAAAGGTCTTGATGCGCTCGCATAAGTTCATGCGCATCTGGGAAAGCTGAAATCAGGGGGAGCGTGCATGTCAGATAATCAAGGTCATTTAAAAGTGTTCGCCTCGCCTCCCTGAGCTTAATGATATCCGAGTCGTTAAAACGCGGGCAGAATTCAGCCGATATAGAAATAGCATCCTCAAACCACAAGGCTGTTTGCTCATTATTGACAACTATTTCGGCAGCCTCAAGAGGCTCAAGAAGCTCGCCGTCAAGCTCAATAGAGGTAAGATTCTTGACAGCCCATTCGCCGATTTGATTATCTACCTTGGCAAGTTTGGCGTGATATCCGTCGATTGAATTTTCTATCTGCATAATTTCACGCGACAAAGAAAGGCGATCTATTCGTTGAACTTCAGCAGCAATTTTAGAAACCGCATACTCGAATTGCCTCATTCCCTCTTGCTCACTGGTAAGCAAGCTAATTGCAAGTGGCCTAATCTCAGCGGGTAACTTTTCCTGCAAGACGACAAGCGCAGGGTCTTTCATGGATGTGACAAGCACTCGTTTTCCCATAGCCAAATAATGGCAGATTATGTTAGCAATGGTATGAGTCTTGCCGGTGCCGGGCGGCCCCTGAACCACAACACCGTCTGAGCATTCAAGCAATTGTATGATGCGGCCTTGCTCGTCATTAAACGGCATGGGAAAGAACAAGTCTTGAACTGGCTTGCCGTCGCTTTGCCCCATGCCTCCGCAAATAGTAGAGACCCCGCGAAATGGCGGAAGCGGGATATCCTCATTCGTTGTAGCCGGGTCTGTAACAATAGCAGTTACAGGCGGAGGAAGTGTAATGGTTTTATCGTCAAGTTTTTTCTTGAATCTCTCAATGTCCTGAATAAATAGGCTTGCACTTCTTGGTCTGGCAAATAAAACCCATGTATCGGTAACTTTAAGTTCTTCGGATGCCTTCGGTATTGAACGATCATCGGCAGACGTGCGAGACGGCCAATAGATGCCTGTCGGGTCAAGATAGGTTACGGCGGAGCGCAAAAGCGGTTCAAATGAACTCCTATCAAATGGTGAAAAAGTTGCCGTTGCTTTTGAAAAGAATTCCTTTGCGGCCTTTTCAGTATCAGGCACGCCCGGATTATCCGTCACTGAATAAATATCGAGTTCAACCCGTGGATCAATGTCGCGGGGACGAACTTCAATTTCCATTGTTGCCTCGTTGAGCGATAGCTCGACAAGCCGGGTTACAAGGGGATACATGACCTGTGTGCCTACCATGTTCCATACCGCTATCCCGCTGCCCCAGACTAATTCAATTTGAGCATCGACAATACCGCCTTCTAACTCTTGTTTGAGGGTAAAGAGTTTGGCATATAAAGAAATTGTTCTGCGGCGGCGTTTTTCTTCCGCCGCCCACGGTTTCCAAACGTTTTCTATATATGCCGTAAATTGCTCATTGACAGCCTTCTTCCGATCAAATGCAGCAAGTGCCAAAAGCTGCTGAGGGTCAAATTTAGTTTTATCTTTCGGGGCTGTTATCACGCCGTTATTTATTAGTGTCTGAATATCGATGTGTGATCGTAGGGTTGGCTCTTTGGCGGGGTTGTTCGTAAGATCAATCCAAGTCTTTAATAATATGCTCTCAGGTTGTGGGGCAGTCGATTCCTGCAAACGTTCAACTACAAGCCATATCTCATCTTCGCCGTCCGTTGTGCCGTTGTTAAAATCTAATCCCGGCAGGTCTGCAATACCATGCTCATACTCGTGGAAAATTCCATAACGAGAAATATCTGGAACTGAGCTTTGGCGGAGAAGTGCGGATTGTTTGGCGAACTCTAATAGCTCCCGTAAACGGTCAGTCTGCGTATTTGATGTAGTCATTGTCTTGGTCGGTATTGATTTTTTCGTTATGCCGTTATTCTTATTTACGTGTCCAACGTCCGAGTTGAGTTCAGCATAATTGCCGTTAGGCATATTATGCGGATTTCGGCTCAAGCGGATTGTTCTCGGATGCGAATCAGCGCACGCCGAGATTATATTATTATACCATTGAAGATGCGAACAGGCTATCTATACCGTAAAGAACGACCCGCTGAGCAGTGCGGGGCTTTATCCGCATCTGCTTGAGCGATTTGTTACACGTTCTCTATTTTGTTACTTAAAAATTTCTTTGAAAATCTGTGATAATTTTATATCTATGTCGTCATTGAAATCTTGATAAGGAATATTCAAATGCCTTAATACTTCAGCAAACCTTTTATATCCATTTTCACTTCTTAACTCTACCCATTCAACCCCAAGACTATCTAATTGTCTTTTGTTTGTATCTGATAATTTGTCTGCAATAAAAACTTTGCTGTCTCTTGCTATAACAGCATCGGCACTTTCGGGATTCCCCCTGCCCATTAATTTAACCTCGCATTTATAGTTCTTGCTCTCGTCACCTATAAGATAAAAATCAATTTCTCGTTCAAACTCAGGTTTCTTTTTTGATTTTCCTCTAAATCTGCTGGCATAGTTTATATCTCTGACGCCAAATAGCTCGCATAATGTCAACATCAGAGGTTTTTCTACTCTTTTGCCAGCAGTGCTCCATAAGCCGCCTCTCAATTCTGCCCGTTTAACGGCTAATGTATTTATAACAATAAGGCTTTCGCTGATGTTTAAATCAACACTTACTCCTTTAAATTTAATGGTCAGGGTTAATTCTAAGTCATGTTCAGTATCCACAAGATTTTTAATAGCTTCAAATAATGTGTCATAATTTTCATTGGAGGCATCAATTATTATTTCTTTCGTAGAGGAGTTGAACATATTATGTATTGTCTTTTTGTTGAGTCCAGAATGAATAGCGATTTCCTGAGCGGGAAGATTAGGATTTAAAAATTCCTGCTTATACCAATCAACTGTAATATCCTGACTCCTGAGTTTTGCATCTACCACTTTTTTAAAGAACTCAATAGCATATTGTAAAAACTCGGCATTAATCAGGGTTACAATCTCTATCCTGTAATCCTGTCCTTTAATGAGCTTCTTTATGATATTTTTGGCTACAGATTCAGTAAGTGTCATTTTTGATTATTTCCTTAAATTGTTCAAGCGAGAAAAAGCGAGGGAGATTATTGGAAAATAAATTGCCATTTTCTAAGTTTTTTCTGATTTCATGAAAATATTTCTTGTCCTGTTCAGTCAAGAAAAATAATCTCTCTAATTTCTTTGCTGCTTTGCCTAAAGTGCCGCTACCTGCAAACGGGTCAAAAACCAAATCTCCTTTAAAAGAATAAAACTTGATAGCCCTGTTACACAATTCTAATGGGAAAACCGCAGTATGAACTTTATTAAATGTTGGGTCAATTCTCCAGACGTTTGAAGTCTCATATTCTTCTGTAACCTTGCTTTTTTTGATTATATCCCAATTATATTGCCGGATATTCCAATCTATAAGTTTTTCTGTTTTTTTGCGATAAACCATCAAGTATTCTGTAACGGGATTAGGCTTGTATCCGAGAGGTTTGCGATGCTGTAAAAACCCAGCGTTGCGATTCTTAACGCTGGATTCAGGTTTTAACCAAACAATATCATCTATAAATTCCCATCCCATATTGACCAAATGAGGATGGATATCAAAAGGAATCGGATAACGTTTACTTGAATGTTGGCGACTCACTCTCGGAATTATAATGGGAGATGTATTTAAAATAAAAAACCTTCCCTCTTTCGTTACTCTGTAAACTTCTTTGAAGACTTCTACTAAAAAATTTAAATATTCTTGATAGCTTTGATAGATAGAGTAATCTCTTGCGTTATAGTAAGGCGGCGACGTAAATGTTAAATGAATTGATTCGTCTGGCACAAACTTTAAAATATTCCTCACGTCGCCATTAACAACGACATTCTTTAAAAATTCATAAGCTTCGGTATGTGGCTGAACTGTTTCATTTGCACTTTGTGCAAAATATTCTTTATGAATTACAGTCTGAACCATTTCGTTCGGATGTCTGTGTAGTTGTCTTAAATGTTGTTCAACCGTTTTGTCACTCTTGAATACAAGTAAGCCCCTGATTGCTTGCAAGACAATTTTCGGGTCGGAGTCATTTAACATCTCAAGGAGTATCGCTTTATTTTGCGGATGTCGCATTCTACCGATAGAAGATACCGCTTCTCTCCTAACCATAGAATCAGAATCTTTTCTTGCAATGATAGACAATGCTTGTAGAAATTTTATATCTTCCAATTTTCCAATATTTTTTACTGCCCAAAGTCTCACCTGAGAGCTTTCATGGCTTAATAAAGGGGTCAACAGATTACCATCAAAATCTTTTGGTAAATGGCCTAACTTCTCAAGAAAAAAGGCTAAGCTGCCACTGTCTTTAAATTCAGTGATAGCACTTGATAACGCCCCGTTGCCTCTAGTTTTAAGTTCATTTATATATTCTTTTGTTAGCATTTCTGAATCCCTTATGCGAATAGATAAAATCTGTATCTCATTATAAAACTTTTGTTATATCGGATAGAAGTAATATTTTTGTTGGAGTAGTCGTTAATGCCTTTATATGCCGTTATTTAATTTAACGTGTAACGACTACAATGAGCCGCACAGTGCAACCAGCCTATACAAGAAACCATAGAGGCTATTCACTGTCGGCTCGATTGATTTGTTGCACGCTGATTTGATTTTTTATTTGGGTTTTACTACAACATAATATGAGTTACCACCTCTTGATATCAAATACAGGACAGAAGAACCTTTCAGCTTTTCCATGGCAGCAATATATTCGGGAACATTTCTGATTCGTTTTCTATTTATTTCAAGTATAATGTCTCCCTGCAAAATTGTTGAAAAGGCCGTCCCTCCAGTATTTACTGTGACTACCCGAACAACGCCTATACTATCATCAACACCTATGCCCGCCCAATCGTCGTATTTCGCAACCCCTAATGGCTGAGACTGGATGTCTTGCATTAAGACTTTTGACATATTAAGGATTATCTTTTCTTTTATGTCGTTTTCATTTGCTTTTATCGTTATATAAACGCCATTCTGCCCTGGCGGAATGATTTTATGACTCCAACTTCTATAAAATGAGACTAATGCATTGGGCCAGATTGTTTTTTTAAAGTCGGCACCCGCAAAAATAATGTCAGGCGGTTTAGGATTATTCCTGTCTCTATAGACAACACCTTCAAACATGAAGCCGCCTTTGGTCTGGTTATTTTCAATGTATATTGTCTTATTCCAGTCGAGTTCAATATCCAGTCTTGTTTTGTTCTTCACGGTTAGCTCAAAAGCCTCGTAACCATTCCACGTATAGGCGGTTGGAGAAATAGATGCAGAAAAATATTCATTTTCCACTTTTTGACTGAATGGTTCAATTTTCCAGGCATATTTTGGGCCTGCGCTTGCACAGCCAAAGGTAAATAACATGATTATGGCAATTGCGAACTTTTTCATGTCAGCTCTCCTGATTTAAGAATTTGCGATTCATCTATTTAATCTTATTTACGTGCAACGCCTGAGCTAAGCAGTGCGGGGCTTTATCCGCATCTGCTTGAGCGATTTGTTACACGCTTTTCAGTTTTATTTTTGAAAGGCTGATAATCGTGCAATTTCTTGCTGTTTATCAAAACTTCAAATTTATTAACAAGGGACTCTTTCAATAACAGTTTCAAAAGGTCAATTTTTGAGGATGAAAGATTTTCTATGGAAAATCCTGTGTCACTTGTAAGTTTAAGAATTGGTATAGGGGTGTATTCTTTATCGCTGATTTTTACCTCCTTGAGATTGCAAAATAATATCATTTTAATCAGTCCGTCTTTAATGTCTTCTGTAGAAGGAATAATGCTTCCTTTTGAATGTTTGCCCTCAATTAAGCAAATAGAGTCCTTAATCAATTTGGCTTCATCACAGGTAAAGTAATAATATCCACCGAGATAATTCTTGATAGTCAGTGATGCTTTTGTGCCATCCAATTGTTCTTTGGGCTGTACTGTAGTTCTTTCTCGTGCCTGTGCTTTTTGAGCAAGATTCCTTGAGAGGTTCATAAAGTTTTCTTTGCCTTTCAGCAATTCTTGTATGCGGCTATGTGCTGTGGTGAACGAGTGCATATCAATTTTTAATTTCTGTGAGATATTTTTGTATGCAGCTAATGCTTTTTCGCCAACTGTGCCGACATTCTCAATCTGAGATAAGTTCCAATGTAACGCATCTGATTGATAAGACAAGAGGTTGGCAAAATTAGATTGCAGATGCTTTATATCAAATCTTTGGTTTGTTATTTTGTGGTCATATCTTGTGCTTTTGTCGGCTCGGTTATAGTATGAAATGATAGTATAAAAGCCTAAAAGACTCATCAGAGATATAGTGTCCCATTGCAGAAAATCTCTATCCCCTTCTTTGCCTTCGTCTTTGAAAATTGGAATTATTGTTACTTTCTTTCCCTGAAAACCAAGAGTATCATAAACCCTTGAGTATGGATAAGACCGTGTGCGTTTTGCTGAAACCCACCAGCTTACTGCAATTTGTGCGTCCTTATCAACGTTGAGAATAAAAGAGGCGTCTTTGTCAAAAGCATCAGTTAAATTTTTTATATCGTATGATTTCAGTTCTCTACATAGAAAGGGTTTATATGTTATCCCAGTTATCTTAGCTGATACATGCATATTTTTCGCCTTCTCTGATAATATGCTCAAATGTATCATCCCGATTTAATAATCCTGCTTGTCCATTAAATCCGACTTTTGTTTCAATGATTGCCAATAGAGATTTTTTAATTTCTATGCCAACACTATTTCTTTTAAGTTCTCTTGCAATTTTCATTGTTGTGCCACTTCCGCAAAATGGGTCAAGAATTGTTTCGCCTACATATGAAAATAACTTAATACATCTGTAAGCTAATTCATCTGGGAAGGCTGCAATTCCTTTTTCCATCGGTGAGCCTGGCAACACATTAACCATATCCCACAAAGTCATAAACCATTTATTATCCTGAAATTCTTTTAAATCAATCTTTGAAGCCTCTCTGATTTCTTTTGGGATAGATTTATAATCAAATTTTCCTTTCTGAAAAATGATTATGCTTTCCAAAAGATTATCTGGGTAGAAATACATTGGATATGGATTTTGCAGCATGACCCCGCTTCGCCTGCTGATTCTTAAATAACCTTCGGGTTTTTTCCAGATTATTCTATCTCTATATCTAAAACCAGCATCAAGAAATATTCTCGTTGCATCAGCAACAATTGGGAATTTTTCACCATTGATAAGCATATCATCAATATTAAGAACAAAAATTCTACCATTTTGAAGAACTCTAAAAGATTCACTTGCTACTTTCCTTAGAACTCCTAAATATTGGTCATAATTTTTAAAAAGACCTTCGTAATCAAAAGGGGCATTAAAATAAGGGGGGGAAGTGACAACCAAATGAACTTCTTCATCTGATATTTCTTTCATACTCATACAATTGCCGATTATCAGCCTGTGGTGTGTATTCATTTACTGTTTTTCCTTTGAAAAAACGATGTTAATTTGCAGATTTAAATTAACAGATAAACACGAAAAAAACAAGAATTAAAGAGGGCGATTTCTGTAACTTGGTTTTTAATGCCGTCATATGCCGTTATTATTATTTTTACGTGTAACGACCAGCATGAGGGGCGGGGAATATAAAAATGAAAAAAGTCCGACAGCAATTCCCCGTCCCTCTCGATGCTTTTGTTAGCCGTTTATTCGTTTATTATCAATCATGAAACGACGTAATGATTTTCCTCCTTCGGCGTCAAGCCCGAACATTGTTTGCATGAATCTATAATTTACACCCGTCACTTGCTTTATTTCTGCAGCAGTAACAGTCGGATTGACACTCTGAAATTTCAAAAGTTTCATGAAATATTCTTCGTCTGCATGTTTAGGGTTTCCGTGATATGGGGCCTTAACTAGTTTTCCGTCGGCTTCTCCGACCGCCACAATTCCAACAGCGGACTGATATAGAAAGACAACGTCGTTTTTTAAGAGCCGTTCTATTTTATATTTCCATGGATCGAAATAGGCTGCTGCCTTTTTGTTGTTTAGCATGTCATTATGATCATTAGCATCATTGCTTATGTTGGTGTTAAGGATATAATAGCCTTCGGCAAGGTCCTCATATGGATTATCCTGAACTCGAAAGGCCGATATTTCAAGAAGCATTTCGTCATTCATACCTTCGTAAACACGATAAACCCAGGGACGTACGTCTAACCCACAAGAACGCCAATATTGAATAGCCTCGCGTGTTCGGTAATCGAGACCATTCGTCATGACAACAAATATTTGTCGCTGATTGAATTCTTCTTCACTGAGGTTAGTTCCAAATTTGCCACTATGGGCTATCTTGAGAGATTGAGAGATATCCGTTGATTTTTTATACCAGTCATTCAAATCCTTGTATTTAGACGACCCATATATTTGACCATAGCGAAGAACTTGCAAAAGGTTTTCGGAATGTGACTCCCATACCTTGAGCTCAAAAATATAAAGATTTCCTTTCTTGTCTACAGCCATTAAATCTGGCTCTTCTTGCCAATGGCGTGATTGCATCAGCAGAATCAATTCGTCATCGGGGAAAAGTCTATCCAACGATTTGAAAAGAATATTCTGTAATGCTCGTTCGTCAAGGCCGAAAACTTGAAGGCGAGAAGTGCGTTTCTTTTCTGTAAATTGTGTCTTCGTATTAATGCTTAATAACATTTCTTATCCTCCGGCTAACGTCCGAGTTGAGCTGCGGCCCGTAGGGCTGTCTGCTCGAACGAATTGTTCCCGAGCGCGAGTCAGCGCGCGAGGGAACGCTTTTAATTCGTAAGAGCTCAGCTCAACTCGGACGTTCCTGAGACGCGCAGCGTCTCGGGAACGCAGAGCTAAGGCGCGAGCGAAGTCGGCGCGCAGCGCCGACGTAGCGAGTCGGCTTGAGCGCCTTGTTAACTCGCGCTTCATTTTGCCTCCAACACGTGACCGAAGTGGGTTTTGTAAACGATCACTTTTTCGAAGACTGATGAGTCGATCTTTTCGATGCCGTTAATCTGAATCTCTTGATCTTGCGCTCGATCAATGAAGTCAACAACTACTATTAACCAATAGGCGTCACATTGCTCATAAAATTTCGACTGCGCTTCCTTGGTGCTAACGATCGTGCGTAGCTTTTCCACCGACATGAGTTGGCCTGAGTAACATTGGACAACCCGCCACTTTGGGTCTTCATATTCCTTTGCGTTTAGATAAACAAGCGAAAGTTCTGGTATGTTCTTAAAGGAGTCTTTGCGTATTTCCCCGGTTTTGAGTCCATCAATGTTCTTTGCTACCGCAGCAATTTCTTTAGTAAGTTTCCTTTTGTCTCGAATGGGCGACAGTTTGTCAAAGGAAAATGAAAGTTCGATACTCTTTCCGCCATTGGCCAGATAAATTTTTTGAGCCTCTGAAACTACCGCCTCTCGTGCTTTTCGTTGCACCTGTTCGCTCTCTGAAAGTGCTCCGCTCTCAAGAAAGAAGTTGGTAATTTCGATTCCAATCTTCCTTTTTCCTTCCAATATTACGTCCGGTTTGTCTCCGTGAACGATCATTCCTTCTGGCAACTGATAGTCCCTACGGAACATCCCGAAGTAGTACTTCTCTATCTCCTGGTTCGACCTTTTGGCCATCTTGGTGTGCGAGTTAACGCCTGAGCTAACACGTGCGAATGAAGCGGAGCGTAATGAGCATCGGTGTTGAGCGATTTGTTATGTGTGTTCTCTATTTAAAGTTTGAAAAATATTTGTCTATCTCAGGTCTTAATTCCAAACCTGCTCGCTCAAAGCAATTCAATAATTCCAAATACGCTCCCTTTCCTCCAAGGAAATCCCAAAATTCCTCTGCAACTTTCAATTCGTTATCCAAATCCAGCATTCCTTTCAGTGTCCATCTTTCATAGGGTTTTGGTTCATAGGGATTGTAGGGGATAGCAATATATGAATGAACATCCGCAGTCGGATGACCCGATAAATAAATCGCTGCCCATTCTAATAATGTTCTCTTAAAATCCTTGAAATTGCTGATATTAGGCTTAGCTGTTTTTAAATCAAATAAATGAATAGCTCCGTCTTTGCCCTTAACAAACAAATCAACTTTTACAGTTTTCAATTTATTCATCGTGCCCTTGCTGCAAACTTTTCTTATCCTTGCGATTTCTTTTGCTTTATCAGGGTTGTTCCCTGTAGTCAGTTCATTCATGATGCGTTGAATCTCTGTCTGTGCCTCTTCGCTTATTGTATCGCCTACTACAAATTGTTTTTGTGCAACAGGAAAGTTTAGGCCTGCAAGTGTTTCGGCAACTGGTTCAAAAATTGAAGTGCCAAAAGTGGTATTCAAAGAATGAATGAAAGAAAATAGTGCCATTCTATCCTGACCAAGCAGCCGATAATGGAATGGCATATTATTTGTTTCTGGTTTATATGATTGAAATTTATTTCTGAGGCTCTCCTTGATAGTATCTTCAACTTTCTTTATCTGTTCTTTTGTAAGAGCCATCTTATTTTTCCTTTAAATGAAAAATTGTTTCCGCATAAGCGGTATCTCTGTCTTTTTCTACCCTGTTAAGAACAGGGCGTTTAAATTGATTAACAATTTTCATCTCAGATAGATCAGCAATCTTTAGATAAAGGTTGAATTTATCATTAGCCACCAAGAAAATATCATAATTATCTTGAAGATACTTTTTGCAATTTCTTAAAACTTCTGCAATGCTATGAGTATAAGAATCTCTCGCTTCCTTCCCCTGTCCTTTGATTAATGGGCCTATCTCCAAATCGTCTTTTCGTTCAAGTCCAAATATCTCATAGGCATAAGCATGTTGTTCGTGATAGTCAATGAGACCGACATAAGGCGGACTTGAAAAAATCCCTCTTATCTTTTGTCTTGATAGTATTCTTGCAAGTTCTGGATTTACTTTTTTAACTTCCGAAAAAATATCGAGAGTTCTACTATCACCAGTTAGGCAAAGTTGATGCGTGTTAGTCCTTAATTTATCGAATTCTTTAAGACGATTTAATGTATCAACAGTATATGTCTGCCACCACCCAGCAATAGAAAATATTGGCTTACAAATTTTCCCGTGCTTCTTACAGTAATAAGTAGTTGTAACCGGTTCTTTTAAAGTTGCTAAATCAGCGTGCGTTGTCGCTCTGCAAGAACGAACTGTTCTGCTTAAGATAACGGCTAAAACTCGCCTGATGTCTTTATCAACTATTGTTTTTAATTCTTGTGCCATAAAATCAATTTCTTCTCTCACAGGCGATAAAAACCATTTATCCAGAAAAGTATCTTCTTTATCCTGTTTAATTTTGATTTGATATTTTTTAACTAACGCATGGTAGATATCCAAAAATTCTTTTGCTTTTTCATCGGCGTAATTATCCTCATTGATTTCACCTTTTGAAACTTTTCTCTTATATTCTGGAGATGGGAAATATTTAGAGTTAAATTTTGTAAGTTCTGATAATAGATGTTCTTCAAAAGCAACATTACTTCTGTTCTTCTGAAAATCCTTTAACCGTAATGTCAGTTTGCGTACCGCTTCTGCAATTAAAAACACATTATGCTTTTCTACCTTGATATTGGTAATCATAGCATTAAAAGAAGATATATCTATTCCAATGGCGTGTATACCAAGTTCATTTGCTTGAACTAATGTTGTCCCACTCCCGCAGAAGGGATCTAATATTGTATCGCCCTCATGGAAATAAACCTCTCTTTTAAATTCATCTGTATGAGAATCAAGAAAGTATTCTACAAGTTGCGGTATGAATTTCCCTTTGTAGGGATGCAGCCTATGAACATGCTTTGTGCGCTCGGCTTCTTTATATTGAACAAATGATAAATGCCAATTGAGGTCTTCTCCCAAAATTTTTTTCAACCGTTTTTCTTTGTCAAGAGAATCATAATAATCCTTCAATTCCTCGACATTCAATAGCGGATTGCCGTTATTTCCATATTTTTTTATTCTTCCATATTGAATCAGATAGGATATGTTTGAAATGGTGACATTACGATTCAGATATTGGGATGCCCATTCGCTGGCTTCCCTTAAATTAATCAGGTTTTTATCTTTTTTTTCGAGGAATGTTAATTGACCCATCGCAGGATTATTATATTCAATTTTGATGGATATTTGTATTATTTTTTACACATAACGCCCCGCTGAGTTGAGTTCAGCATAATTGCCGTTAGGCATATTATGCTGATTTCGGCTCAAGTGGATTGTTCTCGGATGCGAATCAGCGCACGCCGAGATTATATTATTATATCATTGAAGATGCGAACAGACTGTCTATACCGTAAAGAACAATCCGCTTGGCATGAGCCGACCCCGCCACAAGGCAAAGTGGAAAAAGTGCTACGACTATTCGGGGTCGGCTCGATGCCGTTGTTAAAAGTCAAATTATCCTTGTTTCTCTTTTTTCCGCAATGTGATCATATGACCCCTTGTATGTTCTTCCTTTGCGTAACATCAGCAAGCCAAAAGCAAGAGTAACAAAGCCGACTATAATACGCTTGACGCTAACAGTACTTTGAAAATCTATTTCGAGAGTATTCCAAATAAGGGCAAGCCATATAAAAAATGTAAAGAGGCTAACCCACTGATTAATTTTTGAAGCAGAAATTGCAGCAGGCCCTGTAACAATTTTTTCAATTATACCCTCTTTTTCATTAATACCTTTTTCTTTGTTTTCTTTGTCTGTGGGTCGACGGAGTACAGTCTTATACAATGGCCCCGTAATAATATCCTCAAGCATATCAACATGGTTTTCCCAATTTTCTTGCCAATACTTACTCCCTCGATTAACGAGAAACCAAGCCCACGTAAAAAGCAGCCCGATGCAAGCGACAATAAATGCCAGATATTTTTTTTCATCAAGATGTTCTGAACTGAGGATTGCAAAATATCCCGCGAATGCCGCAGCGATTAATGCCCAGAAATAGGCTGCCCGATGCCAATACAGTCCTATTTCAAATTTTCTAATATCAAGGGCATGTTCGAGTGCCTTTTCCGCTCTATCGCGATTCTCCGGCTCAAGACCGAAACATTCCTTATATTCATTTTCTTTCATTTATTCCACTTTTAACGTCCGAGTTGAGCTGCGGCCCGTAGGGCTGTCTGCTCGAACGAATTGTTCCCGAGCGCGAGTCAGCGCGCGAGGGAACGCTTTTAATTCGTAAGAGCTCAGCTCAACTCGGATGTTCCTGAGACGCGCAGCGTCTCGGGAACGCCCCGCTGATTTAGGTCGTTCTCGGCGTGCGCAACACGCCGAGAACGACCTAAATCAGCGGGGCGGTTTACCGCATCCGCTGGATTTAATTGTTAGCCATGTTTTTATATTCTATTGGATAAT
>JBBIKS010000053.1:0-16147 GCA_037445375.1 Nitrospirota bacterium | reverse complement strand
TTTTAATTTTAAAGTGATATAATCTTTATAAATTCTGTCTTATCTGTGCCTTGCCTTTCCATCTTTCAAAAAACTTAGGCGGCAACGTCTTAAAGTTGACCAGAGAAATTTATAAATTTGTGTTTGCTAAAACTAATTTGAATAAATTTTATTGCTTATTTATCTGCAGTTTGAACATAGCGAACAAAACTCTCATCTAATATAATGAAAGAAAAATTAGAAAATATCGATTTTAGTTTTTTTAAGAGTCTTCTTAGTTCATGTATAGAAGGTGATTTGAACTCTATTTCAATGTTTCAGGATATATTTGGTCAGGATATATATAACTTTCCTATCAAAGTTGGTCGGATTGAGGTAGAAAGAGCAGCAGATTTTTATTGCTATTGTTTTGATAAAGGCAGGATATTTAAGAGGATGATGACACATAAAGGTAGATGTAGCATAAAAACTTATCAGTATCTTGTTTTAAAAGATCTCTTTTACGAATGGAGCAGGACATTAAGTGTTGATAATAACCTTGTATTTTCTTTAGATGAGCCTTTAGATGAAGACAGTGGTGCGAAATTCATTGACTTTATTCAAGATAAAGCATCCGACCCGGAAACATTACTTGTAGAAGATGAAAGTTATGAAAGATTCAATGAAACACTTAACAAGATACCGAATCCAGAAAAAATATACCTCAAAATTCAATTATTTCTTGAGATTGAGCTTACACCTGAAGACATTAGGATAATTTCTAATGTCTCAAAAAGAGATATCAGGGATGTTATAGCTTCACTTAACAATCTTGAGCATTCTTTGATTGTGAAAAATGAAAAGCTTCACGAAAAGGAAGATAGCATATCTAAAATAAGTTCCAAGATTTATTCATTTGAAAGAAAGATTTATGCAATGAGGGCATTAAATAAATACGAGGAATCAATAGAGATCGAAAGGAAGTTGTTAAAAAGGCGTCTGCAAAAAGCCAGAAGTCTTCCCCAGCATTCATCTAACTATTCTGCCGTATCTTATAGGGATATTGCTGAGATACTAAAAGTTTCAGTAGGAACCGTTTCTACAAATGTGAATCGGGCAAAGGAACTTTTTAAGGATTTGTATAGGTGCCAAACATGAAAAAATATTATGATAAATGCCCTGAATCTGAGATTATAATGGCATACATCGAGAAAGGCTTGACTAACGAAGAAACGCCGTTAGTTGAGGAGCATCTTATGGTTTGCAATAGGTGTCTAAAAGAGGCTATTTCACTAAGCCGGGGCACGACTATAATGTCACAAGGCAAAAATATTTTACTGCCGAATGCTTTGAAAGAGAAAGCACTTTCGATAAGCAAATCTTCAAAAAGGGCAAGATACCTGTCAGAATTTATTATTTCTCTCTCAGAAAAAGCAATATCTTTTACAAAAACAGTTTTAAAGCCAGAGGAAGCTTTAGTCGATGTTTTCAGCAGTAAAGATGATGCGTTTGCCTTCAGGGGCGGGGAAGATTCAGGCGATATATTAAAGATTAATCAAAAAATTAACGATATATATATAAGGGTTCAATTTTATAATGCCGAGGGGCTTGCTGCATCTTTAAGAGTGTCATTGCAAAAAAAGGAATTACCTCTCATAAAAACAAGGCTATCACTTTATAGAGATGAAAGGCTCTTTTCTTCAAAGACCGCAGATGAAGAAGGGGATGTCATTTTCCGTGATATCACTTATGGCTATTATCGAATCATCATACCCGAAGAGGATATTGAAATTGCATTTAAAGTGTTACCGCCCGGAGAAATTTAAAGATTATGAATAGCAATCCAAAATACTTGACCATATTCCGGCAGGGTTCGTCTCATATAGTTGATATGCTCGAACAGAATACACTCGCGCCAAAAGGCGAGATAATCGTAGAAATAGGGTTTATAGAGGAGATTTGCAGGGATATTAGACGCATTACAATGCTTGCAAACAGAGCAATCTATGATCACACATTTAATAAAAACGAAGTTGTTTTAAGTGAACTCAAAAAAATAGGTTATATTTTATTTTCACAACTTTTGCCGGACAGAGTTAGAGAAAATCTCAAGAACTCAGACGCCACAGATCTTTTTTTAAAACTTGATGAGCATCTGATTTATATTCCATGGGAAGTGTGTTTTGATGGAAAGGATTTTTTGACGACTAAATTTAAAATAGGCAGACAGATAAGGACAACGCATAACTTTAAAACAAAAGAGCGATTTTTAAATCATGATAAAAAGTTAAAGATGCTGATAATAGTTGACCCCTCCGAGACTCTCCAATATGCGCAGCGAGAGGCGGAGGCATTATGTTCAATCTTGGACGCCAGCAAGGAAATAGATGTTGAACTGATAGGCGGAAGTCAGGCAAATAGGATGAACCTGATTTCTGAGATGGATGGAAAAGATATTATTCATTTTATTGGACATTCTTTCTTTGACGAGAAAAATCCAGATAAAAGTGGTTGGATTTTAAAAAATGGGATTTTAACATCTTCAGAGATAAGCCGCATAAAGTCGCCTCCTTTTATTGTGTTTTCGAACTCATGTCAGGCAACCGCATCAAAAAACCACCTTTCCGGGTATGTATATGACGAACAATCTTTTGGTGTCGGCGGCGGATTTCTTTTGTCGGGGGTTCAGAATTTTATCGGCCCTTTTTGGGTAATCCATGATCAGGATAGCGTTAGATTCTCTTCAATTTTTTATAATGCTTTTGTATCAGGGGCAAGCATTGGAGAGGCTTTAAACATTTCAAAAGAGACGATTATCAATGAAAAAGGCTGGGACAATCTCTTGTGGGCTTCATATTTTTTATATGGAGATCCCACTCTTAGAATAAAGACTCAGAAAATGACCGATAAATCCGATACAGCACAAAAAACTGCCTCATATTATACTAACTTCAGTTCAATAAATATCCCTAATCACTTATCTGGACATGTCTTAAGGCATGAAGAAAAGTCAGGCTTTCTGAATCCATTGCTTATTAGTATTTCAGTGATAATGGTGTTAATAATAGGAAGTATGATTTTTTACCCAAACGCAATTAATTTAATCCCAGATTTTATCTCGAATAAATATTCAGATAAATTCAGCCCAGTCTCAGGACCATGGGGATACAAAAACGGCAGATATACGCTAATTGACGGTTATTGGGAAGGAAATGCTCTCTCATATATTGGTAAAAGTTACACCAAATTCAAACTCGAGATGGATATTTACAATGGCGAAAAAGCATGGCCCGATGCGGCTTTTGGGATAATAATAAATTCAGCTATAAGCGGCAATGCCCTTATCCTTCACTTTAATAATGACGGGGTTACGTGGGTTAAGGAAAGCAACGGCATAAGAAGTAATATTGGTAACAGAATTTCATCTGGCAATTTCAACAAAGGCAGACTGATAATATTAGGCTCTGAAGGCTTTTATCAGGCATATCTTAATGGAATGAAGTTGACTGAAATCAGCACTGATTTATTCAGAAATGGAAATGTTGGAGTAATAATAGAATCCAGATGGAAAACCCCGCCTGGATTTGATAATATTTCAATTAAGAATATTGAGGGAAAATGATGAAAAATTTTAATGGATTTTTTGTGTTATTTTTTTTACTTTGTGTCTTTATTAATTCTTGTTCAAATCCTAAATCCGATTCTGCTTCTGGAAAAAATACCATTGCAGTGGTAGATTTCACAAATAATGCAAATTACACCGGACCATTCAAAATAGAGCAGATGGCTAACGATGTATTCTCCATACTGCTTGTAAATACCGGCAAATTCCGCGTCCTTGAAAGAAGCAAGGTGGATTCTTTAATAAACGAGCTTCACTTTAATAAAACAGAGTTGGTTGATACTAAAAAGGCGGTTAAGATGGGGAAGCTTCTTGGGGCGCAATACATCGCTACCGGTTCTATTATAGAACTTGGTTCAGATGTGAGGTCTTTTTCTGGTTATGGCGTGAATACAAAGAATATCAACTATAGCGTTGCTATCGAGGTAAGAATTATTGATACGGAAAGAGGCGAAATAATCTTCGGTGATGTGATCTCCGATTCTACTGCCGTCAGACAGACGGAAAATCTTTCAACTTATCAGGGAGAAGAAGTATACAAAAAACTCCTCAGAAACGCTCTCTCAAACAGCGTTAATAAGCTGATGAGCAGTTTATCAGGCCAACCTCAATCAAAAACTGCATCTATCAGTAACCAAAGAGTTTTCATAACATCTGTTCCTGAAGGGGCTGATATAGCGATAAATGGCGCTTTTGTCGGTAATACGCCTTATCATGGTATGTTGCAGGAAGGTATTCATGATATAAGAATCTCAAAATCTGGATATAAACCATGGGAGAAAAGAATAATGGTTACAGATGGAATGCAAATAAAAGCTACTTTGGAAAATGAAGGGTTTTATCAAAAATAAAAGTTTAAGGGAGGTTCGATGCAAAGAATAATCTTACCGATTGCTTTATTTTTACTGATTGCTCTAATTATAGGCTCTATTTTTCAGAAATCTTCAGATGCGTCCGTAAGAAAAGAAAGGATAATGGTAGTAATACCGGAAGTTCACCTGAAAAGACCTAAAGTCCCGGACCCCGCCGGGGAGACAGAGGTTGCGCGTACTCTTATCGAAGCCGGCTACAAACTCGTTGACCAGCAGCAGATAAAAAAGATAAGGGATAATGATGTTTTTGACAAAGAATGGAAAGGCGATAAAGAGGGAGCGCTAAAGATTGCGTTAACGTTTGCTCGAAAGTTTGGGGCAGATATCATGATAGTTGGAGAAGGGTTTAGTGAATTCGCAGGTGTAACAAGGGTTCCAAGCCTTCGCGGGATGCCGGGTGGAGATATGATTTCTTGCAGAGCGAGGGTTGAGGCAAAGGCGGTTAGAACTGACACAGGTCAAATTATAGCTACATACGGCGCTCATGGTTCAGGCCTTGATATAAATGAAAACATAGCAGCTAAGACAGCCCTTGCCAATGCAGGACGGGAGGTCGGAGAGTATTTTGTAAAGATATTCGAATCAAAATCCGCTTCAACCTCCGGCGCAGGAATCGAAATGTTAGTGGACGGCATAAAGGGTTTTTCGGCATTAAGCGCTTTGAAAAAACAATTATCTTCGATTCAAGGGGTGTCCAATGTTGAGGTGTTGAATTTTCAAGGAGGCATAGCGACCATAGATATTACCTTCAGAGGCAATGCGATGGAGTTTGCCGGTATTATGGAAGAAAACGGCGTGAGGCTCAAGATAAACAAGTTTGAGGCAACGCGTATAAAGGCTACGGCAAGATAAAGGGAGATTTAATGCATACTATAAAAATATTTGTTATAACCATTTTATTCTTATTATTGAATATATCAGGAGTATTTGCGCAAAACTTAAAGATAGCCGTTCTTAATTTTGAAAACAACTCTTCCCGCGAAGGAGGCAAATACTCGCAAAAAGCAGCAGATTTAATGATGAATGAGCTTGCAAAAAGCGGCACTTTCACAGTAGTCGAGAGGAAACGACTCGATGCATTAATCCGTGAGCAGGATTTTCAACAGTCTGGTAATGTTGACCCTAAAAAAGCTGTCAGCATAGGCAAGATGCTGGGAGTCGACGCTGTAGTCCTTGGTACGATCGAAAAACTTGGAGTAGGAAAACAGACAGCAACAGTAGGAGATTCGACAATCACGAGGTATAACGCATCTGTAGAAGTTAATATCAGGGTCGTCAATGTCCAGACGGGAGCTATACTATTTTCTGACTCGGAGGAAGCATCTGCAAATACAAAGACCGCATCGGTGCCAGGATATGATATGGGGGGAGGTCCGCCTTCGGTTGATGGTCCTCTGAAGACCGTAATTCAGCAGCTATCTAAACGGTTTATAAATACTACGAGCGGAGGCGGCGGTATCAAGAAGAAACAGCCGTCAGCCCTTTAACGGAGGTTAAAGATGTTATATTGTCCAAAATGCAATATTGATTATGAAGAAGGCAAAAAGTTCTGCAAGGAGTGCGGCTGCAAGTTAGAGGCGCAAGCAGAAAAAGATACATCAAAAAATGAAGCACCCCCAGTAGATAAAACCGATTTTAACGAAAAAAAATACTGTCCATCTTGTAAGAGTGAATATCCGGGTACTAAAAAGTTTTGTAAGACTTGCGGGGTTGCCCTATCTGATACTCCCCCTATAATCATGTCGAAGACCCAAACAAACAACGAACAACCCAAGGCATCAACTGAGAGAATAAAAACAGCGCAAGCCTCTTTCCCAAAATCTTCAGAGAATGTTAACCCAATTGAACACTCTCCTGCAAAAGTAAAATCCATGCTTAAGCGCAAAAGAGCCCTCTTCAAAACAGAAAAGAAACTTACATCATTAATAAGCAAATTAGAACTGCAGAGGGGAACTATCTCGGAAGAGTCTTTAAATATAACTCTTGGCCCATATGCGGCTCAGCTTAAGTCTATACAGGATGAGATTAACGGGATTGATGATTTTTTAAAAAATATAGAGAAAGAGCTTGCATTTGAAATAGATGACCTTCAGAATAAAATTCTACCCTTCAAAACTCGTCTCTCGGAATTAAAGGCGATGAGAAAGGCTAAAGGCATTACTTTCAGCGATTATTTAAGGTTCAAAAAACAACCGAAACAAACATTCAATACCCTTAATGGTCAACTCAAGAAAAAGCACAAGACAATGAAATTGCTTGCTCCTTCATCAGAGGGGTGGTTTAGAGGATATGAAAGTTATATAAAATTGGGGGCGGCTGCAATAGTTGTGCTTTTAGTATTGGGGACAAGTGGATTTCTCAGCTATAAATATTTCTATAAAAGCGGCAGTAGTGCAAAGATTGTGGATGCGACCCCGAATAAACCTTCCATTGCAGGCAATTCCAGTGCTGCCGGGAGCGGTGCAGCCCCAACAGTTTCATCTGTTGAAGATGAAATAAAGAAGGTTTTTGAGACCATTAAAAATGCAAACCTGTCAGAAGACATCAACCTATTCATGTCCTGCTATTCGCGTTCTTTTCCGGGTTATGAAGAAAAGAAAGAAAGCACTATAGACAATTGGAGAAGCTATGATTTTACACAACTCAATTTCAATGTGCGTGATATTTTGGTAACTCAAAACACTGCTGAGTTGACCGTTCACTGGCAAATTAATATCCGTTCGACAGATAAAGGCGAAACCAGATCTATTAATACGACCAACAATGTAGTTTTACAGAAAGAGGGTGGACAGTGGAAGATAGCGAGCTTGAAATAATGGAGGCGGCTTAATGAAAGATTTTTTAGATAAAATCAAAGAAAAAGTTGATGAAGGCATCAGCAATGTAAGCTCAAAGTCAAAAGAAGCCGTTGAACTTGCAAGATTGAGAAGCGACTTGAGACATCTCGAAAAAGAAAAGGAAGAAACAATTAATAAATTAGGCAATATTGTTTATGACATGCTGCGCAGGGATGAATACAACGAACAGAAGATAAGGGATTTTTATCCGCAGGTCAGCGCCATCAACAGGCAGATAGTAGAGGTTGAGAATGAAATGAGAAAGATTCAAGAGATGGCATCGCCAGATAGGACAAATATAGATTCTGTCTGTGTATGCGGAACAGGTCTTATTGCTAATCAGAAATTCTGCGCCTCGTGCGGAAGGGATGTATCTGGACAGACAAGCCAGCAGGCAAAGGTTTTTGAGGGCATTAAGGCTTGTTCTTCTTGCGGGGCGGAGATAAAAGAGACGGCTAAGTTTTGCGGCAAATGCGGGGCAAAGCAGTGAACGGGATTGAGAATTTTATCATCAAATATAGATAAATTGAGAGTGGGGAGAATAATATTATTATGCTTAAGAAGAGGAGTCCTTTCGCAGTCATTTTTTTTACACTGATCACATTTGGTATTTATTGGCTTTATTGGTATTACAGCATTAATAAGGAAATTCATGAACATACTTCAGAAAAAATGAACTTTTCTCCAGCAATGGCGCTTTTGGCGCAATTTATTCCTATTGCTAATTTTGTCAGCCACTATAACACTGCAAAACGGATAAAAACAATGAAGAATATCTGTGGAGACCCTGACACCATAGAACCTCTTGCCGCAATATTGTTTTCTATATTTCTCCCATTTGGAATTTATACTTATATAATTCAGTCTGGGATGAATAATCATTGTTATCATCACGGCATCCCTAATAAAAATACTTATGTCTTTAGAGAAGCTTCTATACCTGTTAGGGCTTCAACCGCAAAATTTTGTGTAAACTGTGGACAATCAATAAAGAGCGATTATAGATTTTGCGACTCTTGTGGTGAAAAGATCTAAATAAAATTTTCAGGAGAAGAATAATATGTTTTGTTCGGAATGTGGTGCAAATAATGAAGCAGGGGCTAAGTTTTGCGAGAGATGCGGGAAGGAGATGAAAGGCATAAATATCTCAAGGTTATTTTCTCAAAAAGCCTCAATGCCAATAGCTACGGTTGCATCTGTTAAAAGGCCATTGCCTGTAGTGCTGATAGCGATCTATTTTGCTTTTGGAGGGGTTTTTGGTCTTGTCATATCTACTATTGCTGGTTGGTCGATTATAGCTTTGCCTGATCAATCTGCCGGATTTTTAAGTTATGGCAGGTTTGATGTATTTAAAGCAGCCTTATTAGTTATGTTCATTGAGATCATAAGCTTGCTTTGTATTGCCTCGGTCTATGGTCTCTGGAACTTTATCCAGTGGGGCAGGTTTTTGGTTGTAGGCATTTCAGCAGTTTCCTTTATCAGTTCATTGATAGGATTATTTTCTTCAAATGCAGGCGGCATCCTTATAGGAATTTTTAATATGATCGCAACAGCAATCATTATATGGTATCTGATCATGTCAGATGTCTCGAAGGAATTCATAGATTAAATATTATAAAGATGGAGGAATATAGTAATGAATAGGATGACATCTTTAAAACTAGTCATGATGTTAACGGCTTTTATATTACTAACAGGGTGCTCAGGTGAACTTTCACGCGGTAAGGCAGAGCATATGATAAATGATTTCCTGATAAACGATATTATTACTCATCAGATATATCTCGGTCAGCGAGACTTTAAAAAAGAAGATGTTCCAAAGTTTAGACAGTTAGCTAATAAAGGGTTTATAGACATGAGGTTTATCGCTTCCGATAATTATTATGAGAGATACGAAATCAGTATGCCGGCTCAAGCTACTCCTTATATACTCAAGTATGAAAAAGACTCGGTTACTGTGAAATTAGCCGATAAAATTGAGCCCAAAGTGACCGGAATTACAAAATCATCAAATGACGCTGCCGGTAATATTGTTTGCATAGCAATCTATCTTTATAAATTAAAGCCGACTCCTTTTGGAGAGGCATTTATATCTCAAAATGATTTAACTTCATATCACAATGCGAATAAGCAATTTATGCTATTTGATGATGGCTGGAGGCGAACAAAGTAATGAACGGCAAGATTTCATCATGCCTATTTGGCTTTATTTTGCTCTGCTTTTTCCTCCCGTGGTTCAATGTTTCTTGTATGAACGAGAGGGTAATGACTCTGAGCGGCAGTCAACTTGCCGGAATCACAGAGATAAAGGAGCCTTCATTTGCTGGTCGTGCAAAGGCAAGGCATGAAAGCGAACCGTTAGCTGTTTTAATATTTTTTTTTGTGTTTGTTGGTTTAATTCCTTTCTTTTATTCTGCCTATTCCCGCTCTTGTGAACTCACAGCAGACAGAATTGGAGCTTATCTTTGCGGCAGCAGAGAAACAGCTAATCGTGCGCTTGCCATGCTTGCGTGTGGAAGCTATACGCTGTCTCCAAGGACAAACATTGCCGCACTCAAAGATCAGGAAAGACAATTGAATAAATTTTTTGCATTTATCGGTGATTTGTTCTCAACACACCCGAGGATAACGAAACGATTGATGGAGATTGAAAATGCAGCCCATCTATTTAAAGCGTAGAGTAAAGAACATAAGAGGTCATATAAAATGTACTGCCCAGAATGTGGCGCAAACAATAAAGAAGTCGTAAGATTCTTCGAAGGATGCGGGAAAGATTTGAAAAGCTCTACTACTGCTTATAGTGCAAGAGAGAATATCCTGCCAATAAGTGATAATGGGGTTATCTCAAGCATTGAGAAAAAGGTCTTTTTTAAAATTGCGCGAGGATTCGAATGGCTGATATTGTTTATTGCAAGTCTGAGTTTGATCGGCTCTATAGTTTATTTAATCGTATTGCTTCCTTCTGTAATTGGTGGTATAACAAAAGTTTCAAAAGATGAAATCAATATCGCCATTGCCGAAGAAGAAAGAGGGAGGGCATATAATATATCAATCCCTGACAAGTCGCCAATAGCAAAAAATCAGATAGAACCCTTAAGTATGGCACACGAAAAATTCAGATCAGACGTTGTAAGATATCCAACAACAATAATTCCACTTGAACCTATAGTCATAAATCTCGCAGAAGCTAATAGGTATATTAAGATAACAATGCAATTGGAACTGGTTGATAGTCAATATGAATCAACTGTAAGAGATTACATGAAGAAATTAAGGGATGCAGCATTGTTATCTGTCAGTAAAAAATCTTCAAATTTTTTAACAACTGCTGAAGGAAAGATGCATTTAAAAAATGAAATGATGCAAAGATTTAATCAAATATTAGGCGGCAATATTATTAGAAATGTTTATTTTTCTGATTTTGTTTCGCAATAAAAATGCCATTCCCGATAGTCGGAAACAACTCTTTCTTTTATTATAGATTCTGGACAAACCAGAATAGCATATAGTTGTTTTTTAGTTAATGGAGGATTGTAAATATGTTCAGCGGTAAGATTTCATCAGGTCTATTCGGCTTTGTCATACTCTGCTTTTTTCTCCCATGGTTCAATGTTTCTTGTATGAACGAGAGGGTAATGACTCTGAGCGGCAGTCAACTTGCCGGAATCACAGAGATAAAGGAGCCTTCATTTGATGGTCGTGCAAAGACAAAGCGAAAAAGTGAACCATTAGCGGTATTCGTCCTTCTTTTTGCTATTGCCGGTTTATTTGCCGGATTTTTAGGCAAAACCGGGCATATTGCATCCATCGCTTCGGGATGCTTGGGCTTTGCATTTGTGCTTATTTTGAGTTCAAAGCTGAGCGATCAGGCTTTTAAGGAAACAGGCGGCGCATTAAAGGTTAATCACGAGGCTGGCTATTGGTTGGTGCTTCTAACGCTGTTTGGGACTGTATTTCTAAACAGTGTAGCCCTGATAACTAATAGAGATATAGAAAAATTGGAAAGGCGGCCAGATGTTATAAAAAATAAAAGCTCGGGTATGTTCTGCACTGAATGCGGGTCAAAGAATTCTCCGGACAGCAGGTTCTGTGAGAACTGCGGGAGACAACTTTAGTTGATAAAAATGAGTCCGTCAGGGAACTTATGTGCTGGTATTTCAAATTCAATGAAATGGTATCTTTGATGACGGAGATTGGGGATCTTCTTAAAAATGGAGTTATGCCTATGACGCCTGCTCCTGAAAATCCTTTGCCTGTTAAAAAAGACCAGACCACCTGTCCTAATTGCAACAAGTTTTACAAAGGAGATTTGTCTGGAAAATTCTGCACTAATTGCTGTGCATCGCTATAAAGCGTTGGAGGGACTTCCAAAATGTTTTGTTCAAACTGTGGCACTAAGATAGAAAAGGGCGCAAACTTTTGCGGCAATTGCGGCAAGAAGATTAGTATTGCTCAGGATAAACAACCGGTTGCTTATTCGGATTATTCATATAAAGCGCCTACAGGTTGGGAATTGCAGCAGTCGGCTGCTGTTGTAATATTATCTATTTTTGGAGGGATATTAGGCATTATCGCTATTATAGCCGCAGTTGCCTATTTAGCAGGTCTTAAGCTCACTTACATCAGCAGTTATTCTTTTTATATCAGCATTGGTTCGTTTTTTCTTTCTATCATCGCTCTTGTTACCGCTTTTTTTCAGTATGCAAAAAAAGTCTTTCCTATCGCAGCAATTAGCCTTAGCCTGTTTGGTATGTTAATTAACGGGTGGCAGTTTTTCACATCTGTGCCCATAGGAGATGATGCGAGACAGACAGCTATCACATCAGCACAAACCACAATCTCACCGACACAAAACGCAATTTCATCAGTCAACCCAAATGGCATCCGCCAAGTTGATTTCATGAACTTTACATATCATCTTGGTAAATCCTATTGTTCGAAAGTCCTTGGCAAAGCAGAGGTTAAGGTTTTAAATGGTTCGTTTGGCGAGATGAGCGATAAATCTGACGGATTTGAGGTTGATTCTAATAGAACTGTTTATGGTGATATCACTGGTGACGGAAGCGACGAAGCAGTTGTAATCACTTATTGCGGTAGTATGCATCCAATAGAACAGGCATTTGTTTATACCATGAAAAATGGAGCGCCTGTATTACTTGCCAGACTTAAAGAAGGAGATCGTGCTTTTGGAGGTATAGTTAGAGGCAATATATGCAAAAATTGCGATAATGGGATAAGCATACAAAATGGCTTACTCTCTGTAGAACGATCACACGGTGATGCAGCATGTTGTCCGAAATATATAGAGAAAACAACATATCGTTGGGATGGAAAAAAGTTTGTTCAGGTTGGACGCAAAGACGTAAGACGCTTTATCGAAAAAAATTGATCCCAGATCTAGCGATAATATTGTTAATGTCTTCAACAGCTTGTCATTCTGAACATCCGAAGGGGGTAAAGAATCGTTATTTAAAAAGATGATATTCATCGCTTCGCTCGTAATGACAGTCCATTACCGCTGGATTTGAGCTGATAATGAAAGATATTGTTTTTCATGGTTATAAGAATGTTTATTGAAAAGGGGGTGCTGTATGAAGAAGGTCTCGATTTTGCTGATAATTTTATCGCTTATAAGCACTGGTTGCAAGGATTTAATTAGGCCTGACGGTGATGGGATAAAGGTGAAAAGGCTTGTGCCTGCCGAGGTTAATGTAGCAAGGTATAAGAAGATTGCAATTCTTGATCTTGACGGCAAGGGTGGGAAAGAAATCGCCCAATGGCTTGAGACGTCATTACAAAATGCGCAGGTTGAAGGTAACCCTTATTTTGAGGTAGTTTCTCGGTCTCAATTGTTAAAACTATTAGCAGAACAAAGATTAGGAATGATGGGTGCTGTCGATCTGAAAACAGCGGCAAAAATAGGTAAAATCTCTGGTTCTCAGGCTATTGTTACCGGGAGTGTTTCCTCTTATAGATTTCATGGCAGTCGTTATAATAAACAGGTTAAGCGTTATCAAGGCAAAAAGGAATACTATCAGACCGTTCAATGCAATGCAGGGGATGCTTATGTAGAATTTACGGTACATTTCATAGATTCTACAACCGGTCAGATAATTGCAAGCACTTCCTCGGAAGGGCAATATATTGGAGACACATGTCATGGGGTATATGATGAGATGGGCGGCGGTTTAGCAGGAGGTCTTTTAGGAGCAGTAGCAAAATCTCTTGCAGACAGCATCTCACAGATGGGCTGGCAGCAGAGAACTGAAAATGTCAAAATCGGCAGTTTAGATGCCCCGGAAAGGATGATTAAGAGCGCCGCTATGCTGACAATTGAAAAATTTATGAAAAAAATCACCCCCAGATATGAAGCTGTTAATGTTGTAATAAAAGAAGGGGATTCTGGAGGTTTTGGTATAAGTTTTAAATCAAAACCAGAGCATGAAAAACAGATAGAGAGTGCTTATGAGATAGGCTATAAATACGCTGTCAGAGGACAATGGGATGACGCTGTCACACAATGGGAAAAGGTATTATCAATAGAGAAAGAGAGGCCTGCTGCCATATATAACATCGGAGTTGCGTTTGAGATGTTAGGTGATTTAAATCTTGCAGAAAAGCAATACAAAATGGCAGCTGATATAAAGGCAGATGATACTTTTCTTGATTCGCTTGCAAGGGTGAGAAAGACGATGGCAGAGAGAGTGAAAATTTGTGAACAAACAGGCACCGGATGCCCTCCAAAGAGAGTTCAGTCACCGTTACAAACAGCTATCCCGCCTTCTTCGGAACAGAGTATTAGTAAACAGAGCGATACAAGCAAAGGCGATATTAAGCCGAAGGCCTCGCATAAAAACAAAAGGAATTCAATAGAACTATTTGACCCAAACTCTACAGCGAAAGTCATTATCAAAGAGACCGTTATGATTGCTGATAATCCGAATTCTAAAAACTATGTCGGCAGGGTAAATGTAAACAGTGAGGTAGAAAAACTTGCAGAGCAAGGCAATTGGGTAAAAATACGGGTTTCCTTGGGAGAGATTTCTACGGAGGGCTGGATCAGCAAGTGCCATATAAAAGGCGTTAAATGCAAAACTAAAAAACCGGCAGGTGAGAAAAAGCCGCCATCTAAAAGCAAAGAATCTGTTTCTCCGATGTAGATTTAAGATAAAAATACGAGATAATTATGAATCGTGGCTTAGTCAGATATTTAATCAATTTTGTATTTGCAACATATTTATTTCTTAATGGTTGGTTGTGCCGCTGCTGCATTGCCTGTTATGGTTGGAGTTGGGGTGCGGCTGGTGAGCGAGGGAGTTCTTAATTATATCGCAGAATTGAAGGACGAAAATAGTAATTCGTAAGAAGAACCTTTTTTGAAGAAAGGATATTGAACGGTTTGTTGTATTTTTTTTGTCATATATAAACAAAGAGAAGTATCTAAAACATGAAAAAGATAATCTTAACCTTGATAACCTTAGCAATGCTCCTTCCTGCAGCCTCTTTTGCAGGTGACAGATTTGGCAGGAGCTTTGAGAGGGCTTTTGGTACGGTTCTGGGGATAGGCGCTGCGATTATCGTGACCGATGTTGTGAATCAGGCGGTGAATCCGCACTCCTATAGAACTTTATATTATGAGTCTACCCCAGTTGTTTACACTGCACCTGTTTACTACGATTTTTTTGACAGGCATGACAAAGACAGGAGAGTATATTACAGGGGTTACAGCGACGGGTATAACCATGGCTTTGATGACGGTTATGACGAAAGATACTATGACGGTTCCCGTAAATATTATAAAAGATATTAAGAAGGAGGATTTAAAATGAAGTGCTTATTCAGGTTTATAGTGGTATCAGTAATTAGCATATTTGTTTTGACAGCTTGCGGCGGCGGTGGAAGTCAAGGTAGCGGAGGTGGCACACCACAACATAATATTAAAGAAGAAATCCGACTTGCTGTTTTGTCGATAAACAGTCTTATGATTGGCGTAATAAACAGCGTGGATGATGTTATAGATAATGCTTTGATCGATTTTAATTGCAACTTTAACACCACGATTTCAACTTCAGTAAGAATCAATGGCGCTCCACATAATCTATATGCTTCTGGCAAAGCAAAATTTTTTAATAACAACAATCCAGTTGATTGCAATTATTTTTTCTCCAACGATTATTTTCTTATAAATAAGGCTGAAATTTCTGGCGGCGGAAATGTCAATGGCAGCGAATTAAATTCAAATTTTCAAGGACAATTCGGGATAAACGGGAATACAGGTTACCTTGTTAGCGGAGATGTGTTTAGCAATTTAGCTATCGCTGATTACTTAATCGTTAACGGGGTTGCGAAGATAACAAATACCTCTTATGCAGGACAGCAACTTCCTGATTTAACAGGTAATGTTAACAATGTGATAATCAGTGCTGCAGAGGCTTTTAGTTTGCTTGATAGGGCATCGTATGGCGCAATAAATCTTGGCGAAGGTGCAAGGGTCATTACAAGCGGTGATATATACGCACAATCGTCAAGTTGCAATAATATCAATATCCGCTTTAATGGAACGAGTTTGATAGACGTTTACAGTCCTTGCACATCTCCAACCCATTTTAAAGTAGATGTTGACACAGGAAAGATTATCGAGTGAAATAATATCTATTTATAAAACAGATGAGGCAAAATAGCATTATCAAATACAAAGTTGATATTGTAAGAGTCATTTGCAAGGAGACGAAATAAACAAGATAAAACTGCATAAGGCATTAAAGCTGACAAAGCCTGATGAGAGATTTTATCAAGCATTCACTTGCGAGATATTTGGAAAGATTCAGATAACCTGAAAACAATGCGCTACAAGATAT
>JBBIKS010000052.1:0-16340 GCA_037445375.1 Nitrospirota bacterium | reverse complement strand
GGTAGATGTTCTTGTCATTCCCGTTTTCACGGGAATGACAGAGGGAAGGTAACCTTTCAATTTATAAACAGATCCTATTTAAGAGCTTTACACTCAATAAATACGACTTGTATGATTTGTCATACAAAGAATACAAGGAGGTTGTATAATGCTTGCAGTAAGATTAGATAAAGACATAGAGAGGCGGTAAGGCTTTATCTTGACGAGCAGGAAAACTATGAAATTGCACTCAGCCGTCTGCATGACCATACCGATAAGCTCATTTCATCTGATGAAATGAGGAAACGGCTTGGCTTATAAGATTGTTTATTATAAGGAATCCGTAGAGAAGGACTTAAAAGGATTAAGCCGCGGTATAAAGGCTAAAATTCTTGATCACATAGAAAATGATTTAGCTGCTGACCCACGAGGCAAAAAGCAGACAACTTAAAGGGAATTTGGAGGGACTCTGGAGATATGAAATGCGACCATACATCGTTATCTATACTATTGTTGAAGAAGAAAACACAATACTCATCGCCAGAATAGGACACAGGAAGGAGGTTTATCGCAGAAGATGAAAAAAGAAAATGAAGAGATAATGGAATTGAGTCATGAAGCAGATCCGTTTTACAGGAAGGTTTTTTATATAGTGTTAGGGACCCTTTCTGCATATCTTGCCTTTATTTTTATAAGAAGCTAAAAAGGAGAGGGATTACAGATGGAAAAGAAGGATTTTTTTGATGATGCAAAAAAGGTGAATAAATTATTCTGGGCTTTCTATATACTCATTGGCTTATCCCTTATAGCAGAAATTTTTGTTCATAAACATATATTTTTCAGATGGGAAGAATATCCTTTCTTTTACGGAACCTTCGGCTTTCTTGCATTTACAGTCCTGATTCTCATTGCTAAATATATTTTGAGGCCAATAATAAAGAGGAAGGAGGAATACTATGACTAATGTATATCCTCCAGCGCTGATATTCATATTCGGGGCTTTGCTGATACCGCTCTTCAGAGGAAAGCTCAAAAGCGTATATCTGATTCTACTGCCCGTTGCAGGATTTATTAATCTCATAAACATACCCGAAGGGGTTCATTGGACGGTCAGTTTTCTTAACTATAATCTTATCCTCGGCAAGGTTGACAAACTCAGCCTGTTTTTTGGATACATCTATCATCTTATAACCTTTATCGCCCTTTTGTATTCGATGCATGTTAAGGAAAACTCGCAGCATATTGCTGCAATCTGTTATGGCGGCTCTGCACTTGGGGTTGTATTTGCAGGTGATCTCATAACGCTCTTTGTTTTTTGGGAGATAATGGCTTTAAGCGCCACTTTTCTTGTCTGGACAAATAAGGCGAAGGAATCTTATGGCGCTGGAATGAGGTATCTCCTAGTTCATATATTCGGTGGGTTATGCCTGCTTATAGGCATGTTTATGCATGTTTATGAGACAGGGTCTATAGAGTTTGGATTTATCGGCTTAAACAGCATAGGGTCATGGTTTATATTAATTGGTTTTGGAATAAATTGCGGGTTCCCCGGACTTCATTCCTGGATTCCCGATGCCTATCCCCAGACAACCGCCACTGGCGGCGTATTCATGTGGACTTTTACAACAAAGACAGCAGTTTATGTCCTTGCAAGGGCTTTCCCGGGAGCAGAAATACTTATATGGGTCGGCGCTGCAATGACGGTTTTCCCGATATTTTTTGCTGTTGTCGAAAACAACCTGAGAAAAGTCCTTTCTTACAGCCTTATAAACCAGCTCGGTTATATGGTGGTAGGTATAGGTATAGGGACGCAGTTATCTTTAAACGGCACAATTTCACATGTCTTTTGTCATATCTTGTATAAAGCTCTTCTCGTTATGTCGATGGGGGCCGTTATATACAGGACAGGCAAAATAAACTGCACAGATCTTGGCGGGCTTTACAAAAGTATGCCTCTAACCGCTACTTTCTGTATTATAGGGGCACTGTCCATTTCGGCTTTTCCTCTTTTCAGCGGTTTTGTAAGCAAATCTATGGTTGTAGAGTCTGCCGCAATGGGGGGAATGACTATCATTTGGCTGATGTTGCTTTTTGCATCTGTTGGAGTTCTTGAACATGCAGGCATTAAAGTGCCCTATCATGCCTTTTTTGCTCATGACTCAGGGATACGAACAAAAGAGGCTCCCCTTCATATGCTCATTGCAATGGGGGTAACGGCATTCTTATGCATTTTTATCGGGGTGATGCCAGGACCTTTGTATAGCCTTTTGCCCTATCCAGTGGATTTTGCTCCTTATACAGCATCTCATGTAGTTACGACCTGCCAACTCCTTCTTTTTGGCATTTTAGCCTATGTGTTGCTTGTGAGGGCAGGAGTATTCCCGGCTGAGATGAGAGCAACCAATCTTGACCTCGACTGGATTTACCGCAAAGGGGCAAGCGCTTTTATGTGGGTTCTGAGGCATCCGCTCAGCATTTTAGGCGCCATGTGGAACGCTGTCATATTTTCAGCCATACCTTCTTTAGTCACATGGATAATCAAAAACCCAAAAGCTGCAGCAAGGATCACTTTTGATTCAGTTTTGGTCATGATAGCTACCGGCGATACAAAGGCAAGGCTTCAGGAGAGAATAAAAAAGGAACTAGAAGTATATCCCGGCGATATCATAAGACAACAACCTATCGGCTTCACTGTATTAGGCGCAACATTGATACTGTTTGCGTATATGCTGATTTACTACATTACCGAGATGAGATAAAATGGTTTGGGTTTAGGTCTTGAAATATAAGATTTAGGGATCCTTCTGAAACAATCCCCCGAACCCCCTTTTTTAAGCTGGAAATAAGAGATTCCTGGGAAGGCAGGAATCCAGTGTTTTTTCATAAGTTCTGGATTTCGCATCAAGTGTGGCATGACAGAAAACCAGATTTTATAAACAGACACTATTTATGCTGTTTTTGAAGAAGAAGATACAATATTCATCGTCAGGATATGCCATAGGAAGTAGGTTTATCGCAGAAGATGGAAAAGAAGATATAAATAAGGGCATGACCCTTCACGTAAAGATATTTCTTGCTCAAAAATAATAATAGATGATATTTTAAAGGGTGAACTTTTCTTTTTTTCAAACCCCAAGCCGCTACATAAATTCCGAAATTAACAGCATCCATAAAAAAGGACTCAAAACGACAATAATCAGGTCTGCCCTCGCTTTTCCCGATACTTACGAGATAGGGATGTCGCATCTGGGGCTTAAGATACTTTATGACATAATAAATTCACTGCCCTATGCCTCAGCCGAGAGGGTTTTTTCTCCATGGCTCGATTTTGAAGAATATTTGAGAAAAAATAACATACCGCTTCCATCTTTGGAATCAAATACACCTTTGAAGGATTTTGATATAGTCGGTTTTAGCCTGCAATATGAGTTGTCTTATACAACAGTCTTAAACATGCTGAATCTCGGCGGCATCCCTCTTTATGTCGAGGAAAGATTAAATGAAAAAAGGCATTTGCCTCTCGTTGTCGCAGGAGGTCCTTGCACAGCTAATCCACATCCGATGTCTCCATTCATTGACGGCTTTTTAATTGGCGATGCAGAGGCGGCTATAGTAGAATTATTGGAAAAGGTGCGGCAGTGGAAGTTGAATGGGGAGCGTGACAGGAAAACACTTTTAAAAGAGATTGCGGAAATTGAAGGATTTTATGTTCCACTTGTTCATAAACCTCAAGATAAAATAAAAAGAAGATTTATCTTAAATCTTGACGATGCACCTTATCCCATAAAGCCTATAATTCCATATACCGAGATTGTGCATAACCGAATAGCAATAGAGGTCTCAAGGGGTTGCACAATGGGCTGTAGATTTTGTCAGGCAGGGATTATTTACAGGCCTCTGAGGATAAGGTCTCCTCGAAATGTCCTCGATATAGCTGAAAAGTCTTTGTTCAACACAGGATATGAAGAGGTCTCCCTTACATCTCTAAATGCAGGGGATTACCAGCATCTGCTTCATGTGATGAAGGAATTTAACAGCAGATACGGAAAGTCAAAAATATCCCTCTCATTGCCCTCATTAAGGGTTTCCTCTGTTAATAAAGATATGCTGAAGGAGATTAGTTTAGTCAAAAAGACAGGCTTTACTATGGCTCCTGAGGCTGCCACTGAGAGGCTAAGATGGGTGATAAACAAGAGCTTTTCGGAAGAGGATTATGAGAGGGCATTAAATGCACTTTTTTCTGAGGGATGGCTCAATCTTAAGCTCTATTATATGATAGGCTTACCTTCAGAAAGGGATGATGATATTGAAGCAATCCCGCAAATGGTGATGAAGGCACTTAAGATTGCTAAGAAGAATACAAAGAGGTTTGTAAATGTAAGCGTGACTATTTCTCCTTTTATTCCTAAGCCGCATACACCTTTTCAATGGTATGGTCAATCACCTATTGAGGATATAAGCAGAAAACTCTCTTATCTAAAAAAAGCAATCGGCGGGAAAAAGATTAAGTTTAAAGGGCACAACGATAAGATGAATTTATTAGAAGCTGTCTTTGCAAGGGGAGATGAAAATCTCTCAAATCTGATATGTGCTGCTTGGCAGTCAGGCTGTAGGCTTGATGCTTGGTCTGAGGTTTTTGATTTCAATAAATGGCAGGATGCTATGGATAAAACAGGTATAGATGGCGGGAAGTATGCACAGAGAGCTTTTGACTTGGATAGCCTTCTGCCGTGGGACAATATTGATTCTGGCGTCAGTAAGGCATTCTTATGTAAGGAATATGAAAAGGCTTTATTGCCAGAAAAGACGGCAAACTGTGAGCAAGTCTGCACGGTCTGCGGGCTTCAATGCAGCAGGAATAGCCAAGAATTAACTCATGGTAAAGATGAAAATATAATTGCTCATATAAGCGGTGAGAATTCAATAAACATAAGTGTTGGCCAACCTCTACGGATAAGGGTGCAGTTTTCAAAGAACGGTATCTTGCGTTATCTCTCCCATCATGAATTAATAAATGTAATATTAAGAGGCTTAAGAAGGGCAAATGTCCCGCTTCTTTTTTCACAGGGCTTTCACCCTGCTCCGCTTGTATCCTTTTGTCCTCCCTTGAGCGTAGGCGTTGCCGGCGAGAAGGAATATTTTGATATGGAGGTATCTGCTCCTTTTGATATAATATCTTATAGGGATAAATTGAATTATACCTTACCAGAGGGAATAAATATTGAAAAAATGGTTACTATATCAAAAGAAGAATTATCTCTGAACAGTTTTATCAGCAGGTATGAATATAAGATAATAGATTCATACGGAAAGATTCAAATGCCAAAGAATGGCTTTAAGACTTTAATTGTCAAACGAGATAATAGGAAAATAGATATTTCACAATGTATAGAGGATATAATCTTTGTGGAAGAAGGTAATGTCCGTATAATTAAGTTAATCCTCACAGATAGGGATACTCTCAAGGTTAGACTTGGAGAGATAGTTATGGCGGTTTTTAATGTAAGCCTTAATGAGATAGAAATAACAAGAACACAATTATACGGCTGGAAAGACCGCTGGATGGAGCCATTATGACGAGTGAACTTATAATAAATGCAATGAGAGAGGAAAGCAGGGTTGCCCTTTTGGAGGGCGGTCAGGTTGTGGAGTTGTATATTGAAAGGAAAAGGGATGCGAGCCTTGTCGGGAATATCTATAAAGGAAAGGTTATTAAGGTGCTTCCCGGTATGCAGTCATCATTCATTGATATAGGACTTGAAAAAGCGGCATTCCTTTATGTAGCTGACATAATGAGGGATCTCGAAGAATACTATTCTGCTTTTGTAGATAGCGAAATTGATGAACTGGATATTGATAATAAAGCAGATTTTATTGGGAAGCCCCTATCTATTGATGAATTAATACAGGAAGGACAGGAACTGCTTGTTCAGGTATCGAAAGACCCCATTGGAACTAAGGGTGCGCGAGTGACTTCTTATATAACTATTCCCGGCAGGTATCTTGTTATAATGCCCAATGTTGACCATGTCGGCATTTCCAGAAGAATAGAAAATGAGGAATCACGGCAAAGACTTAAGACTACAGCAGCAGAGATAAAACCAAAGAATTTTGGACTGATAATGAGAACTGCGAGCGAAGACGCTACAAAGGAAGAGATATGTAGAGACCTTGAATTTCTCCTCCTTTTATGGGAAAACACTCAGTCCAAAAAAGAGAAAATCTCTGCACCAGCGCTTCTTTATAGCGATATTGACCTCTTATTTAGGAGTTTGAGGGATTTTATGAGCCATGATGTTGAGAGGCTTGTAATAGATTCGCCAGAGGAATATGGGAAGTTAAGGGATTTTGCCAAGGCATATTTCCCTCGCTTAATAGATAAAATAGAGTTATATGAGGGGAAAGAACCTATATTTGATGCCTTTGCTATAGAATTAGACATATCGAGGGCTCTTGGCAGAAGGGTCTGGCTCAAATCTGGAGGTTATATCGTTATGGATCAGACAGAGGCAATGACAGTGATAGATGTCAATACGGGGAAATATGTAGGAAAGGAAAGCCTCGAAGAGACTATATTAAAGACTAATCTTGAGGCTGTAAAGGAAATAGCCTACCAGATCAGGCTAAGGAATATCGGTGGCATCATTATCATAGATTTTATTGATATGGAAAGGATTGAGAGCAGGGAAAAGGTCTTCAAGGCATTTACGGATATAATGAAAAAAGACAGGGTAAAAAGCACGATCTATAATATTTCTGAATTAGGAATAGTTCAGATGACAAGAAAACGTGTAAGGGACAGCCTGGAGAGAGTTCTTTGCGACTCCTGCCCTTATTGCGAGGGGAGGGGCTTTATTAAATCAACAAGAACAATAACATATGAGATTTTTAGAAAACTAAAGAAGATGAGTCCGCAAATGGGCACAACTGTCATAATAAATGCTAATCCAGCAGTAGCGGAATTGCTTTCTGATGATGAAAGAGCTGGCTTAGAGGAGGTTGAAACCGCCTTTGACATAAACATTATAGTCAAGGAAGATATCAACATTCATCAGGAAAATTATAAGATGTCTATAATATAGTTGGGCGGTTTATGTTTTTATTTAGAGCCTGTTTATAAATGCTAAAAATACCCCCGCATTCCCCGCAGCTTGCCGCGGGGAGGTTCACTGCTTAAGGACAAAACGCAAAATTAAAGATCTATCCAATTTATTTTATGTCAGAGAAATATCAAAAACTTCTTCTTATACTTAAAGAGATGAAATCTGCGGTTCTTGCTTTTTCAGGGGGAGTTGACAGCACTCTGTTGGCAAAGGCAGTTAAAGACTCAGGCATTGAAGCAGCAGCAGTTACCTCATCCTCAGAAACCATCCCAGAAAGCGAACTGAAAGACGCCGTTAATATAGCAAAGATATTAGGCTTGCACCATATTATAATAAGAACAAATGAATTAACCAATCCTAACTTTACGAGCAATCCAATTGACCGCTGCTTTTTCTGTAAGGATGAATTTTTTGTTAAACTTAACGATATTGCTCATGACAAGGGATACCAATATATTATAGAAGGAAGCAATATGGACGACCTCTCAGACTATAGGCCAGGGATGCAGGCTGCAAAAAAACATGGAGTAAGAAGCCCGCTTTTAGAAGCCGGATTAAATAAAAAAGAAATCAGGGATTTATCTAAAGATTTCGGATTATCTACATGGTCAAAGCCTTCCTCCCCATGTCTCGCATCAAGATTTCCTTACGGGCTCGAGATCACAACAGATGGACTTGAGAGGGTGGAAAAAGCGGAGTCTTTTTTGAAAAATATGGGATTTAGCGAATTAAGGGTCAGAAGCCACCGAACTTTAGCGAGCATAGAGATCGGGGAAGATGATTTTCAAAGATTCATCGTTAAAGAATTGCGAGAAGTCATTGCGAAGCATTTTAAATCACTTGGTTTCAAGCATATAACGGTAGATATTGAGGGCTTCAGGAGCGGGAAGCTCAATGAATAGCAGGCAATTACTCATTAATTCCCCCGGAAACCCTCTTAATAGTTATAATGATATCAGTCTATGCGTTCAATGCGGAAGGTGCAAGGCTTCATGTCCCACCTATACTGAGAGTTCAACAGAGACATTGGGTGCTCGTGGAAGGGCTGCTATTATTAGAAAGTTTAATCAGGGAGAGATAATCGCTTCTAACAGGTTATACAAAAGTGTTTTTAGCTGTATTTTATGCGAGGCGTGCAATAAAATATGCCCTCTGCATATAGACATTGCAGATGCCGTGTATAAAATCAGAAAAAACATAAGAAACTTTGATAAAAAAACGATATTATTCAATTATTTCACAAGGTTTGCATTTAAGAACCATTCCACTACCTTTAGGATTTTTAAAACCCTAAAAATCATAAGCGATATTCCAAAGATTGACAGGCTTTATCCATTTAGATATTTCAAAAAAATGGACATTGCCGTTGCAGGTTCACCTTTTAGAGGCAAAGCATCTGTTTTTAGGGCGCAAAACCCAAGAGGCAGGATAGCAGTCTTTACGGGCTGTGTTGTCAACTGCATTAATCCATCCTATGGCAGGTCTCTTGTGAATATACTTAACGGCTTAAGATTTGATGTGATACTCCCTCAAGGAGAGGTCTGCTGTGGGGCGCCCTTGCTGGAATTGGGATTAGAGGAAGATGCCGTGAAACTTGCAGAAAGGAATATTGAGACATTTAAGAATCTGAATGTTGAGGCGGTAATCAGCCTTTGTCCTACGTGCACCCATTTTATAAAAAATATCTATGGAAGATATCGTGGAGACTGCATTGACAATGCCCTTGATATCTTACAGTTTCTGACTGCAAAGGCATCAGAGTTTCCAGAATTAATAAAAGGACATAATTTTTATAATCGCAGCACATCATTAATAAATCCGCAGGCAAAGGCTATCTATCATGACCCATGTCACTCCAAATATAGCCTGAATATTTTTTCGGAGCCTCGTAGTATTCTTAAAAGAGCAGGCATCAACCTTATTGAGCCCTCAGAGAGCGGTTGCTGCGGTTTTGGGGGAACCTTTGGATTATCATTTGAGGGTCTTTCAGACGGCATACTCAAAAATAGGCTTGAATCGTATAAGAAAGCGGATATTATTATCACATCATGCCCTAATTGCATCCTTCAGTTGAAAAGCAAGATAAAGGACAGACAGGTTATGCACATCATAGATATAATTGCACAAATTATTGGAAAAGAACATGCATGAAAAAATCATTCTCAAAAGAACAGATAGATTAAAGGCAGGGCATCAATGGGTCTTCTCAAATGAGATAAAGACAGATATTAAGAAAGTAGCGGCGGGATGCATAGTTGATTTATATGATACTAAAAATAACTATTATGGGACGGGTTATTTCAATCCTCACTCTCTCATCTCTGTCAGGCTTCTTACGAGGCAGCAAGAAAAAATAGACACGGATTTTTTCTTGCGAAAGATTACCGCATCGCTGAACTATAGAAAACAGCTAATGCCTCAGCGGGATTCTTTCCGTCTGGTTCATAGCGAGGGGGATTTTCTCCCCGGCGTCATAGCGGATAAATACGCAGACTGCTTAGTAATTCAAATACTTACACTTGGCATGGAAGCACTGAAAGACATTTTAATTGAAGCCTTTGATGAGTCTTTGTCCCCAAAGACTATAGTTTTAAGAAATGACAGCCCAAGCAGAAATCTTGAAGGATTGGGCTCAGACGTTAGGTTAATAAAGGGGAGTTTAGATGCTTTGCCTATAATAAAAGAGGGTAATATCTCTTTTGAGGTTAATCCCCTTACAGGACAAAAGACAGGTTTTTTTCTTGATCAGGCAGACAACAGACTTGCGTTAACTAAATACATCAGCGGCGGGAGAGGACTTGATATATTCAGCAATACAGGGGCTTGGGGCTTACATCTTGCTCAAAAAGGAGCTTCAGTAATATACGTTGATGAATCAGAAAAGGCACTGACTCAAGCAAAAAGAAATGCGGAGCTAAACAACATTGAAGGTAAAGATGAATTTGTCAAAGAGGAGGCGTTCAGTTTTTTGAAAAAAGAATTGAGGTCTGGCAATCGCTATGATTTTATAATATTAGACCCCCCAGCCTTTGTCAAAAGCAGACAGAAGATCAAAGGGGCTATGAGGGGATACAGGGATTTAAATAATACGGCAATTAAACTGCTCAAAAAAGGGGGAATACTTGCTACATCATCATGTTCCTATCATATTGATAGGGGCACCTTTCTTGGAATATTAAGATCTGCTGCACTGGATGCAGACAAAAATGCCCGACTTCTCGAATACCGTTCACAGGGGATTGACCATCCGATTTTGCTCTCAGTTCCAGAGACGGAATATCTGAAATGCGCCTTTGTTATGGTCTGAGATTATGTTCGAATAAGATTATATTCACAAAAATGCAATTAGATTTTTTTACAGCAGGCATGAAATAGCTAAAGGGAAAGGCAATGCAAGATTCAAGATTCAAAAAAACACTGTCGCACTGATTTAGTGTTTCAGAACAAAGGTTTTTCGGGTATCCATGCCTGCCCTTTTAGAATTAAACTTATTTTTTGAGTTCATGGATTTTGCCGTTGCAAATAGTGATTACCGGCATACCTTTAAGCGTCCATCCTTCAAAAGGTGTATTTTTGCCTAAAGAAGCAAAAAATTCAGGTTCTACTTTCCACTCCTTGTTTATATCTAATATTGTTAAATCGGCATCAGAGCCAACTTTTAAAACACCTTTGTTTATATTCAATATCCGTGCAGGCAGAGATGCCATTTTTTCAACAAGCTGAGATAAAGTTAAAATACCTTCATGGACGAGTCTTAAGCTTAAAGCAAGTGCTGTCTCAAGCCCAGAAATTCCAAATGGCGCTTTATCAAGCTCCTGATGCTTTTCATCTCTATAATGAGGGGCGTGGTCAGTGGCTATAACATCTATCGTTCCATCAATAATGCCTTGTTTTATAGTCTCAATATCTCTTTGTGTCCTTAGAGGGGGATTAACCTTGGCATTAGTGTTGTAACCTTTAATGGCATCTTCGGTAATGCTGAAGTAATGTGGGCATGTTTCTGCGGTTATATTCAGTCCGGCTTCCTTTGCAGTTCTTATCAGCTTAACTGACCCCTCTGTTGATACATGGGCAATATGAAGCCTGCCGCCCGTATGTTCAGCAAGTATGATATCCCTTGCGACCATTACTTCTTCTGCTGCAGGCGGTATGCCTCTAAGCCCAAGGTATGTGCAAATGCTTCCTTCATTCATTACGCCGCTGTCTGAGAGATTCAAATCTTCGGGATGTGAGATAATCGGCACATTGAAGGATTTGCAATACTCAAGAGCCCTTCTCATGATGAGGCTGTTCATAACCGGCCTTCCATCATCAGAGAAGGCAACAGCGCCAGCCTCTATCATAAGCCCTATCTCCGCGAGTTCTTCGCCCTTTGAATTCTTTGTTATAGCGCCGATAGGAAAGACGGAACAAGAGCCTTCATCCTTAGCTTTTTTAATTATATAACTCGTTAAAACATCACTGTCATTAATAGGATTAGTATTAGGCATTGAGCAGACAGTCGTGAAACCCCCTTTGATAGCGGCAAGTGTTCCTGTTTTGATCGTTTCCTTATATTCATAGCCAGGCTCTCTTAAATGAGTGTGCATATCCACCAGTCCCGGCAAAATAAATAAACCCGCGGCATCAATGGTTCTTACTTTTGGATTAGATGTTTGAGATTTGAATTCCTTGCTTTGACTGCCGACACCAGCGCTGTGAATCCAAACTTCTTTAATCTTGCCATCCTCAATAAAGATATCCCCGATTTCGTCTATCCGTTGGGAAGGATCAGTTATATGACCATTTTTGATAAGGCTTTTCATACTATCACCATATTTTTATTAGTTTTATTAAAAATTCTAAGCAAATCATATATTAAATCTGAAATTAATTATATCACCGTCTCTGACCTCATATAACTTTCCCTCGAGCCTGATTAAACCTTTATCCCTTGCTGCAGGCATATTATCGCAAGATATAAAGTCATCATAGCTTATCACCTCAGCTCTGATAAAACCCCTTTCAATATCAGAGTGCACCTTGCCTGCGGCATGCAAGGCAGTTGTCCCTTTTGTTATTGTCCACGCCTTCACTTCATTATCCCCGATAGTAATAAACGATATTAAACCGAGTAGTTCGTAGCTTGCATGTATTAGTTTATTCATTGCCGGCTCGTGTATGCCTATGTCATCCAGAAAAGCTGTTGCATCGTGGGCTGCCAATTGAGCGATCTCCATCTCGATAATTCCGCACAAGGTTATCACCTTTACTTTATCAGACAAGCCTCTGTTGGCATAATAATTCTCTACATCTGCATGAAGTTTTTTAGCCTTTTGAGAATTTATGTCTTTCTCGCCTATATTCAGAACAATGATTTCAGGTTTTGTGGTGATAAACTGCAGGTGCCTCATTGCTTTCTGCTCATCTTCAGAAAAATCAATATTTCTAAGCGGAATATCATCTTCAAGGCTTTTTTTGCACTTAATGAGAAGTTTTTTTTCAGCCTCATCAGATTTCTTGCCCTTTTTAGCTGCTTCATCCATTCTCTCAAGTCTTTTATCGGCAAGTTCAAAGTCATGAAATATAATCTCAGTCTCTACGGTCCTGATATCGCGCAATGGGTCAATATCATTTAGCGGGTGCTGGATGCTCAAATCTTCAAATGCCCTGACTATATGAACAATTGCATCGGCATCTTTTATATGTTCAATTACCTTTACGTTATGAGAGGCATCTTTTAGATTAATACCTAAATAATCCACATATTCTACTGATGCGAAGCTGATCTTTCTGGGCTTAAATATTTCCGCAAGTCTTTGAATTCTTGGATCATTCACCCTCACTATCCCAAGATTCGGACTGCTTGCCGTTGTCAGGTAAGAAGTGGTCTCTATATTTTTGCCTGTCAGGGCATTAAAGATTGTAGTTTTCCCGGAATTTGAAAGTCCGGTAATTGCCAATTTCATAAATTCTCTCTAAAATATCTGGATTTTTCTGTCCCGTGCATAATTTTTTATAATCAACAAAGAAACATGCAGTCTTTGGAGCCTCATGTTCCTATTTCTTATTTTCACAACATCGTTATGCGGGAATGGTTCTGTCCGCACCAAGATCTGTTTTTGTTCTATCGCCTTGAAAAGGTTTCTGAGTCCTGATTCATTAAACGGCTTAAGAAATATGGGGTTAATCGTTATAAACCCTTCTGAGACATCATTAGCTATCATTTTAAAGCTTTTTCCGCTTTGCTCTGCCATAAAATCTACCCAAAAAGCCTAATTTTCCTTTACATTTATCTCTTTTTTCTTGAAAAGTCTTGAAAGCCAAATACCCACTTCATAGAGTATGATTATTGGCACCGCCATCAATATTTGATTAAATGCGTCTGGAGTGGGCGTTAAAATTGCAGCCGATATAAAGGCTATTAATATAGCATATTTTCTGTTCTTTGCGAGAAATGCGGGGGTAACAATGCCCATTTTCGTCAAGAAAATTATTACAATCGGGAGCTCAAAGATTATGCCGAAGGCAAGTATAATTTTGAGGCAGAAGTCAACATACATCCCGACGGAAAGCATAGGCATCAATATATCCCCCACCCCATAAGCGAGCAGAAAGCTCAGTGCGAATGGCAGGACTACGAAAAAACAAAAAGAAGCACCAATAAGAAAAAGTAGTGTAGAGGAAAAAATAAAAGGAATAAGATATTTTTTTTCATGTTTCATAAGGCCGGGGGATACGAATCCCCATATTTGATAAAGGAAAATAGGAAGCCCAAAAATTAGGGCTGAGACCATGGATATCTTAATGCTCATCCATAATGCCTCGGCAGGGGCGAGAAAAACAAGTTTTGTGCTATGCAGTTTATCTTGCGGAATAAATTGCGCATGAGGGTTTTCCAAAGACAAAACCAGATTGTATTTAAGCGGGAAAACTATAAGACTGAAAATATCTTCAGAAAAACTAAAAGAAATCATGAATACAATAATAAAAGTGACAAGAGAAATAAAGATTCTTTTTCTCAACTCTCCGAGGTGTTCAGTAATAGGCAGCTTTTCATCTTCCATTTGCCAATTACCTATCATCATCCGTATTTTTTTGGATTGCTGTTTTAGGAGGCATATCTAAGACGTTTTGATTTATAGATGGGTTCTCTTGTTCAGCAATTTTTTGTATTGATTCTTCGTGAGGCTTTTTATATTCGTCTTTGAATAAATCGCTGTTTTTGTAAATATCGTTTTTTAGAGATATAGGGTCTTTTATTTCGCGGATTTCAGAGTCAATTTGTTCCTTGACGCCTGCCATTGACTGCCTAATATCCCTGACAGCTTTCCCAAGTGCGATAGCAAGTTCAGGCAATTTTTTTGGGCCAAATACAAGAAGGGCAACTATAAAAATTACTATAAGTTCTTGAATGCCTAAGTCAAACATAATTAAAATTATAACACACTTACCGTCTATTGCCTGCGAAAATCCACTAAGATAACCTTAATTTAATATGCAAATAAATAATTTCTCACTTGAATTCTGGTCTGCTTATGTAATATAAAATATGAGGCAACGATAAATTATGATTTCCCCCCTGTCTGCGTGCAGCACACGGGCAGTCGCTAATGGCAGGACTTATTAAAGTCCCCTCTTGAGAGTGGTGTTGGGGTTTGTAATCCCCACTTGACGGGAGAGGGCAAGGGGGAGGGTGATTCCATGCTTTATAAACAGACACTATTTAACGAGGTATGAATTGACCGAACTAACAATAATTGCCCCTGTATGGCTTACTGAGTGGATGGGAACGCACAAGATTATTTTATGGGGTGCGGCAGATCTTCGAGATTTTTCTACACCACGGGATGAGACAGGACAAAGATTTCCTTTTGCTCTTTCATGGGCTATTCCAATGAACCCTCGAATAATGTTTAATATTCAGAATGGTCCTAACCAAGCATATGCTGATGAGTATGCAGAAGTGAACAAGCATATTAATGAATTATCAGCAGCCTTAGCAGACGAAATTAAAGCCAGAGGTTTTCGCTCCAAGCCGCTGGCGGTGTCGGAGCGTACTGATACGGTTAATATCAAAGGGGAATTCCCACATAAGACTGCGGCAACAAGAGCAGGGTTGGGCTGGGTAGGTCGTCATTGCCAACTTATCACACGTCAGTTCGGATCATGGATTCGATTGGGTACCGTTTTCACAGATATTGAACTTCCATGCGGGCGTCAGTTAGAGAGAAGTTACTGCGGTCGTTGCATGCGCTGTGTAGAAGCTTGTCCTGCAAAAGCATTGAAAGGCAGCTCATGGTATCCTGGATTGCCTCGCGAAGATATATTGGATGTAAGAGCATGTGATGAATGGAAAAAAGAACACTATTTTCAGTACCACAAAGGGCATAACTGCGGAATTTGTTCAGCAGTATGCCCCTACGGATTAAAAGTATTGAAAAGCAGGTCTAATAAATAAAGAACCGAAAAATTTAGTATTATCAAGATACGGGCGGCAAATCGCCTAAAAAAGACATTTAATCCTTCAGCGGCAATTCACGGTTATATTGCACAGACTTTGAGTCGTTTCATTTCGTTCGCAATAACCTTAGCGAACACTCATTGCGAGGCAATATAGGCTCTTTTAGAAGCCAATTCCTGTTTTCGCCTAAATTGGTGTCCAATCTTGTCAGCTTTGTGATAGACTACATACATATATATATGGTTGTGATGAAATAATGAAAGATAACTATTCAATTAAAGCAACTCTCAGGGATGGAGAGTCTATAAATATAAGAGCGATATCCCATAAAGATAAAAATCTTCTGCTCGAAGGCTTCCATCGCCTATCTCCACAGTCCATTAAGTTTCGTTTTTTAGGACTAAAGAAAGAACTTACTATAGATGAACTTGTATATCTCACGGAAGTTGATCAAGAGAAGCACGTTGCTCTTGTAGCAACTCATTACAAAGACAATATAGAGCTTATTATCGGCGTTGGGCGTTTTATTGAAATAGACAGAAATGATTTTGTTCGTTCTGCTGAAATTGCTTTAGCCGTGGTAGATGAACATCAAAATAGGGGCATAGGCTCCAATACTGTTCGGCATGGAATATGCTATTAATAGCAGCAGAGAATTTCGATGTGATTGAATAACCTATTGATATTAAAGTAAAAAATAATTCTAGACTTTTAAATGTCTTTTATGTAATAATTAAACCGTGCCTGACGGTTTAATTAATAAAGATAAAGAAAACAGTAAGAGACACAAGAGAGACCCTATTCCTGAAAGCGCT
>JBBIKS010000051.1:0-16517 GCA_037445375.1 Nitrospirota bacterium | reverse complement strand
ATAGCCTACAGGGATATTTGACAGAAGTTTATTTATGTGATATTTATTATATATTATAGTAAGCATTACTCGACAGCTTGGCTTTATAATTAGTCTTCACTTTATGACATCAACCTTATATTAACTTTAAGCTAAATTGAGCTATTCTTTTGATGATAATTTTATTAGGCACGACTTTTAGACACGATTTAGAACTGACTTGTGACAAGCAAAGATATGGGTCGAATTACTCAATAAGAGAAATAAGCCTGACATTTAGAGATTTGAAGGTGGCTATTTTAGGAGCGATACCAGGCAATCTCGAATGATAGGAAAAGGGGGGTGCAAGCAAAATATAGATAACGTATTGAATATCAAGGGAGAAAGTATTTTTTGTAATAATTTTGGTAGTACACGAAGGAGGTGAAATATATAGTAAAGTCTTTGCATCATGGTAAAAATGTGAAAACAAAAATTTAAGAGGAGTAAGTATGCAAACAATCAAAGCGAAAAGATTACTCATGGTTGTCATTGCTGTCCTCTCCATGAGCGTGATGTTCGGATGTGCAGGCAAGGAGTTTGCGCCCAAAGATCCTTATATGTACTGGTATTATCCGAAGGAATTGCCGGAAGCGGATCGTGCTGTTGAAGCGGCTCGCCAAGCTGGTAAAGACAAGCAATGCCCTGATGCATTCAATGAGGCAAGGAATCTGAAGGAAAAGGCTTATGCGATATATGCGGCGTGCAGGAATGATGAAGCTATTGCTATGGCAAAGGAAGCAACTGCAAAAGCAAAGGCACTCTGTCCTCCCGTGACTGTAACACCGCCGCCGCCACCACCGCCACCGCCACCGCCTGCACCAAGAGTCATTGACCGGCTGACCATTCATGTCAACTTTGATTTTGACAAGTCAAACATAAGAAAGGCAGATGAGGCTGAATTGAAGAAGGCTATTGACTTTGTCAAAAAATACGCTGGTGCTAAAGTAAAACTTGAAGGGCATACTGACAGTAAGGGAAAAGAACAATACAATCAAAAACTTTCTGAAAAAAGGGCTGATGCGGTAAAGCAGTATCTCATTAAAGAAGGTGCTGTAGCCCAAGCAAAAATTTCGTCGATGGGTTATGGGGAGTCAAAGCCCATTGCGCCAAATATAACAAAGGAGGGCAAAGATAATCCTGAAGGAAGGGCAAAAAACAGGAGAGTAGAAATCCTTATCATCTCTGAATAGATTAATCTGATTAAAAAATTAGGAGAGAATACGAAACCACAAAGATCGCAGAGTTTTTTTTGCATTCTCTGTGGTTAAGTTTTGATAATTCCTAAAATTCAAGAGGGGGGTGCTGTATGAAAAAAGGCTTTTATTTAGGTTTGTTTGCTGCATGTATGCTCGTTATTTTCATGGGCGTTTATTTCACCTCAGCCGATGCCCAGAAAAACACTCCGCCTGAAAAATCAGTAAGGGCTGAGACATGCTATGCGTGCCATTCTGATATCAAGAAATTTCACTCTGACGGCAAACATGCAAAAGTTAACTGTATTAATTGTCATGAAGGAATTGAGAAACATCTTAATGATGTTTCATCCAAGCCTGTCACAAAGCTTGATCTTGCTAACTGCGGGAGATGCCATAAAGAGCAATATGAGTCATACACTCAGGCTAATCTCGAATCAAAACCGAAGGTAGAAAAGTCAATGTCCACGAGCAGGTCTCCACTTTTCGATTCTATAATGAGGCCCCATGGATTTACCAGAGAACATTCAGAGCCCAGAAGCCATGTATTTATGCTTGTAGATCAACTGCTTGTTGATAGGGCATATGGCGGAAGGTTCCAGCTCAAAAGCTGGGATAAAATTAATGATGCAAAGGCAGCGGAAAAATCAGCATGGGAAGTATTGAAGGATTTAGAGCCTACCACAAGCGATCAGAAGATATTTTCACCATATACACCTCGTACAGCTTTCACTGCTGCAAATCCGGTGTGCTTAACATGCAAGGTTTCAGATCATATATTGAAATGGGGATATATGGGGGATAAAAACCCGCAGGCAAAATGGGATAGGACATCAAAGGTTGTTGAATTTGTAAGGGACCTTAAACACCCTTTCAGTTGTTATGGCTGCCATGACCCTCACTCTGCAAAACCAAGAGTCATAAGGGATGCACTCATCAATGCCGTTGTTGACAGGGGTGAAGGCACATATCCTTATGATAAAGAAAAGAGCAAAAAGACAACAATCCAAAAAGTGATGTTCAGAGACTTCAGGGCTATTGGAATCCTCAATAAGCCAGATTCAAACCTGATGTGCGCTCAGTGCCATGTCGAGTATAACTGTAATCCTGTCATAGACACTAAGACAGGTGAGATGATAGGTATGGCTGACAGAAGGACGAATGAATTCCAATGGAGAAATGTCTTTGATTATGACGGATGGGTAGAAAAACAAGGATACAGGGATTTCCGCAATGAGGTAACAGGCGCTCTTTTATCAAAGATACAGCATCCTGAAACGGAGGTGTTCTGGGGTAGCAAGCACGAAAGGGCTGGCGTTGAATGTAAAGACTGCCACATGCCTAAGGTTAAGAAAGATAAAAAAGCATACACATGGCATGGGCAGAAGAGTTCAAAATACATGAAGAAAGACACCTGCCTGAAGTGCCATCCATACTGGTCGGAGAAGGAAGCAGAGTATCAGATTGAGTCAATACAGAATTACACCAGAGGCAAGATGCGCAAAGCTGAATTCTGGCTGGCTGAGTTTGTAAAAATCTACCAAACAGCTCAAGCAATCGGTGTATCTGAAGATATCTTAAAAGAGTCAAGAAAATTTCACACAAAGGCGCATACAAAATGGGAATGGTGGACTGCTGAAAACTCCGATGGATTCCATAATCCCGAGCAGGCTAAAGCCTCACTCTTAGAATCCATACAGACCTCGATTGATGGCGTTAAATTTCTTGAAAAAGCTATTATGGATAAGCCAAAGGCTGCAAAATAGTTCAAACATTCAGGGCGGGTTTTCAGTCCCACCCTATTTTTATGCAATTCAAAATAATTTTGAGAACATAGATGAGATATTGTTCTGATTCGCAGCCCTTGAGCTGCCCCCATCATTAAACCAAAAAATTGCAATTAGATTTTTATATAGCAGGCATGATTTAGTGTCAGTGTCAGTGCCAATGTCAGTAAAAAAAATAGTCTCTGCTACTCATCACTGACACCGGCATTGACACTGAGTTAGTGTTTCAGGACAAAGGTTTTTTGGGTATCCATGCCAGCTATTTTAGAATTAAACGCATTTTTGGGTTAAGCTATCTGGAAGATATTCAAAAAGCAATGATCTAACAAGAAGTCAAAAGTTTAGTAGGGATTTAATAAATGCTTTTAAAATTTATTTTTTTTATTTATAATTAGATGCAGAAATGAAAAAAACTGTTATATTATTTTTTAAATACCTCTGAAATTATATGTGCGTATTAGTTAATTCTTAAAATCTTTATAAAGGGGGCTATTTAATTTTGATCACTTCAGAAGGTGTCAGATTATTTATTAAGGGGCTAAAAGACTTGCCGACATTGCCTTCTTTGTTCAGAAAGATACTCATTATTGCCAAATCCGATAAATCATGTTCCAATGATCTATACGAGATGATCTCGCACGATCAGGCTTTGGCTGAGAAGGTGCTAAAGGTTGCAAATTCACCTCTCTTTGGACTTTCGGGTCAAGTCAGAGACATCCGCCATGCAGTTATGTTGATGGGATTTGACAGGCTTAAATCTATTGCTTTGGGGATGACGGTTATGAATGTTTTTCCACCTCAAAGCTCATTTAATATCAAAAATCTATGGATTCACAGCTATGAGGTTGCCTTCATAGCTGCATCATTATCAGAGGTTGTATTTATTACGAGCCCTAAAGAATCCTTTGTATCTGGACTTCTTCATGATATTGGAAGGATTATATTTTTCAAAATGGATAATAAGGGATTTTCGCAAATACCAATGACTGAAGATATGTCCGATATCGAAAGGGAAAAATTTGGCTGCACACATGCTGAAGCAGGAGCATGGTTTTTGGAAGAGGCAAAACTGCCGGAAGAGATCATATATTCTGTGAGATATCATCATACTCCTTCGGAATCCAAACAATACAAACACGCAGTATCTATATTAGCGGTCGCAGAAGGGCTTGCGAGACAATATAGTCCAAGGATTGAAGACGATGGTATATGGACGGAAGAATTGAGTGCAGCAATTCTTGAATTATCAATTAAAGATGAAGAGAGAAGATTCATTGCGGAAAGATTATATTCGGCAAAATCCGATATCCAGAGATTTTTTTCCGCTTAAAAAATTTAGTTCCTAAAATGACAGGCGTTATCTGTCTGCGCATCCACACGCACATATAGCGTTTGTCCTGCTGAGCTATTTTTATGCCTATTTGTAAATTAGCGGTTAATGCGGATTTGCTCCGAGGACCGTCAATGAAATGACAGCATTAAAGGGGGGAATATTATGACTTCGAAGGAAACAATTTTAAAGGCGATTGACCTTCCCGCAGTTCCTATGGTAGCCGCAAGGGTTATCCAATTGATAGATAATCCCAATGCCTCGCTTGATGACCTTCAGAAGACGATTATGGCTGATCAAGCGATGACTTCAAGAATATTAAAGATTGCCAACTCATCTTTCTACGGTGTTAGACAAAATATTGACACTCTATCAGAGGCTCTCTCAATACTTGGATTGAAAGTTACAAGGTTAATTGTTCTTGCAGCAGCAACCCGCGGGATATATAAGAGGTTCGGATCTGTTGAGCAGAAACTCTGGGAGCATAGCTTAGGAGTCTCTATTGCTGCCGGAATTGTTGGCGTAGAAGTCAGCCATGTCAAAAGGGAGGAAGCTGTTGTGGCAGGACTTTTGCATGATGTAGGCAAGGTAGCTATAAATAACAGTTTGCCGGATAAATTTATTCAGATTATAAAGAAAGTTGATGAAACAAAGCTGTCTTCAATGAATGTCGAACAGGAAATATTAGGGTTTAATCATACGGAAGTGGGTTACTTTCTCGCAGAAAAATGGGGGTTTCCTGATACATTATGTGAAGTCATTCTTAAACATCATAGTGTTGACTCTATAAATACTGGATATGCCGATCCTTATTCTGTTTCATTATGCGGCACTATAGCATTATCTGATGCTATTTGTGTAAGGTTAGGGGTAGGTTATATCAAACCGATGTCCGAAATTGATCTGGGCATCGAAAAATGGCTTGAGATTCTTAAATTATCTGAAGACGGATTGGATAAAATAATCACTATCTTTAAAGAAAGGTATGTGCTTGAAAAAATGGCTTACCAAGATTAAGGAGTATATTCGTGCCAATAGAACCAACTAAAAAGGTATTTGAAACCCCATATATAGTAAAAAAGGAAGAGACTGCAAAGGGGCTGCCGCATAAAAAGCGTAAAAACACTAAAAAACCTGAAAAAAAGGAATCAGGAAGGATAGATATAAGGGTCTGACAAGTGCTTGATAAATTAATTAAGTTCAAAGATAGAAATAAAAATAGAGATAATAACCTCATGGCATTTCAGCTTGCAGAGGCAAATGAGATTGCTGACTTATTGATCCAAAGGATTGAATTGAAGATTAAAGCTTTAATGGAACTGGAATCAGCAGTGGATAAAAAGATAGCAATACTTGAAAGGCTTCTGCAGCGGGCTGAATCAATTAAAATTCCTTCTTCGACAAGGGCTGACAAGTATGATGAAATCCTTTATCTTAAAAATAAAGGGTTGAAAACTGAGGAGGTCGCAAAGCTTCTTGCTATCCCTGTCGGAGAGGTGGAACTCTTTCTTAATTTAAAGAAAAATTAATTACAGGCAAATCTTTCCAGATAGGAAAATTCTTCCCGCTTTTAAATCTCATCTTTAACCCTTACTTAGTGTCAGTTTATAAATTACGACTATTCACCCTCCCCCAACCCCTCCCGTCAAGGGAGGGGCTTATTTAACAACCCTCTCCCCTTGCGGGAGAGGGCAAGGGTGAGGGGGATTTTATAGTTTATGGACAGACTCTACTTAGTGTCAGTGATTAGTGCCAGAGAAAAGAAAACCGAACTCCTACCACTGATAATGATACTGACACTTTTTTTATCTGGCATTAACCTTGCTTTCATTTATTTATGAATAAAGCGGTATACATAGCTCTGTCAGGCGCAGTCCTCAGGCAACTGCACATGGATGTTATTGCTCAGAATCTTGCAAATGCTGATACGGCTGGCTATAAGAGGGACAGGGTCTCTTTCAATGATTATTTGCTGCCGCAGGATTTAATGAGTCAAGAAACAGATTTAAAAGTCATGAGCATTCATTCCCCTTTGATAACCGATTTTTCAGCAGGAAATCTAATTAAGACAGGCAATCCCCTCGATATTGCTATTGATGGAAAAGGTTTTATAGCCCTTGAGGGCAGCCGTTTTACAAGGAGAGGCGATTTAAAAAGGGATAGTAACGGCTATCTAACTACGCATAATGGGATAAAGGTTTTAGGTGATAAGGGTACTATTCGGCTGCCCGAGGGTAAGATTCAGATAAGCCTAACAGGCTCGATTTCTGTGAACGGCGTCGAAGCAGATGTCATTCAAATAGTTGATTTCAAAGAAAATGATAACCTTTTAAAAGCAGGCGAGAGCATTTTCCAAGCGGATGTTCAGGGGACAAAGGCAAATGCAGAGGTCAAGCAGGGGTATTTAGAGACTTCAAATGTAAGCATAATCAGCGAAATGGTCAGAATGATCCAGACAATGAGAGAGTTTGAAACATATCAGAAAGCAATACAAACCTTTGATGAGGCAGCAGGAAAAATAAATAATGAAATAGGGAGGTTGTAAATGATAAGGTCATTGTTCACAGCGGCTACGGGCATGGAGGCACAAAAGCTTAATATTGATGTAATAGCCAACAACCTTGCCAATGCTAATACTGTTGGCTATAAAAAAGCCAGAGCAGACTTTCAGGAGCTGATTTATCAGAGCATAAAGAGTCCGGGCGCAATTTCTGCTGAGGGGGCTCAGGTGCCAACCGGTATTCAGATTGGCTTGGGTGTTAAACCTGTTGCAGTTCAGAAACTTTTCGATCAAGGGGATTTTGTACATACCGGCAACCCTCTTGATTTTGTAATAGAAGGTGAGGGTTTTTTTCAGATTTCTATGCCTGACGGCACAGTTGCATATTCAAGAGCCGGAGCATTTAAGCTTGACAATGAAGGTAGAATAGTAAACTCAGATGGATATCCAATTGAGCCCGGAATAACCGTTCCTGCTAATACCTTAAGCACTAATGTCAGTTCAGACGGTAAAATATCTGTAATACAGGCTGGAAGCACCACGCCAGTTGAGATTGGTCAGATTGAGCTTGCTCGTTTTATAAATCCCGGCGGCTTAAAGGCAGTCGGCAAAAATCTATTTATATCAACTGATTCATCTGGTGAGGCAACTACAGGCAACCCTTCCTCGGAAGGGTTAGGCACAATTAACCAGGGATTCATAGAACTAAGTAATGTGAATGTTGTGCAGGAGATGGTGAATATGATTATAAGCCAGCGGGCTTATGAGATTAATTCAAAGGCAGTTCAGGCTTCAGATGAAATGCTCCAGACTGTCAATAACATTAAGAGATAATCAAGTGAAAACTATATCATTAATGATTTTAATGATTTGCTTCAGCGTTTTGTTCTCTGCTAATCATTGTATTGCCGAAACTTATGACCTAAACGGCATACTGAAGTCTTATCTTAAGAAGAATTTTCCATGGACTGAGATTGAAATATCCGAGCTGAAAATAAATGCTGAAATTTCTGAGCTTCCAGAAAGAATATTGATACAACAGCCGCCGCCCGGCAAAACAATCTTTTTGATAGAGTTTAAAAACGGCAAAAAGATTAATGTTGCAGCTCATGTTAAGGCATATGAATGGGTTGTAATGAGCAGTAAGTCTATGAGAAAGGGTGATTACCTTCAACTGACAGATGTATATCTAACCCTGCTTGATGTTACAAAGATACCAAGAGGCGCGATAAGCAGGGTTGACAATGCAGTTGCAAAACAGTTGAGCCGTTCAATAAATGCCAATATGCCAGTTACGGATATAATGCTTAATGAGCAGAAACTTGTGAAAAAAGGCCAAGTAGTCTTCGTCGTGATTGAATCTCCAAATTTTACTATCAGAACAACAGGGGAAATTAAAGGGAATGCCTTTGTTGGCAGTAATGCAAAAGTCGTTAATCTTGCTTCTAAAAAGGTCATATCAGGGGTGCTAATAGATGAAAACACGGTTAAGGTCGAATTCTGAATATATCCGAGATAAAACAGCTAAAGGCAAAGTTTTTGTCAGAAGTTATTACTTGCTATCTTTTCTAAGTATTGTTCTGCTATTAACTGGTTGTGCTATGACTCCTGAGCTGCCTGAGCGCCCTCCTAAGTATGTATATCAAGAAGAGAAGGCAATCAAGCCTTCTGCAAACTCCCTTTGGGTTGAAAGGGCAAGCCTTTATGAGGATACAAGGGCAAGAAGGCTCAATGACCTTGTAACTATAAGGGTTGTTGAAACTATAGCAGGCTCTGGTAAGGCAGATACCAATACCAGCAGAAAATCTGAACTTGATGCAGGGGTGGATACGATATTTGGGATTCCTAATAATCTCAATTTTAAAAATATTTTTGGTAAGGGCAATACCTTCTCGCCATCGGTTAAAGGTTCGATGGAGAGCGATTTTCAAGGCAGCGGAGCTACCAATCGGGAAGGCAAATTAATAGGCACTATTACAGCAAAGGTAGTCGAGGTTATGCCCAACGGCAATCTTGTAATAGAGTCAAGAAAGGAAATAACCATAAATCATGAAAAGCAGATACTCGTCTTACGGGGGATGATAAGAACTGAGGATGTTGCAGTTGATAATACTGTTCTAAGCAGTAAAGTAGCAAGTGCGGAGATATTCTTTGTTGGAGATGGCATTATTCAGGATAAGCAAAGCCACGGCTGGCTTGCAAGATTTGTAGATAGGGTTTGGCCTTTTTAAAATAGTGAAGCATATATCAAACATAATAAGGGTAATAAAGATGAAGGCAATCAAAAAAATCATTTTTTTCTTTCTATTGCTATTTTCTATAAACTGCTTGATATTGAACGAAATTCATGCTGAGAGAATCAAAGACATAGCGAGCTTTGAGGGGGTTAGGGAAAATCAGTTGATTGGATATGGTCTCGTTGTAGGCCTTGAAGGAACAGGGGACAAGGGAATTTCTACAATGCAAAGTATAGCAAATATGCTTCAGAGGATGGGACTTGCTGTTAAACCTAATGATATTAAGGCAAAAAATACGGCAGCCGTAATAGTTACCGCAACACTTCCCCCATTTCCTAAGCCAGGTTTGAGGGTTGATGCCCTTGTCTCAACAATCGGTGATGCAAAAAGCCTTCAGGGAGGAACATTATTAATTGCACCCTTAAGGGCTACGGATGGCAGTGTATATGCCCTTGCGCAGGGGCCTGTTTCTATAGGCGGCTTCATAGGCGGGGGAGGGGGAGCTAAGGTTCAAAAGAACCATCCTGCTGCCGGCAGGGTGCCTGAGGGTGTCATTATCGAAAAGGATCCGTCCTTTACCTTAGGTAATAATGGTGATTTAAGATTATTTTTGCATAAAGCCGATTTTACTACTGCAACCGCTGTTGCAAAGAAGATAAATGAGACATTGTTATCCGAATATGCCTTTAGCATCGATCCTTCGTCAATAAAAATAAAGATACCCCCTCAATACACTGACAAGGTCGCTGATTTTATATCGCAGATAGAAGGCATAAATGTCCCGGTAGATGTCCCTGCAAGGGTGGTTGTCAATGAAAAAACGGGCACTATCGTAATCGGCGATAATGTCAAAATTTCTCCTGTCGCAATAGCCCACGGAAACTTAACTATCGAGGTAAAGACGGAATATCAGGTCTCTCAGCCGCCGCCCTTTGCCCCACCTTCTGCTGAAACAGTGGTAGTGCCGAAACAAGAGGTTAAGGTCAAAGAAGAAAAGGCATCCCTCATGCAGGTTTCAGGCGTTAATCTGGGCGAGATAGTAAAAGCACTGAATGCATTAGGTGTAACTCCAAGAGATTTGATCTCAATTCTTCAAGTGCTTAGAAAATCAGGTGCATTGAAGGCAGAAGTGGAGATTATGTAATGTCACTACCTAATATATCGCAAATGCCGTCTGGGAATCTTAGCTCTATTGAAAACCTTAAGGGAAGAAACGACCCCGAGGCAATTAAGGCTGTTGCAAAAGAAATGGAGAGCCTTTTTGCTTATGAATTAATAAAGGCTATGAGAAAGACCGTTTCGGAGTCATCAAAAAATGGACTTGGGGGTGAGATTTATACAAGTTTGTTTGATATGGAACTTGCAAAGATTTGCGCTGAAAGAGGTCTTGGTATTAAGGAAATGCTTTTGAGAAACCTCGATAAGGAAAGGTATATTCAGCAACCAAGCGGAGAGATTTCAGAAGGTTTCAAGAGCTTGCGAGTTCCGGCAGGATCGAATCAAGAGCAGAAAGTCGATAAAAAAACCCTTAAAGAGTCTATGAGATCAGCCCTGCCCGTTGACGGCAAGATCACATCAGAGTTTGGGTTAAGGACGCATCCAATACATGGTGATATCAGATTTCATTATGGGGTGGATATTGCAGCACCTCACGGCAGTGAGATTTATCCTATAGGGAATGGTAAAGTAATATTTAGCGGTCAAAAATCGGGCTATGGAAATATTGTTATAATTGACCACGGCGATGGGATATTAAGTAAATATGCTCATAATGCATTGAACTTTGCAAAAGAGGGTGACCAAGTTACGAATGATACTGTTATAGCAAGGGTCGGGAGCACTGGAAATTCAACGGGGTCTCATCTGCATTTTGAGATAGTGCATAATGGAAGGAATGTTAATCCCTTGGAATTCGTTGATATTACTTGAAATTAAAGAAATATAATGAAAATTCCGATAATATAGTAAAACCCTCTGAGGAGGTTAAGGTGAAAATATACAATAACAAACAACCACAATTGCAGGATTTAAGTCAGAATGTCCAAAAAGCAACCGGCCCAGTACAAAAGGCGGCTTCACAATCATTGCAAAAAACTGCTCCTTCCGATAAGGTTGATATATCAGGAAAGGCAAGGGAGATTGCCGAACTAATGGCTGTGATAAGCCAGATGCCTGATGTGAGGGCGGAAAAGGTCGCTGAGATCAAAAAGGCGGTGGAATCAGGCAATTATACTATTAATCCCTCTAAAATAGCCGAGAGCATCCTTAACGAGATATGAATACATCAGACGGCATAAAAGCCATTATGTCAGAACTAATCACAGGATACAATGTCCTGCAGACCCTGCTTCAAAAAGAAAGGGCATGTTTGATTAATCTTAATTCCTCGCAGATTGAAGATTTATCAAAAGAAAAGGATACGATTGTGATGAGGCTGAAACTTCTTGAGGACGAAAGAAAGAGGCTTTTAAAGAACTATTATATCGAAAAAGGCATTCGGGGAGAGATAGATTTAAGAGTTTTTTATAAGGAGACGGGGGACGATTCTTTTGAATCACTGCATCTAAAGTTAATATCTCTAATTCAGAGCATAGCTGAACTGAATGAATTCAACAGGATCCTAATAGACCGCTCAATAAATTTTTTTAGAAACACTATCGGCTTTCTTGATTCAGCAGGTTTGAATATTAATTATGTCCAAAAGGCTAATATGTTATCGAGGGAGGTTTAATTGTCTATTTTAGGAATGCTTGATATTGGCAAGACTGCTTTATATGCCAACATGAGGGCATTAAATATCGTCAGCCATAATATTGCCAATATTAATACCCCCGGCTTTAGCAGGCAGGAGGCTATATTGTCCACCATGACCCCGGTTTTGGGAAAGGGCGGAATGATGGGCAGAGGGGTTGCATTTCTTGGGATAAGGAGATCATATGAGGATTATATACAGACTCAACTGCTGAAACAGCATCAGAATCACGGCAGATCATATTCACTGTTAGAGACATACAGCAGAATTGAACAGATATTCAACGAGGCAAAGGATTTTGGACTCTCAAAATCCTTTAATGATTACTTCAATGCATGGCATGAGGTTGCTGCAAATCCAGAAAGCTCACCGCAGCGGGTTGTTTTGCTACAGAGCGCTCATGCGTTGGTTGATTCAGCTAAGAGGATGGAGCATGATTTACTGGATAATGTCAGATATATTAATGAAGAAATAGATCATCTAACCGGCCGCATAAATACTATTGCATCTAATATAGCCGCGCTGAATGATAAAATTATACAGATTGAAGCCGGCAATACCGGCTCTGCAAACGATTATCAGGATCAAAGACAGAATTTTTTAAATGAGCTTTCAGGGCTTATTGATTACAGCACATATGAAGACGATTTTGGAAATATTACTGTAATGGCAGGGATGAGAAACCTTGTTTATAGAGACAAGACAAATCCACTCTCTACAAAATTGAATGAAAATGGCGATAAGGAGCTATTCCTTGACGGTATGAATATAACAAGGCATATCGAAAAAGGAAGGATAGGAGGGTTATTAGACGCCAGAGATGATATCCAGAATAATCTGCAAAATAAATTTCGCAGGATTATTGCATCCATTATTAAAGAGGTTAACCTTGTTCACCGTCAAGGCTATGGGCTTGATACATCAAATTTAAATGACTTTTTTACGCCTTTTGGCCTCTTTACAAAAGATTTTTCCGCTGGTGCAGATATAACAGCAACGATAACGGATTATTCACAATTAACCCTTGATGAATATGATATTACCTTTGATTCAGCAAACAATTACTACGTAACAAATAGAAACACTGGTTCAGTAGCGGCAACAGGCGTTTATGTTTCAGGCGACACCATTTCATTTGAAGGCATGAATATCGTTATCACAGGAACTATCACGGCTAATGATAAATTTTTTGTTAGTCCGTTAACACAAGTGGTTAAGAATTTTAGTGTAGCCATCACAGATCCAAATAAGATTGCAGCCTCATCAACACTTGCTGGTTTGCCTGCAAACAATGAAAATGCCCTTGCAATGATAAGGCTCTCACAAAACAAAATAAGCAATCTGGGCAACTTAACTTTTACAAATTATTACAGAGGCATCATTTCTGAGACTGCATCTTTTACATCCGCCGCCAGAGACAGCTTTTCTTTTGAAGAGAATCTCTTAATGGAAATATCAAACAGGCGGGAATCCATCTCGGGTGTATCTTTAGATGAAGAGGCAATTAATCTAATGAAGTTTCAACGTTCCTATGAGGCGGCTGCAAAAATGATTAAGGTAACAGATGAATTATTGCAGACCATTTTGAACCTATGAGAGTTACATCCTTCATGATATATGATCAGTTTATCCGTTCTCTTCAGAGGAATCTCACTAATTTATCTGAAAGCAACGAAAAGCTCGCCACGGGCAGAAAAATCAACAAACCTTCAGATGATGTTATCGGGATAACGAGGTCGCTGGATTATAAATTGAGTATTAATCTAAATAATCAATACAAGAAAAATATTGATGAAGCTGTATCGCACCTTAGCTTTACGGAGATGACTATCTCATCGGTCTCTGATACTCTAAATAGAATAAAAGAACTTACGCTCATAGGAGTCAGCGATAATACTGATGCGATAGGAAGACAGTCTATTGCTAGTGAAGTAGCACAATTGAGAGATCATCTCTTAAGTTTGTCAAATAGTAAATTCAGGGACAGGTATATGTTTTCAGGATATAGAACCGACACGCAGTCTTTCAATCCCACTACCTATGATTTTCAGGGAGATGATGGATATATTAATGTATTGATTGATAAAGAATCGACGGTTCCTATCAATACACCGGGGACTCATGTGTTTGGCTATACAGGGGTATCCGAGCAAATTATGTTAAATAATGGCAGGTATGTTCACTATATTCCGGGAGCTAGCACAAACATTACAGTAGAAATACGCGACACTGACAATGTCACTGTTTTAGATACATTCAATTTCTCAAATGTTATGCAAATGACTGATATTCTGACCAATGCGCTAAATAGTAATAATGTTACAAGGGTGAATGCCTTACTAAGTCCTTTTGAAAGGGCTTTCACTAATGTAATCAATCATCAGGCATATGCGGGAGCGATTCTCAACCGAATTGATAACCAGACAGCAAGCAATGAAGACAGCACCCTTAATCTTAAAACAGTCCTTTCAAATACTGAAGATGTAGATTTAGCTGAAATAATAAGCACTATAGCAAAAAATGAAACAGCAATAGCGGCTTTAAGACAGTCGTCTGTAAAGCAGATTTCACAATCATTATTTGATTTCCTATGATGATAACTTCATTTTTAAATGCCGATTTCAGTTTAAATCCGTCATTCCCGCAGTCTTATGAGCGGGAATCCAGAATCCTTACGGAAGGCACGGGATGCCCGATTAAGCTTGTCCCCGCAGGTTGCAATTTGGCAACACTTCGGACATGACGAAATAAAGGATAGAAAAAGCCCCAGTTTATAAACAGACTCTAATTAATAAAAATAATGCTTGTTCTTACCAGAAAAATATCTGAATCTATAAAGATTGGCGATGATATCACAATTACGGTTATAGATATAAATGCCACCCATGTTAAGCTCGGTATTGATGCCCCTTCAGTGCAGAAGATTTACAGAAAAGAACTTTATGACAAAATAAAATCCGAAAATATCCTTGCATCTGCATTAACCGTAGATGAATTTGTAAAGATAAAAGAGGCTTTGAAATAAGATGATTAGTTTTCAGACTTCGAGATTTGGTCTTATTGAGGTAGCGGAAGAAAAGATTATATATTTCGCTGAAGGCTTGCCCGGCTTCCCCATGATTAAAAGATATATATTGATGGATTACAAGGACACCGCCCTTAAATGGCTGCAGGCAGTGGATGACCCGGATGTGGCTTTCATTGTGGTGGAACCCAGCCTCTTAAATCCTGATTACAGGGTGTCTCCAGATGATTCTACAAAAACAATCCTCAATCTCACAAATGATGATGACCTTGCAGTCCTTGTCATCATAAGGAGAGAAGGAGATCAGGTAATAGCCAATTTCCAATGCCCTCTTTTATTGAACGCAGGCACGATGAGAGGCGTGCAGGTCTATTTGGATACAATACCAGTCTCATAATGACAAAACGAGCTATTTTAGATATAAAAGCTTGCCTCCTTTTGCGGACTTGGAACTCCTTGAAATAGGGGGTAGGCAAGCAAAATATAAACAATATATTGAAAATCAAGGGGGTAAAACATTTTAGCTTAAAGCGGATGTTCCCTTTTAAAAAAAGACGGTTTTATTGCATTAACTTATTAAATTTATTAAGTTTTTCTGCGAGATGTGAGGTTCTTTTTAGTGGTTACTTTTATTCCTCTATAAGGCAATATCTTCGGCAACCTTACTTTGGCATCGGTTAATTTTGAGATTTCATCCTTGTGCTTTAATGCTATCTCTATTGCCCTTATCTCTTGGGGGTGTGCATTTAGATAATTTGGCAATAGTGTGATGCTTTACTTTTTTTGTCTTCTTTATATGATTCACGAAGGAGGCATCTACTACAAGTTTTGCCTTTGATTGTGATTTTTGATTTATCAAGATACATAATGAGCATATACTAAACATGAAAACTATAATGTCAAGCATAAAAACTATTCATTAGTGGCTACAATTAGGGCGAATAATAGATAACCTACTGATTTCATGTGTTTTTGGATTTATAAAGGGGGAACATTTGTATTAAAGACGATGTACTTTAAGGAGATGACTGGCTTGATGAGGAGGAATTAAGATCATATTACGAATTTTTAAGGCAGGATGATGAGGTGATAAATGAATCTATAAGGCGAGCGACATCTACGGGTAGCCTTTTGGCAGTGAGGGGTTTATAAAGAAACTTGAGAATATGTTAGGTCAAGATATTTTCCATAAGCAGGGAGGACGCCCCAAAAGGAAGAAATAATTAATATAGTGTAGATCGTAAAATACATTTGACCCTGCATCGGCATTTAAAAATGACCCCTTAAGAACATATAATCTCCTTTTCAACAAAGGGGTGATAAGCATGTATAAGTGGCAGCAAGTCAAAGTCTTAAGCTCTCAGGGAATATCTATTAAGAAGATAGCAAGGCAATTAAAACTTTCTAAAAACACAGTTAGGAAATATCTCAGAAGCCAACAACCTCCCCGGTTCACACCCCGTGAATATGAAAAACTACTTGATCCTTTTGAAGAAATGGTTAAGCAGATGCTTGGCAAACAGTATATAGGCACAAGGATATACAATGAACTGCTTCAAGCGGGATACAAAGGGTCTGTATCGTCAGTTCACCGGCATATATCCGGCATCAAACAGGTTAGTGAAAATCTATATTCACGAAGTAGTATTAAGCTACAGCCGCAGGAAATACT
>JBBIKS010000050.1:0-16759 GCA_037445375.1 Nitrospirota bacterium | reverse complement strand
TCCCCAAATACCAAATATTCGTATTTATACTATTCCAGAAAACGGGGGCATATCACTATTAATATACCCATTGCGTTTGGTGAGTTTTCTTTTATATGGATTATTTTTTCTAAATTCTCTTTTAATTTGATCTTTTCAAAAAATAAAGCCTTCAAACTAAATCCTCCATATGCTGTTATCTTCTTAGCAGTAAATTCGATACCTACTTTATTAATTTCAATTTTTGTGTTATATTTGCCTTGCATATTTTTGTTCTTCTTTTGATTGGGATTTTAGGTATTATAAGTCCTTGATTCTAATTCAAAAGGAGAACTTTTTTTGCATTAATATTAGTGATAACTGCATTTTTTGGGTTGATGAATTCTATCGAGTAGCTTTCAGAAAGAAAGTGTATAGTTCCTTGCAAGAGCTTCAGTATGACCTTGATGTATGGATCAGGCAATATAACGAAGAAAGGACGCATAGCGGCAAATATTGCTACGGGAAAACACCAATGCAGACCTTCATTGACTCACTGCCAATGACAATGGACAAAATGATTGGGCACAACTTGCAGGTAGTAGAGTAATGACAAAGGGATTTGTCAGATCAAGTCTTGACAAGTAAATGTAAACAGACTCTACTTATTCTCCCTACATTCCCCAATCTGTAGCGGACCGCCAAAGAATTTATAATGCTCTCTTAAAAGTATGCATGCTTCAACTGGCTTATCAACCAGATTGAAGAATGCAAAGTCTTCAGGGCTAAGTGTTCCGCTGCTTACAGGTACTTTCTTCATCCAATCTATAAGCCCCTGCCAATACTCTCTGCCGAAAAGTATTATTGGAAATCCATCAATTTTTCCTGTCTGGGCAAGCGTCATTGCTTCAAACATCTCATCCGCTGTCCCAAAACCGCCGGGGAAAATGACATACGCGATGGAGTATTTTATAAACATTAATTTTCTGATAAAGAAATATCTGAAAGAAAGGTTTATATCAAGATAATCGTTTGGATTTTGCTCTGCCGGCAGTTCAATATTCAAACCTACAGACTTGCCCCTGCCCATCTTTGCCCCCCTGTTCGCAGCTTCCATTATACCAGGACCGCCTCCTGTAATAATGGAAAAACCGGACTCTGAGAGCATTTTGCTTAATATCAATGCCTGCTGATAATAAAATGAATCTTCCTTAAGCCGTGCACTTCCAAAGATACTCACAGCCGGACCAAGATCATAAAGGGTTTCAAAGCCCTCAACTAATTCGGATTGAATTCTAAATACTCTCCATGTCTCTGATTTCTTTAAATCCTCTATCATTTATACACACTCCTTCAGCTTTGATTTTCAATTTAGAAATTATAATAATTCCCACGGAATCTCTGATAAAATTAATTCGTCTATCTTCTTTATCGGCAGATTATTCGTTTTAGATAGAATCTTCAGATCGTCGTATTCAGGTGAGATATTGACGACCCTGCCGCCGAGTCGGGATATCTTTATCCTCACATCACCAAGCCTTGTCTTTATTGTTTTTGTCTCTCTATCGAGTGTTATTCTCTGAGCATTATAAAATCTTATTCCGATAGTGGTGGTATCTCTGAAAAGTATTTGAGCAAGAGAGTTCAAAGCCTTCTCATAAGCCATAATAGTCAGCTTTATCGCAGGCCTTCCCTTTTTCATTATAATATTCTCCAATGCAACATCCAGAGCGCCAGCATTAAAGAGCCTCTCCATGACATCTTCATAAAGCTGTGGATTCATGTCATCTATATTAGTTTCTATGACTGTTACCATATTTTCAATAGGTAGTTGAGATTGTTGCAAGGGCTCCTTGCCAATAAGTATCCTCAAGAGATTGGGCATGTCCTTAATATCCCTATTCCCCGCTCCATAACCTATCTTTTCGACAATCATATTAGGCAATGGAGAGTATATTGCATTAAGTCCGGAGATAATGAGCGCCCCAGTTGGGGTTGTCAGCTCAAAAGGCGTGCCAAAAGAATATACTGGATAACTCTTCAAAAGCTCCATGGTTGCAGGGGCAGGAACAGGCAATATTCCATGAAAACTTTTTACTGACCCGCCTCCAAGATTAATTTCAGAAGTATAAATCCTTTCGACCTCAAAAAATTCGAGAGCTATCAATGTGCCAAAGATATCAACAAGACAGTCAACTGCCCCAAGTTCATGTAAATGAATCTTATCATAAGGCTTGCCGTGAATCTTCGCCTCGGCATCGAAAAACATCTTGAAAAGTAAAAGTCCTCTTTCTTTAATCCACTCAGAAAGGCTCGAAGAACTGATGATTGCAGCGATATCTTCCCATTTTCTGCCTCTTTTATGTTTATGTTCTGCTTCATGAATTATTACATCCACCTTTGTGGAGACAATCCCGCTTCTTATAGTCCTATTAGCTATCAATTGATAGTCATTAATAGGGAGCTTTTTTAGTTCTTCGGCGATTAATCCGATATCAATCCCTGCATCAACAAAGGCTCCGAGGCACATATCACCGCTTATGCCAGAGAAACAATTAAAATATAGAGTTTTCATTTGTTTATTTTACAACTTAAATGAAATTAAAATAAATCAGATATGCAGAATATTGAAATCAAAAGATAAATTTTCAGACTTAAAATAGAAGCACGGATAATGATTTAACCCAAAAATTGCAATTAGATTTTTATACAACGGGCACGATTTAGTGTCAGTGTTAGAAAAGGCGAGAGACGACAAACGAGGGACGAAAAACCTTCCATTGTCTGAGCGGAGCGGTCATTCGCCGCCCCCCAGAGTTCTGACACCGACACCGAGACTAATTTGGTGTTTCAGAACGACGGCTTCTCGGCTTATCCATGCCTGCTCTTTTAGAATTACTAAGATCTAACCTAACAAAGACTCATAAAACACCCTCCCATTCATCCCCTGCCGTCAAGAGATGGGAACATAATATAACCCTCTCCCCTTGCAGGAGAGGGCAAGGGTGAGGGGCTTTATTTATGTATTCCTTAGTAAACGGATTTTTTGCGTTAATCTACTTTAAATCCGATGTGCAGTTAGGGCAGCGAATCGCCTTAAGAGGCACAAGGGAAAGACAATAAGGGCACTCTTTTGTCGTAGGTGCAGGAGGAGGGGCTTCTTGTTCCCTCTTAAGCCTGTTGATATTTTTTACCAGTAAAAAGACCGAAAAGGCAACAATTATAAAGCTTATTATAGTATTAATAAATAGCCCATAATTTAATGTTACAGCTCCTGCCTTTTTTGCGTCAGCAATTGTGGCATAAGGTGGTGGAACTGTTGCCCCTTCTTTCAAAACAAGAAAAAGGTTGGAAAAATCAACCTTGCCTAAAAGCAGCCCGATGGGGGGCATAATAATATCTGCTACAAGAGAGTTCACAATTGTGCCGAATGCCGCTCCAATTATTATACCCACCGCCATATCGATCACATTACCCTTAACAGCAAATTCCCTAAATTCTTTGAACATTTTGACCTCCTTGCAAATTCATCATTACTAACATTACTAAAATATTACCATACATTTAAGGGAATCCTTAACCTCGGCAGTAATTCTGAAAGCTTTTTCTGTTTTGTCTATCGAGAATCTATGGGTGATAAGTTTTGTAGCATTCACTATGCCTCTTTGAATAAATCTTAGTGCATACATTGTATCTTCAGGCCCGCAAGAGTAACTGGTTGATATATTAATATCTCTGAAATAAATATGATTAGGATCAATTGTCAATAATTCTTCAGGCTTTGCGGGGGCAAAAAGCATCAGAGTGCCCCCTCTTGCAACACAATTTAGTCCCTGCTTGATAGCCTCTATACTATTAGGGCATACTATAACCACATCTGCCATATGCCCGTCTGTTAAATTACCCAAACTTTCAACCAGGCTTTCCTTTGATACATCTATGACTTCGTCTGCACCAAACTCAATACCCTTCTTAAGCCTGAAAGGTATCACATCAGCACCTATTACTTTTTGAGCTCCATAACTGTGACCAAGCATAATATGCACTTGCCCCATGAAGCCTAATCCAATTATAAGGAGGGTATCACCATCTTTTATCGAAGATCGTCTCAGTGATTTAACAACACAAGCAACAGGTTCAATCAAAGCCCCATCTTCATAGGATAATTCTTCAGGGAGCTTAAGGGTATCGTTTAGGAGATTAATCTTTGGGACAACAAAATACTCTGAAATACCGCCGGGGATTATCTTACTTTTACGCCACGTATCACACTGAACAAAATCATGACGGCGGCAATATCTGCAAACCATACAAGGGGCATGATGATGAACAAAAACCCTGTCACCAATGCTAAAAGGGATGGAATCTGATAATCCCTTGCCTATCTGCACAATCTCACCGGCAGGTTCATGTCCTAATACAAGGGGTGCCTTTTGCTCTATATACCATCGCATCACATCGCCTGAACAGATTCCGCAAGCCATTGTTTTTATCAGAGCATCTTCAGTTCCTATCTCGGGGATGGGTAAATCTTCTATTCTGATGTCGAAAAAATTATATAACTTTGCAACTTTCATTATTCGGGTTCATTGCCTTGTCTCATGCGCCTACGATTCATGGTGAGACACCCAAAAACCATTTACCCCAAGAGATATTGCCTTGAGGTAAATGGTTGAAAACAGATGTGGTGTCAAAATTAGCTTTCTATAGCATCCATAGCTTCTTCATCCTGTTTTTTTGCTTGCATCTCAGCATAAAAATCACCTTTAATAAAAGTATCTCTGTAAACAGGCATTCCAGTGCCGGCAGGAATAATCTTTCCCATGATTACATTTTCTTTAAGTCCTTCCAATCCATCAATTCTACCGCTCAATGCTGCTTCTGTGAGAACCCTCGTGGTCTCCTGAAATGAGGCGGCTGAAACCCAGCTATCTGTGGAAAGTGATGCTTTTGTAATGCCCAAAAGTAAGGGTTTGCCTACTGCCAGTCTCCCGCCTTTTTCTTTCACCCTCTCATTTTCATCTCTATAAGTAGTTCTATCAACCTCGTCCCCCATCAGAAACGAAGTGTCACCAGGTTGTTCAATAAGTATCCTTCTCATCATCTGGCGGACAATAACCTCAATATGTTTATCATTAATAGTAACTCCCTGCAACCTATATACCTTTTGGACTTCATCGACTAAATATCTTTGTAATTCATTTGGACCAAGTATATCGAGGATGCTGTGAGGGTTAACCGCTCCATCCATCAGCGGCTCTCCAGCCTTAACCCAGTCTCCCTCATGCACAGTAACATGCTTTCCCTTGGTTATATTGTATTCTCTTAATTCATCTCCGCTCTTGACTGTAACTACCCTCATGCCTTTGTGAGTCCCCTTAAATTCAATTACTCCATCAATTTCTGAGACTACTGCCTGTTCCTTTGGTTTGCGCGCCTCAAACAACTCTGCTACCCTTGGCAAACCGCCAGTAATATCCTTTGTCTTTGTAGTTTCACGAGGTATTTTTGCCAAAATATCGCCGGGAAAGACGATATCATTTCTCTCAACTAGCAGATGCGCACCTGCAGGTAAAGGATATGTTGCAGGGTTATTAGTTTCAGGAAGTTTAGCTGTTTTGCCGGTTTCATCCTTTATTGAAATTCTCGGTCTGTATGTTGCTGGATTCTCTATAATAACCTTAGATGCCAGCCCGGTTGTTTCGTTAACCTCTTCTTTGAATGTAATTCCTTCCAGAATGTCTCCAAGTGCTATTTTACCACCAATCTCTGTCAGGATAGGCGTAGAATAAGGATCCCACTCAACAAACGGGGTGCCTGCTGCAATCGGCATTCCATCCTCAACATGGATCACATTGCCAACTTCATCTTTGATAAATATCTTTGCTCCATAAACAAGGTTATATTTTTCTTTTTCCCTGCCTGTAGCATCAACAATCGCTATCATTGCATTTCTGTTTATAACAACAAGATATCCTTCTTTGTTTCTTACTGAACTTATATCTATGAATTTAACGAAACCAGCATTCTTAGCAATGAGAACCGCCTGTTCAATTACCTTAGTAGCAGCGCCGCCGATATGGAATGTTCTCATTGTAAGCTGAGTTCCCGGCTCACCAATGGATTGAGCAGCTATAATTCCAATCGCTTCGCCAATCTCAGCAACCGCTCCTTTGGCAAGGTCCATGCCATAGCACTTTATGCATACTCCCCTTTTTGAATTGCATGTGAGGACAGACCTGATTTTGACTTTATCTATCCCGGACTCTGCTATTTTTTTTGCAAGCTCCACATCTATATTGTCATTTCTATTGGCTACAACTTCACCTGTAATAGAGTCTTTCAATTTCTCAGCTAATGTTCTTCCGAATATTCTATCCTCAAGGGGTTGAATTATTTCACCGCCTTCTATAAGTGAGGTTAAAATTATGCCGTTATCTGTACCGCAATCTTCCTCTGTCAGGATAACATCCTGCGCAACATCCACAAGCCTTCTTGTTAGATAGCCTGCATTGGCGGTTTTCAAAGCTGTATCAGCAAGCCCTTTTCTGGCTCCATGAGTGGAGATAAAATATTGGATTGGGCTGAGACCTTCTCTGAAGTTTGCTGTAATAGGAGTCTCTATAATCTCACCTGATGGCTTTGCCATAAGTCCTCTCATTCCAGCAAGCTGCCTTATCTGTGCAGTACTTCCTCTTGCACCTGAATCAGCCATCATATAGATGCTGTTAAATGACCTTCGTTCCTTCAGAATTTCCTCAGAAAAAGAAGTGCCTTCTTCAGCTCCGAGTTCTTTCATCATTTCATCAGCGACCTTCTCAGTAACATTTGCCCAGATATCTATAACCTTGTTATACCTTTCACCCTGTGTTATCAACCCTTCAGAATATTGTCTTTGCACCTCCATTACCTCCTGCTCTGCCTCTTTTATCAGCTCAGGCTTCCGTGAAGGCACATGCATATCATCTATGCAAATGGAAATACCGGCTAAGGTTGCGTATTGGAACCCTAACTTTTCAAGATTGTTTAAAAAGACAACAGTCTCTCTTTTGCCGGAAAAATTATGTATATACTCTATTAGTTTTCCTAATTCTTTCTTGGTTAATTCTTTATTAATAGCCGAAAAAGGAATATTCTGAGGCAGTATCTCTTTGAAGATAATCCTGCCAGTGGTTGTCTCAACAACCTCACCGTTTATCTTGACTCTTATTTTTGCGTGTTCTTCTACAACACCTGAATAATATGCCTGAAGCACATCTTCTGGATCTGAAAAGAGCTTATTCTCGCCAATTGCTCCTGTCTTTTGTTTTGTAAGGTAGTAAATTCCTAAAACCATGTCCTGCGATGGTACTACAATTGGTTTTCCATTGGCAGGAGAAAGAAGGTTATTGATTGACATCATTAGTACCCTTGCTTCTATCTGCGCTTCAATTGAGAGCGGAACATGCACAGCCATCTGGTCGCCGTCAAAATCTGCATTAAAAGCAGTGCATACAAGCGGATGAAGCTGTATAGCCTTTCCTTCAACCAATACTGGGTCAAATGCTTGAATACCCAATCTATGAAGGGTTGGAGCACGGTTAAGAAGAACAGGATGTTCTTGAATTACTTCTTCTAATGCATCCCATACCTCCGGTTTTTCCTTTTCAACCAGTCTTCTTGCCTGCTTAATCGTATTTGCCGAGCCTTTTTCTTCAAGTTTATTGAAAACGAATGGTTTAAAAAGCTCAAGAGCCATGCTTTTTGGGATGCCGCACTGGTTAAGGCGAAGCTCAGGCCCCACAACAATCACAGAACGGCCCGAATAATCAACCCTTTTACCGAGCAGGTTTTGCCTGAAACGACCCTGTTTGCCTTTAATCATATCGCTCAGTGATTTTAATGAGCGTTTCGCTCCTGCCTTAAGTGATTTAACCTTCTTGCTATTATCAAAAAGGGAATCTACTGCTTCCTGAAGCATTCTCTTTTCATTCTTGATTATTACGCCGGGCGCTTTTAGTTCAATTAATCTTTTCAGTCTATTATTTCTGTTTATTACCCTTCTATATAAATCATTAAGATCAGATGTTGCGAAACGGCCACCATCTAATGGAACAAGAGGCCTCAAGTCCGGAGGTAGAACTGGAATTATATCGAGTATCATCCATTCAGGCTTATTTCCAGACTTTATGAATGCCTCTACTATTTTTAGTCTCTTTGTCAGCTTCTTTTTCATACCGATGGATGTAGCTGATTCAATCTTTGTCTTAAGTTCATTAGATAGTATTGCCAAGTCAACCCGCCTTAACAATTCCCTAACCGCTTCTGCACCCATTCCAGCATTAAACCTGTTGCCGTATTCCGCAATATTGCTTCTATATTCTTCTTCAGAAAGCAGTTCCTTAGTTTTCAGGGGAGTATCACCGGGGTCAATTACAATATAATCTTCGAAATATAAAACCTTTTCTAAATGTCTTATGGCCATATCAAGGAGAGTCCCAATTCTGGTTGGGACACCTCTGAGAAACCATACATGCGCAACAGGAGTAGCAAGCTCTATATGTCCCATTCTTTCTCTTCTGACCTTGGACTGAATTACTTCTACGCCGCATTTATCACATATAACGCCTCTGTGCTTCATCCTCCTATACTTTCCGCAAAGGCACTCCCAGTCTCTGGTTGGCCCGAATATTTTTGCACAAAACAAACCTTCATGTTCGGGCTTGAAAGTCCTGTAATTTATAGTTTCAGGCTTTTTGATCTCTCCATAAGACGACTCCCTTATTCTTTCTGGGGAAGCAAGCTTTATTCTTATAGCCTGAAAATTATTTAGTTTTTTTGGCTTCTGAAAAATGTCTTCAGTCAATTTAATCCTCCGTATTGAATTTCTTTTCAAGAAGCTCCACATCGAGACAAAGACTCTGGAGTTCTTTTATTAATACATGAAAAGACTCCGGCACGCCTGATTCCAAAACAGGATCACCTTTCACTATAGCTTCATACATGTGCGACCTTCCTGTAATGTCATCACTCTTTACTGTCAGGAATTCTTGAAGTGTATAGACAGCACCATACGCCTCCAAAGCCCAAACCTCCATTTCTCCTAGTCTCTGCCCGCCAAACTGAGCTTTCCCTCCGAGAGGCTGCTGAGTAACCAATGAATAGGGACCGATAGAACGAGCATGAATCTTGTCAGCAACCAGATGATGCAGTTTAAGCATATACATATAACCTACTGTTACGGGACGCTTGAATGGTTCACCTGTTCTGCCATCAAAAAGAATAGTCTGCCCCGATGGAGGGAGGTCAGCTTTTTTCAATAGTTCTCTTATCTCAAACTCTTTTAACCCCTCAAAAGCAGGATTAGCGAAATATAAGCCAAGAGCCTTGGCTGCCCAACCAAGATGTGTCTCTAATATTTGCCCAACATTCATTCTTGACGGAACACCAAGCGGGTTTAATACGATATCAATGGGGGTGCCATCAGGCAAATAGGGCATATCTTCTTCTGGTAAAATTATTGATACAACCCCCTTATTTCCATGACGGCCTGCCATTTTATCGCCAATTTGTATCTTTCTTTTCATAGCAATAAACACTTTTACAATCTTGTTAACGCCGGGCGGCAATTCATCACCCTTTTTTAATCTTTCAATTCTTTCAAGATACTGTTTTTCAATCTTGCGGATATAGTTATTAATTTCTCCGCTAATTTCCTCAATGTTTGATTTTATCCCTATATCATTGATCTTTGCCTTCAAGAGGAGATTTATTTCTTTTATCTCTTGCAAATTTTTATCAGTCAATTTTTTGCCTTTTGCGCAGATAATTTCTTTTGTTTGAAGGTCTCTTATATCATCTAATAGTTTTTGTCCGAGAAAGAGTTTTTTAATTCTAGATTCCTTCTCCTCTTTCAGTAGCCTGATCTCTTCTTCAATGTCCCTTTGTAGTTTTTTAATAACCTCAGTTTCTATGCTCTTAGTTCTTCCGTCTTTTTCAATGCCTTTCCTTGATAAAACTCTCACATCTACAATAGTTCCCTCTATACCCGGAGGAACATACAAGCTGCTTTCTTTGACTTCTTCAGCTTTGTCTCCAAAAATTGCCCTCAAAAGCTTTTCTTCAGCGGTTAAAAGAGTTTCCCCTTTTGGTGTAACCTTGCCGACAAGGATGTCCCCTGCCTTTACCTCCGCTCCAATTCTGATTATTCCGCTTTCATCGAGGTCTTTAAGCGCCTCCTCGCCAACATTCGGGATATCTCTGGTGATATCTTCAGAGCCAAGTTTAGTTTCGCGGGCTTCGATATAAAACTCTTCTATATGGATTGAGGAGAAAACATCATCCTTTACAAGTTTTTCGCTCAATAGCATAGCATCTTCAAAGTTATATCCTCCCCACGGCATAAAAGCAACGAGGACATTCTGTCCGAGAGCCAGCTCCCCATAATCTGTAGAGGGTCCGTCTGCAAGGATGCCCCCTCTTACTACCTCATCGCCGATATTTATAACAGGCTTCTGATTCATACAGGTGCCTTGATTGGAACGTTTAAATTTTATGAGATCGTATATATCAACTATATTAAAACCTTCCACAGGCTCAGTGACTCTTACCACAATTCTATTAGAGTCAACACTTTCAACAATTCCGGCTCGTTTAGCGGTAACGAGCCAACCGGAATCTCTTGCCGCTACATATTCAATTCCCGTCCCTACCAAAGGCGCCTCGGGCTTCAACAAAGGCACTGCTTGTCTTTGCATATTGGATCCCATTAAAGCCCTATTAGCATCATCATTTTCCAAAAAAGGAATCAAAGATGCCGATATGCCTATAATCTGCTTTGGAGAAACATCCATAAACTGAACATTCTCAACCTTATCCATCTTGAAATCCCCGGCGATTCTCGCAGAGACAACCTCACCAATGAGATTGCCTTCTTTATCCATATGGGATGTGGCTTCTGCAATAAGATATTTTTCGCTCTCTAATGCGGACAAATAAAATATTTCGTTGGTTACGCTGCCATTGACAACTTTTCTATAAGGAGCCTCGATAAAACCGAAGTCATTTATTCTTGCATATATTGCAAGAGATGTTATAAGGCCGATATTTGGACCTTCAGGGGTTTCTATCGGACAGATTCTGCCATAATGTGTAGTATGAACATCCCTAACCTCAAACCCGGCCCTTTCTCGTGTCAAGCCTCCTGGACCAAGGGCAGAAAGCCTTCTTTTATGTGTTATCTCGGACAGAGGATTTGTTTGATCCATGAACTGACTCAATTGACTTGAACCAAAAAACTCCTTGATTGAAGCCATTACAGGTTTTGCATTAATCAAGTCATGAGGCATCGCCATATCCAGGTCGGTAAGGCTCATTTTTTCCTTTATGGTTCTTTCCATTCTGACAAGCCCTATCCTGAACTGGTTTTCCAAAAGCTCCCCGATGCCTCTTATCCTGCGGTTCCCCAAATGATCGATATCATCAATATCGCCCTTACCTGTTCTAAGATTAAGGAGATAACGAACAATCTCAATAATATCCCTGTTGTTTAAAACCTTCAGATCAAGTGGGGTATCAAGTCCAAGTTTTTCATTTATTTTTAGTCTTCCTACTGAAGATAGGTCATATCTCTTTGGGTCAAAAAATAGACCGTTGAAGAGTTCAAGTGCTGCTGATTCCGTTACTGGCTCTCCAGGTCTGAGTTTTTTATAAATTTCTTTTAATGCCTCCTTTTTGGATGTTACCTTATCCATAAGTAGTGTCTCTCTGAAAGACGATAAATAATTAACATTGTCAATAAAAAGAAGCTGCATGTTCTTGATATTCAACGATAGTATTGTTTCTAAATTTTCTTCGGTGATTTCTTTATTTCCATCAAGTATTACCTCACCAGTATTCGGATCAATAATATCTTTAAGGGTTATTCTCCCAACTATTTCATTTTTTATTATCGGAATTTCTTTAATGCCGGCAACCTCAAGTTTTTTTAATGCATGCTTTGTTATTTTGCCGCCTTCTTTAACTATTACCTCGCCGGTATCCGGAGACATTATATTATTTTTTGTTCTGATTCCAATAAGCACATCACTTACAGGTCTTATGAAAGTATCGCTGTTTATTATTTTTATTTCTTCAACAGGATAAAATATCTTAAGAAGTTCTTCGTCGGAATATCCAAGGCATTTGAGAACAACAGTTGCAGGTAGTTTTCTGCGTCTATCAATTCGCACATAAAGGATGTCCTTTGAGTCAAACTCAAAATCAAGCCATGAACCTCTTACGGGAATGACTCTCGCCATATAGAGAAGACGGCCGCTTATATGGGTTTTGCCTTTATCAGGGGCAAAATATACTCCAGGAGACCTATGAAGCTGGCTCACAATTACCCTCTCAACCCCATTGATGATGAAACTGCCGGTATCAGTCATAATAGGCAAGTCACCCACATATACATCTTGTTCTCTTGATTCCTTTAGTAATTTTTTATTGTCCTCACTTTTTTCCCATAGATTTAATCTTACTTTTATTTTCAGCGGGGCTGAATATGTCAACCCTTTTTGAAGACATTCATTCGGTCTAAATTTGATCTCACCAATGTTATAGTTGATAAACTCCAGCGAGGAGTTGTCATTATAATCAGTCACAGGGAAAACACTATTGAACGCCGCCTGTAACCCCTCATTTAATCTATCCTCTTGATAGGTATCGCTTTGCAAGAATCTATCAAAAGACTTTCTTTGAAACTCAATAAGATATGGGACATCTAATACTGGCAATACCCTGCCAAAATTCTGCCTTTGTCTTGGAAATTCTGTCATGTAACTCCTTTAAAAAAAGTCAAGTGGTTAATGATCTATTAGGTACCGGATATAAAGAGACTTGTTACCGTCATGTATTTTAAATGGCTGTAAGTGGAACATTATAATAATGGTGCAAAAAACACCTCCATTAAAGACTGTTCTACCAGCAACAAAATGTTATCTCTTTTTCGGTGACCTAAAAAATCACTAACCACCTGCTCAATTTTACTTAATTTCTACTTTTGCTCCTTCTGCCTCAAGTTTGGACTTCACTGCATCCGCTTCTTCCTTTGTTAACCCAGTTTTTACGGGCTTTGGAGCTCCGTCAACCAGGTCTTTTGCTTCCTTAAGTCCGAGTGACGTCAATTCTCTGACAACCTTAATGACTTGTATCTTCTTTTCGCCTGCTGCCTGCAAAATTACATCAAAACTCGTTTTTTCTTCTTCTTTAGCGACACTTGCAGCAGCGGTTGGGGCAGCAGCAACTGCTATAGGAGCTGCCGCCGTTACTCCATATCTTTCTTCAAATTCTTTGATAAACTGAGACATTTCAAGAATGGTCATATTATCAATGAATTTAAAAACATCTTCTTTTGTTATAGACATTTAATTTCCTCCACTTTGTTCTTTTTTATTCTTTAGCGATTCTAAAGCATGAGCAAACTGATTTATTGTTGCACTTAGTGAAAAGGCTAAATTAGCCATAGGAGCTTGCAAAGCCCCACCGAGCATCCCAAGAAGCACTATTCTGGATGGCAGCACTGAGACAGCTTTTATATCTTCAATTGAATATAGCCGTCCTTCGATAATTCCACTTTTGATCTTGAATTTATCATTTTTTGCCGAAAACTCAAGAATCTTCTTTGCCATATCTAAGGGATCGCCATAAGCGAAGGCTATACCGGTAGGACCAATAAAAAAATTCTTTGCGGATTCAACAGGTGTACCTTTTGCAGCAATATTGATAAGCGTATTTTTTACAACTTTATACTCCGCATCTGCTTCCTTCATTTGCATTCTAAGTCTTGAAATTTCTGCAACTGTTAACCCCTTGTATTCGGTAAAAACAATTGCCTTTGACCTTGAGAATCTCTCGGATATCTCCTCAATCTGTTTGGACTTCTTTTTTTTGGTAATCAGATTATTCCTCCTTTCCCAGAGGCCGTATTATTGAACAGTCTATTAAAGATAATTATTTTGAACATAAGTTGAGCGATTTCTTTAAGCACGGCTAAAGCCATGCCCTATTTTTAAGGCAGCAACATATCCCCTTATAGTGCAAACTATCATAAGGTATTGGGTGAAGAATCGCTTAAATTAGGTTAAAAATTTTTATATAACTGTCTCGGTAGGTTGGTTTATTCAGTATTTTCAAAGATCATAAATTCCAATGAAACTGTTGCTTCAATTTACTGATATTCATAATCTTATCACTTATGATAACCAATTAAAGTCAGACAAAACTCTGCTTGTCTTCCTGCCTACGGTCTCTGACATTATCTCTTTACAGGCAAAGCCTGCTTAAAAGTAATAATAATATACAAAAACTAAAAATTGTTAATTAAACAATCTTTAGTTTTTGTATATCAATTTTTATGCCAACACCCATAGTAGATGTCATAGTAATCTTGCGAATATATCTTCCCTTAGATGTTGCCGGTTTTGCTCGTATTATGGATTTCAATACCGCAAGTGCGTTTTCAAGAAGTTTTTCCTTATCAAAGGAAGCCTTGCCGATTGGTATGTGAACAATGCCGCCTTTCTCAACTTTATACTCAACCTTGCCTGCCTTGATTTCTTTTACTGCCTTTGCAATTTCGAATGTTACAGTCCCCAATTTAGGGTTTGGCATAAGGCCTCTTGGTCCGAGTATTTTGCCTAATTTTCCAACGGTTCCCATCAGATCGGGGGTAGCGACTGCCTTATCAAAATCGAGCCAGCCTTGCTGTATCTTCTCAACAAGATCTTCAGCTCCCACATAATCTGCCCCTGCTTCTGAAGCTTCTCTTTCCTTTTCTCCTTTAGCAAAAACCAAAACCCTTACTTTCTTGCCAGTCCCGTTTGGAAGCACTACCGTTCCCCTGACCATCTGGTCGGATTTTTTAGGATTTACACCCAGATTTACTGCTACATCAACTGTTTCGTCAAACTTGGCAAAAGAGTTTTCCTTTATCAAAGATATTGCTTCATCTATAGAATAGTCTTTTGTCAGTTCAATCTTTTGCTTGATATCATTAAGTTTTTTGCCCATCCTCTTGCTCCTTAATCCCTTATTTCCACGCCCATACTTTTAGCGGTTCCCTTCACAATATTTATTGCAGATTGAAGAGACGATGTATTAAGATCTGGAAGTTTCTTTTTTGCAATCTCTTCGATTTGAGAACTGGTTATTGCCCCGACTTTATCTTTACTCGGATTATTTGAACCTTTGATAATGCCTGAGGCTTTTTTGATAAGTTCTGAAGCTGGCGGGGTTTTGAGAATAAATGTAAAAGACCTGTCGTTATATATGCTTAATACTACAGGTGTAAGCGTATCCCCCATGCTTTGCGTCTGCGCATTAAATTGCTTACAAAACTCCATTATATTAATGCCATGAGGACCAAGTGCCGGGCCAACAGGAGGTGCAGGATTAGCCTTTCCTGCAGGAATAACAAGTTTAACCTGAGCTACTACTTCTTTTTTAGCCATTTAAATCCTCCATACCTTCGATGAAACTTTATATAATTAATTCATAAATTAATCAGCATTCTTGCTGTTTTGATATAGCCTCTCCGTCAGCCATTTTTTCTGATTTGTTAGAATTCCAGATTAATATGTCAATATACTAACAAAACAGAAATTTTTCTATGTCTTTTCTGCCTGAAAAAAAGCGAGTTCTACGGGAGTCTGTCTTCCAAAAATGCTGACCATTACTCGCAATCTCGAGTGGTCTAAATCAACATCATCAACATAGCCTATAAAACTGCTGAACGGACCTTCAATAATCTTCACATTATCGCCCTTCTCAAACCGGCTTTTAACGGCAGGAGCAGGACCTTTTTCTATTTGATTTAATATTATGTCTATCTCATCTTCTGTAAGGGCAACCGGTCTTGTCTTACCAATAAAACCTGTCACCCTCGGCGTATTTTTGATAAGATACCATGTTTCATCATCAAGCTCCATTTCCACAAGAATATAGCCCGGATAAAATTTCTTTCCTCTGTCTATCTTTTTTTTCCCTTTTAATCCGATTATCTTCTCAGACGGTATTATTAGCTTTGTTATCTTTTCATCAAGGTTATTTAATCTTACCTTTTCTTCTATTGAGGATTTGACTTTTTCTTCATAGCCTGAATATGTATGCACAACATACCATTTTTTTGACATTTATTTACCTTACAATAACCTTAATAACTCTTGAAAGCCCAAAATCAATCAATCCCAAAAAGATAGCTATTATGATAACCGTAATTACCACAACCCATGTAGAACCGATAAGTTCATCTTTAGTAGGATAATTGACTTTTTTTGCTTCAATTTTAACTTCAGTAACGAAATTTTTTACCTTTTCTACCATTATTACTCCTTGAATCGGGGCAGAATATAAAGCATTGATTAAATACAGGCCAGGAGGGATTTGAACCCCCATCCCTCGGATTTGGAGTCCGATGCTCTAGCCGTTAGAGCTACTGGCCTTCTGAGTATTTTTTTATTCTTGTAAATAACTTTCCTCTTACACAGTATGCAAAAGACTTATGCAAATGCTTGCTTCTTTTTTTCGCTCAGCATAAAATAAGGCATAACTAACAAACAAATTACAATAAATCAGGATTTTATCTCCTTATGGGCTGTATGTTTTCTACAGTGCCTGCAATACTTTTTTAAATTTAATTTATCAGGAGTATTTTTTTTATCCTTCATGCTCGAATAATTTTTGTTCTTACACTCTGTACACTGAAAAAGTATGATATCTCTCATAAATTACTCCATTACCTCTGTAACTACTCCGGCGCCGACTGTCCTTCCGCCTTCCCTTA
>JBBIKS010000049.1:0-17181 GCA_037445375.1 Nitrospirota bacterium | reverse complement strand
ATAGGACATTTCTATTTTGGCAGTATAGGACATTATCATTTTGGCGTTACATTCTGCTGTCAAGCCTGTCAAGCCGATTTAGAAATTCTATAACCCTATGCTTAGGCAATTTCAAGGTTTTTTTCCTGAAAAACAATGCATTTGCCCCTGTCTGCCCCAAGGCATTCTCTGCATCTCAAATCCACCATTCAATTCCTTGTTGAAATTCTCAGCCTGCCCTCTGTTTTTTTATTTAGTGTCTGTTTATAAACTCGCAATTTTTATAACAGACACAGCAAGCCGGCAGATATATTTTGGTTTTCTTCAGTTCGTTATTCGTAAAATAATGTATGTCAGTCTCTACTACTGTGCTGTCTGTCTTTATGCTCTTGCCGACTTCTACTTTGGCTTCTTGCATCATTATACTGTTTATCCCAGCCTTGAACTTCTTCAATGACTCGCCCTTTATCTATAGATATGTATTTGTGGAATAACTCAAATGAAAACGGCTTCCTCCCATCAAGTTTAATAAATGCAATGCATACTATATAGTCATGCTGCGCATACTCAAGTTCACGATAATCTTGTTTCTTTATCTCTTTGTAAAAAGCAGCTCTCACTATCTGCTCTACCATCGGACTGTCCTGCCTCCCTACCTCGCTGTTCTTCCCTATGCCGATTAATGCTAACCCTGGGACTAATGCCCAGTTCGGACTGCCAAATTTAAGCTTTAAGTCATTAAATATTTTTTCATACCCATTCTTACTTACTTATGCTGCTTTTTGATCTTCATCATAAAACTATGTAATCTATCTGTAATATAAGGCGATAGAGTTTAAAAACAGACATTAAATAATCTCCTAATCACAAGGTATGATATAAAACCAAGGCTAATAATAGAATCGCTAAACAACCGGGGATGATTCTTTTGTAAATTCCCCACATATCAGCCTTGAAATACTCTCTTGTAAGAACAAGGCAGAGATGCACAGGGGAAAGCAATACACCGATAAATCCTGCCGCAAAAGCAAGGCTCATCTGATTGAGATGAGCCCCTCCGGCTATACTTATTAGCAACGGAAATGTCGTGCCGACAAAACCAACTGTTATTCCAGTCAGAATGCCCGTAATAAAAGGCAAAATTACTAATACAGGCAGAACAGGCATTCCAGTTTCCGCAAAATATTTGCTTAACTGACTCACAGCACCGGAATTGTCCATAGTCATCTTAAACAGCATAATTCCGAATATTAGAACTATAACCTCAACGGCAAAACCGTGTTTGAAAACTCTAAAAATGTCGTAGATTTTATATTTATAAAAAATCAGTAGAGGTAAAATTGCAATCCCCAATGAATAATGGAGGTCTACCCCTAAAATCGCTACCATCGATAAAATAAACGCCAAAGGAACAAAACTCCAATAGGGATGATTAAGGTTCAGAATTGACCCTATGGTTTTATCTGCTTTCTGCTTAAACTCCCCTTCAACGCCCCTCATGCTTAGAATAAAGCCGGTTATAATAATCAAAACAGAATAAGTTATATTTGTAAGGATAAGCGATCTTAGTTCAATATGGCTCAACGCTGCGGCAAGCAGAATGCCAGGATAAAGGGGTAAGATAAACTCCCAGGGATGTCTGAACCAATAGTTGATAAATCCCTTCTCTTCCTGCGTCATCTTCAATCCTTTCGTGGCTTCCTCAACCATAGGAGCAGAAAAGTAGGCTCCTCCTAAAGAAGGCAGAAGCCCTATTAACATAGGCATGGAAATAATAACCGCCTTTTTTTTCCTAAGAAGAGTTCGTGAAGCCTCTGTCATTCGTGCAAGAACTTGTCTTTCTCTCAAGATAATCTCAAAAGCCCTTATTAAAGTAAGGGCAAAGAAAAGCTTGATCGTGACAGGATCTGCAAAGGTTAATTTGATAGTTGAAAGGATAGCATTCAGAGGCATCATGTACAATATAGCCAAAAGCCCCGATGCAATCATTAGCACATAGCCTATATTCCATTTGAGCCTGATCAGAAAGAGAATAGTTATGAAAATGAATAAAATCTTAAGGACTTCAAGCATTTAGTAATTATAACATGACCATTAAATATTGAAATCATATTGACATAGGATAAAACCTGTCTCTATACTTAAATAATGAAAAAAATAGCAGTAATAGACGGGCAGGGCGGTGGAATAGGCAGTCTTATAATCAAACGGCTAAAAGAAGAATTTGGGGAATCCTTTGAAATAATAGCACTTGGAACCAACTCTACCGCAACTTCTTCTATGATGAAATCGAGGGCAAATAAAGGCGCTACAGGAGAAAACGCAATCATCCTTAATGCCGGCAAGGTTGATATAATAGCAGGCCCGCTCAGCATACTTCTTTCAAACGGTTTTTTAGGGGAGCTAACCCCTGAAATAGCGGAGGCAATATCATCCTCTCCAGCAAAAAAATTTCTTCTCCCGCTCAATCAGGAAGGAGTTGAGATAATGGCAGCCGCCAAAGAGCCGCTGCCTCACCTTATAGATCATTTAATCAAAAGAATTATGGAGGAAAAAAATGTGTGAAGCCAATGTTTATATAAACAGAAACGGTCAGGAAGAGCTATATTTAGAAAATGTGGATCTTCTCATTCCAGAGGGGGACAAGATATTTTTAAGAAACCTTTTTGGCGAACAGAAGACCTTTGACGGCTTCCTGAGGGAAATCTCCCTACTTAAGCACAAGATTGTGCTTGAAGAGAAAAAGTAGTCATAAGTTTATTGCCTAAATTGAGCGACTTTGTCAGCAACCACATGACAGCCGATCCCTCCCCTCTGACTGCGGAGAGCAGGGTTTTTGGGGGTCAGACACTAAATAGATACCCTGTCATTTTGAAGGAGTCTTCACGACTGAGAAGTCTTAGATTTCTCCCTACGGTCGAGATGACATTTCTTGATTGACGCAACACTAACTGACATGTTCAAATTTGATTTATAAATGTGTGCATTTTTACACTACCCTGCTGCCTGCTTTAAAAAAAGAACCCCCAAAGGCGGCAAAGTTAATGACAATGACTGATTATACCCATGAAACGGCATAGGTTCTGCTGCTATTTGTCCGAAATTACCATGACCGCTTCCGCCGTAGCAAGATGCATCACTATTAAGCATTTCCACCCATATCCCATCACGAGGAACGCCGATGCGATATTTATATCTTGGCACAGGAGTCAGGTTGCAAACCACGAGTATCTCATCATTATTCCGGTTTCTCCTGACAAAACTTATAGTGCCCTGCCGCCAGTCCCTAAAATCAACCCATCGAAAGCCATCCGCCTGAAAATCTAATTCATAAAGGGCGGACTCATTTCTATAAAAGTGATTCAGGTCTCTAATCCAATTGTGTATGCCCTGATGGGAATGATACTGAAGGAGATGCCAGTCAAGGCTCACATCATGGTTCCATTCCTTGTATTGACCGAACTCCCCGCCCATAAATATCAGTTTTTTGCCAGGATGCCCATACATATATCCGAATAATAACCTCAGATTAGCCCTCTTTTCCCACTCATTGCCGTGCATTTTTGCCAAAAGAGAACCTTTGCCGTAAACAACCTCATCGTGTGAGAGGGTTAAGATAAAATTCTCGAAAAAGGCATACCAGATGCTGAAGGTTAGTTGCTGATGGTTGTATTTACGAAACACAGGGTCAAGTGAGAAATAATGCAGAGTGTCATGCATCCAGCCCATATTCCATTTAAGACCAAACCCAAGCCCGCCTACATATAGAGGTCTTGAGACCATAGGCCATGATGTTGACTCCTCGGCTATAGTCTGCACATCTGGATATTCCCTATAGATTAATAAGTTTAGCTGTTTTAAGAAATTTATAACTTCAAGATTCTCCCTTCCTCCGAACTTATTAGGTATCCATTGCCCCTTTTTTCTTGAATAATCGAGATATAACATGGATGCAACAGCATCTATCCTTATGGCATCAATATGATATTTTTCCAACCAGAACATGGCACTACAGATTAAGAACGCCTTTATTTCATTTCTACCGTAATTAAATATATAGCTGTTCCAATCTGGATGAAAGCCTTTTCTTGGGTCTTCATGTTCATATAAATGGGTTCCGTCAAAATAAACAAGTCCGTGAATATCATCAGGAAAATGTGAGGGCACCCAATCCAGAATTACCCCGATTCCATTTTTATGCAGATACTCAACTAACCACATAAAATCCTGCGGGGCGCCATATCTGCTTGTAGGAGCAAAGTAACCCGTGATCTGGTAGCCCCAAGAACCATAAAATGGGTGTTCCATTACAGGGAGAAATTCGACATGAGTAAAGCCCATATACTTAACATAATCGGCAAGTTGGACAGCAATTTCCCTATAAGTTAAAAATCTATTTCCATCCTCAGTGACCCTTCGCCACGAACCGATATGCACTTCGTATATTGAGATAGGGGAGTTCAATGAGTTATTTTTATGTCTTGCAGACATCCATTCCTGATCTTCCCAATTATAATTGGTATCCCAGACGACTGATGATTTGCCGGGCAAAGCCTCACTATACAATGCAAAAGGGTCTGCCTTATCCACACGGTAACCAGAAAATCTGGATGTTATGTGATACTTATATATCGTTCCTTTCCCGATGCCGGGGATAAAACATTCCCATATGCCCGACCCATCCCATCTTGCGCCAAGTGGATGCCTCCCTGAATCCCAGTGATTGAAATCACCTATTACAGAGACCTTTTCTGCATTTGGCGCCCAGACAGCAAAATATGTTCCCTCCACACCATCAATAGAGAGCATATGAGAGCCCAATTTTTCATATAATTTATAATGCTTACCCTGTTTAAATATATAGATATCATAATCTGTAAAAAGACTTACATCATGTCTTACCATCATGCCTCCTTATTTCTTAACCTCTGAGAAAAAGGAATCTCAATACCCTCTTCCATAAATCGCTCTAAAATTCGTTTACTCAATGCAGCTTTAGCAGTATTTTAAGGATTGAATTCCTGAACACTGCAAATCAGCGTAAAATAGCGAGATAACTCCCCAAGTATCGTTGGGGTTTTTATTGAAGATGCTAAGATTTCGCTAATATCTAAGCCAGACTCCCGAAGCCATTTAGTTATTAATCTAAAATATAATTTTCTAATAGATAAAAGTATAAGGATTGAAAGAAGGACAACGATTGAGAGCATAATTATGCCATTGGGATATATCCCAACATTTTTTAATCCAATGAAGGCTTCATTCAGTCCACGCATTTTTAATTATAACCTAAAAACGGTTATAAACTCTGAATTGAGGGTTTCATTATTCCACTCCACGACTTAAGGCAAATATTCGCAAGTCATCTCGTAATGTCAGGCATGGCTATAACTACAGTGAAGGAACTGCTATGACATTACTTTATGCACACTTAGCTCCTTCTCACAAAGTTGAGGCAGTGAAAAAATTGGATGGTTTGAGTACAGAAAAAAATCGTTTTATCGAAGCTAAAATTAAATGATTTATTACGATTTTATGGCGGTTAGGGCTTTGCTATAACTGACTATAAATAAAAACACTGATAATACTTAGTGGAGCTGAACGGGATCGAACCGTCGACCTCTTGAATGCCATTCAAGCGCTCTCCCAACTGAGCTACAGCCCCAATACCATATAAAATAACACATTTTGCTTTTAAATTGTCAACTCGAGTTTGTTTTATTTTGAGAAAATAGCTTAATTGACAAAGTAATAACATTAATTTTACACTTAAGTATCTGTTTGAAAAGGATAAAATAAAAAATAATACAACTCTCGCAGGACATTCAATTATAAGGTAAAAATATTGACAGATTGACTATTTTTATGCCGACTCGATGGTATAATGGCGTAGTTTAAAATCTTGTTGCTCAATACATGATAAAAATATATTAACTCGCAGGAGGCTATATTGTTAAAGGCAGTTGAAGGCATTTCTGAAACCAAAAAAAGGCTCATAATAGAGATACCGGCAAAGATTATCGAATCAAATATTCAGCAGTCGCTCTTAGAAGTTCAAAAAAAGTCTCAGGTTCCGGGCTTTAGGCGTGGCAAAACACCAATTTCAATTATTGAAAAGAAATATGGCAAAAGCGTTGAGGCTGATGTTCTGGAAAAACTGATTCCAGAATATTATCAGAAGGCTATAGAGGAAGCTGGGTTAAAGCCTCTTTCGCAGCCTGTGATAGAAAATTCATCAGATTTCCTAAGAAATGCCCCCATTTCGATGACCTTTATGATCGAGGTTAGGCCTGAGCTTGAAAATATTGCTTACGAAGGTATTAAGGTTACTGAAGTACCTATAGAAGTTACTGATGAAGATGTTGAAAACACCCTCAAGAACCTCTCAGAAGAGAAAGCTTCATACGAGACCGTTGATGACGCTACAATGTCATGGGATCTTATAACCGTTGATTATAAAACAGATTTTGAAGAAACGCTTAGTAAGGATGTTATCTTGAAGATCGGCAGCGGGCCATACCCCCAAGAGTTTCATGAAGCTATAGTAAATAGAAAAAAAGAGGAGGAATTCGAGTTTCAGGCGAGTTTTCCAGAGGATATGCAGTCCCCTTATGCAGGGAAAACCGTGAAATTCAGTATGACTGTCAGAGATATTAAGCGGAGAAATATACCCCAGATAGATGATGATTTTGCTGTTGACCTCGGATTTGATAATTTGGATATACTGAAAGACAAGGTAAAGGAATCTCTTCTGTCTGCAAAGTCTAAAAGGGCGAATAACTTGAAATGTTCACAGATTTTAGATAAGCTTATTGAGGCTAATAATTTTGAGGTTCCTGAAAGCCTGCTTAATGCAAAGATTAGCGATTTTATAGCTGAAATCAGGGCAATGAAAAATGATAACCGCCCCGAAGAAGAACTGCGGAAAGAAGTGCTTCCTTATGCAGAAAGAACCGTAAGAAGCTTTATAATTACGGAGATTATCGGCGAGAAAGAAAAAATAGAGATCACAGAGGATGAGATGAAAGCAAAGGTTCTTGAGATAGCTCAAAGCAATCGCATCTCCCCTGATGATGTTATTAAGTATTATTTCGCAAGGGATAGGTCTTTAGATGCGATTAAATATTCTGTTTATGAGCAAAAGGTGATGGATCTCTTGTTGAGCAAGTCAGAACCACTAAAGGGAGAATAGCCATGAGCATAGTTCCTATTGTTATAGAACAAACGGGAAGAACAGAACGCGTATATGATATATATTCAAGGCTTTTAAAGGACAGGATTATCTTTATCGGTACAACGATTAACGATAATATTGCAAATGTTGTGATTGCCCAACTACTTTTTCTGCAGACAGAGGATCCTGAAAAGGATATTCACATATATATAAACTCGCCCGGGGGGGCTGTATCTGCAGGACTTGCTATTTACGATACGATGCAGTATGTAAAGCCTGATATCTCAACATATTGCATTGGTCAGGCTGCAAGCATGGGAGCCCTTCTTCTATGTGCAGGGACTAAGGGGAAGAGATTTGCCCTTCCTAATTCACGGGTAATGATCCATCAGCCAATGGGTGGTTTTTATGGTCAGGCTACAGATGTAGAGATACACGCAAAAGAGATATTGAAAATGAAGGAGACCTTAAATGGCATTCTTGCCTATCACTCAGGTCAGCCTGTTGAAAAGATACAGGCTGACACAGAAAGGGACTTTTTCATGTCGGGAGATGATGCAAAGAATTATGGAATAGTTGATGAGGTAATATCTTCAGTCAAGGAAATGAAAAAAGAATTGTAATAACGAGCATTGAGAAACAAAGCTCCATTTATTTAAGTTGCCTGTTTTATATCTGCGGGAAAGGGCATTTTGATGGTTCCTTTTCCGCGATTTTATTTATTTTACTTAAAGCGATAATCAGGAGGATAGATGCCTAAAAAATCATATAGCGAGCACGAAATGTGTTCTTTTTGCGGAAAGATGCAGGCAGATGTTAAAAAGCTGATTGCAGGCCCAATGGTTTTTATATGCGATGAGTGCGTCGGTCTCTGCAATGAGATAATAAGTCAGGATAAAAACATTACGAGAAAAAATTTTTCTAAAAAATTACCATTGCCTGCCGAGATACATAAATTTCTTGATGATTATGTAATCGGGCAGGAAAGAGCCAAGAAGATTCTCTCTGTTGCTGTATATAACCACTATAAAAGAATTTTCAGCGGTTCCATTATTGATGTCGAATTGCAAAAAAGCAATATATTATTAATAGGCCCTACAGGAACTGGAAAAACTCTTCTTGCTCAAACACTTGCAAGATTTCTTGATGTTCCTTTTGCAATTGCAGATGCCACAACCCTGACCGAGGCAGGATATGTTGGGGAGGACGTTGAGAATGTGCTTTTAAAACTTCTGCAGACCGCTGATTACAACATTGAAAAGGCGCAGCTCGGGATAATTTATATTGATGAAATAGATAAAATCAGCAAAAAGTCAGACAACCCTTCCATAACTCGAGATGTATCGGGAGAAGGTGTCCAGCAGGCTTTGCTGAAGATAATCGAAGGCACCGCAGCAAATATTCCCCCGCAGGGCGGCAGAAAGCATCCCCAGCAGGAATATTTCCAGCTCAATACAACAAACATACTTTTCATATGCGGCGGGGCTTTTGTCGGTCTCGATAAAATAATAGAGGGCAGAAAGGGCAAAAAAAACATCGGGTTCAATTACAAGTCTAATGAACAGAAGCTCATTAGGCTAAGCAATATACTCAGCCATGTTGAGCCGGAGGATTTGTTAAAATACGGCTTGATACCTGAGTTCATCGGCAGACTTCCGGTTATTGCAGCATTGGATGAGCTTGATGAAAAAGCCCTTGTTAAGATTCTGACTGAACCTAAGAATGCGCTTATTAAACAATATCAGCAATTGCTTTTGCTTGACAAGGTTAAGCTTAAATTCACAGAAGGGGCTTTAAAGGCTATCGCAGCACAGTCTGTTCAGAAAAAGGCTGGGGCAAGGGGCTTGAGAGCAATATTAGAAGATATTATGCTTGATGTCATGTATGAAATTCCGTCAAGCAAGGGTGTTACTGAATGTATAATCAATGAAGATACTATAATGAAAAAGGAGACACCTCTTCTAATATTCGAAAATAAGGTTGAATCAGCTTAAATTTTAATATTGCCTATTCTGTGATTTGTGAGCTTTCCAGAATAACATCAGTTCTAATAGGAGAGCAACATATCTTGCTTAAGCGTATGACAACCGATCCCTGTTCTATGAATTCCCAAAAATACCTCTCGCCTTTACGACAAGGGCAGAGGGGGCTAAAATATCTCTACTCACTCAAAACAGCGACAAGTACTCCCTAACTAAATAGAATCTGGAAATTCTATATAATGTTAACCCTACTGGATTTGAGGCATTCCAATTCACTGATTATGCTATAGAGTGTTATAATACAAAGTTAAAATTATGAAGGAATGGCATTTTTTACATTATGATGACTTAAAGATTAAGTGGAAGATACTCTTTCTTGTCCTGCCGCTCGTTATTATACTAATAATAAGCGTTGGAAGCATTATTGGCTCTATCGCAACTCATCAAGCACATAAAGGCATAACCGAAACGAGTATGGCTGATTTAGATCATATGGCTGAGTTCACAAGGGATCTTCTGACAACGCATAATATGTATATTGGGTCGCCTAATTCCGATAAGGTATCTTTTGACTATCTCAAAGGACTAATAAAAAGCAAGAAGGTTGGAAAAACCGGATATATTTACTGTATGGATGTAACAGGCACATTGACTATTCATCCAGCAAGAGAAGGTGATAATATTTATGAGTCAACCGATTTCGACGGTTTTCATTTTATAAAGGAAATGACTGAAAAAAGGGATGGCTGGATACGCTACCCGTGGAAAAACCCTGACGACAAAGAGGCGCGTATGAAGATTGTCAGGTATATATATTTTGAGCCGTGGGGTTGGATTATAGCTGTGGGGTCATACGAAACGGAGTTTTATCATGAAGCTTCTCTTATAAAAAATTACATCTTTACCAATATGATATCTATCATTCTCATATCAATCATAGTATCTATTATTCTTGTATTTTGGGCTTCATCAACTATAACAGCGCCAATAAAAAATATGATGGGGGTAGTCAGAAAGATAAGGGGCGGCAAACTAAACGAGAGAATATCAATAAATAGTCATGATGAAATTGGAGAGCTTGCTCAAAATTTCAATAGCATGGTTGAAATTCTTGAAAAACAGAAGGAGATGGAGAAAACCCTTAATCAGAATCAAAAGATGGCTTCTCTGGGTATCCTTGCATCCGAGGTTGCCCATGAGATCAACAATCCTCTCGGTATAATACTTGGATATGCATCATATATGGAAGAAAAGGTCTCAACAAATGAGCCTACTTATAAATATCTTAAAGAAATGAAAAAGGAAAGTCAGCGATGCAAAAAAATAATCGAAAATTTTCTAAACTTTGCGAGAATCCCTGAACCGATTTTTAAGGAGAACAATCTTAACCTCATATTAGATGAGATAATTAACTTTGCATCTAATCACCCCGACATACAAAATATTAAAATAATAAGGGAATTTAATGAGAAAATACCCTTGATAATGTTTGATGAAGACCAAATTAAGCAGGTTGCGATTAACCTTATTATAAATTCGGCAGGAGCTATAAAAAAAGACGGGCAGCTCATCATAAAGACAGATTTTGGGGCAGAAGGTTTTATAGACATTATCTTTGAGGATAACGGAACGGGCATATCACCAGAAGACTTAGAGAGGATATTTGAGCCCTTTTTTACAACTAAACGGAAAGGGACTGGGCTCGGATTAGCAGTTACAAAACAGATTATTAAACAGCATTTTGGCACTATACATGTAGAAAGCGCCTTGGGCGCCGGCACTAAAATTACAGTAAGTTTACCAATGAAAAGAGATTAAACATGCAACATTTGGCTCCTATTATGATCATAGACAACGACCCCGGTCTTTGCGCTTTGATCGAGGCGATTTTAACTGACAATGGTTATTCTGTTGTTGCCTTTAACAGCCCTTATAGAGGGGTGGCAGAGTTTAAAAACGGTGATTATTCCCTTGTAATATCAGATATTAAAATGCCCGGCATGGACGGCATAGAGGTTCTTGAGCAAATAAAACGAATGAATCGCACGATGCCGGTAATAATCATAACTGCTCATGCAACACTGGATATCTCTATACAGGCTTTGAGAAAAGGGGCTGATGATATGCTTTTGAAGCCTTTTGAGTCAGGAGAGCTGATGCTCAGAGTGAACAATGTGCTGAAAAACAATGCATTGCTCAGGGAAAACATTAAACTTAAGGAAGAGCTGCTCGGCAGATTTAGATTTGAGAATATCATTGGTATATCTAAGGGCATCAAGGATGTTTTGGAGAAAGTCCAAAAAATTGCCCCTACCGATATCCCGACCCTTATCATAGGTGATTCAGGAACAGGCAAAGAAATGATAGCACAGGCAATTCATTATAATTCATTGCGCAAGGAGAAACCTTTTGTTGCCTTAAATTGCGGCGCTCTGCCTCAAAATCTTCTTGAAAGCGAATTATTTGGACATAAAAAAGGTGCCTTTACTGGAGCAGATGAAGACAAAACAGGACTGATTGAATCCGCTAATGAGGGGACATTATTTTTAGATGAAGTTGGCAACCTTAACATGGATGCTCAAAAAGGTCTCCTAAGATTCTTACAGGAGAAAGAGCTTAGACGCATTGGGGACAATAAGAACATAAAGGTTGATGTCAGAATCATATCCGCAACAAATGTGGATTTGCTCTTAGCAATTAAGGAGAATAAATTCAGGGAAGACCTTTATTATAGGCTTAACGGTCTCAGCATTAATCTGCCGCCTTTAAGGGAAAGAATAGAAGATATCCCCTTGCTTGCTTCTTATTTTATTACTCAACAAAACAAAAAACTAAATAAAAACTGTGCCGGATTTACCGCTGGTGCAATGCAGGCTCTTGTTGCATTTGATTGGCCAGGGAATATAAGGCAGCTTAAAAATGTTATAGACGCTGCACATGCACTGAGCAACGATAGGTATATAGATATCGATACAATAGAACAATTTGTGAAGGTTCAAGTGAAAGAATCTGAAGATTCAGATGCTGGAGAATACTATACCGCCCTTGCCCAGTTTGAACGGGATTTTTTTAAGTCCTTATTACAGCAATATAGGGGAAATGTAGATGAGGCTTCAAAACGAGCAGGAATAAATATGGTAACACTTTATAGAAAGATCAAAAAGTATGGACTAAAAAAAGATGAGTCTTAGTAAGAAAAACGCTTTAACTCTATCCTAATGCCGCATACGGCTCCCTTTTCCATGGCTAAATGTATTTTACGTCCTAATTCTCTATTACCTAAATTGAGCGATTCTCTTAGATAATTTTCTCTAATGACAGGCAGGACGCCTATCCTACAGATTATCATTAATCATCCATTGATTATGACCGCCGTCTCGGCTGTCGAGAATTTGCCAACAAAATTGTTCGACTTGGATATTAATAAGTCCGCCATTATTTGTCAGTAGATTATAGATCCCGCCTGATATATGTTCATTGATTCTTTCTGAACCGAAGCTCTTGAATGTTTGGGTTAAATGAAGAAAATTGTATTAATAAAAAAACAAAATATATCAAAAAAAAAATGAAAAATGTCAAGTAATTAAATTTATTTATTGATAACATCTAATAAGAACTGTTTTTAAATATGATTCTACCTTAAACCATTCATTCCCGCAGTTTTTATAAGCGGAAACCAAGAATCCTTCAAAAAGACACAGTATGCAAGATTAAAAAATTTTTGGCATGACGACATGCACGAGATAAGGGCATAGAAAAAATAACTGTAGTTTATAAACTACTTATTCTCACCTCCCCAACCCTCCTCATTAAGGGGGAGAGCAAGGGCGGGGGTTAATTTTGGCATTTAAAACAGTCTCTAATTAAGTTATCGGTTTATATTAATCTTAAAAGTCTCAATCATGAGGCTAATAAAAGGAGGTTTTATGAGCAGTGAAGTCGAAACAATAGGTTTGGGCTGGCTTCCAGACTATCCAGATTTCAGGGATTACACTCAGGAGCAGGAGGTGATAAGAACAATACTTACCCCTACAAAGGTTGTGAAAGCAGGAGTCAAAGGACCTTTGTCTATTGATTTAAGGGCGTGGTGTTCCTCTATAGAAAATCAGGGTTCGCTCGGCTCCTGCACTGCTCATGCAGGGGTTGGGATAGTTGAGTATTACGAAAAAAGGGCTTTTGGAAAACATATTGATGCCTCAAGGCTATTTCTCTACAAGGCAACCCGCAATCTTCTTAAATGGACTGGCGATACCGGTGCTTTTTTACGGACTACAATGGGCGCCCTCGTATTATTTGGCGTCCCGCCCGAGGATTATTGGCCTTATAAAATAGCCGATTTCGACAAAGAGCCACCTGCCTTTTGTTATGCATTTGCGCAGAATTATCAAGCTATTATGTATTATAGGCATGACCCTTCGGGAACGCCTAAAGATGTTCTACTAAACCGCATTAAGGCTTATCTTGCAGCAGGGCACCCTTCCATGTTTGGATTTACAGTTTACAGCTCAATAGCTCAAGTGGACAAGTCAGGAAAAATACCGTATCCGTGCCCTGGCGATAAAATCGAAGGAGGGCACGCTGTCGTTGCTGTTGGATATGATGACAAGATTAAAATCAAAAATGCCGGTAAATGCGGAGTGGAAACAACAGGCGCCCTGCTGATAAGAAACTCATGGGGTACAGGATGGGGAGACTCAGGTTATGGCTGGCTGCCTTATGAGTATGTCCTGAAAGGGCTTGCCATAGACTTCTGGTCGTTACTGAAAAAGGAGTGGGTGGATACTGGAGAGTTCAAGGTATAAAGAATCGTATTAAAACAAATTAAAACCAAATGTAAATGCGGCCTCTAAAAGATTAGGCAGAACAAAAGGAGGTAAATGTTATGGCGTTAAAAGCTGCAATATGGGTGCATGGAAATATAGCAGAAGTTGAGTTGCGCAAAAGATTGCGTAGTATTTCGGAAGTAGAAGAATTTGGGAAGCCTATTGGATGGGGGAAATATTTTGAATCAGACGAGAATAAAACAAATTGGTTTCACTTCCCTATGCCGACACCAGTCATTCTGGATGACATTCGTCCTCAATTGATAAAGGTTTTTGTATTTTACAAAACATCTGCATGGGTAGATGTCACAAATATCCATATTTATGATGGGGCAAAAAGGATAAAGACATTCGATGGACTTGCTTTATCTGGTGATCATTCAGGGGGGATTGACGCGTCAAATGCTTGGGTGATTGATCCGCCTCTTACAATATAATTATGGTCTTGGCATAAGCGTGGGGGTCAGATTTGGTAATAGAGATGGTTCCGTTTACCCGGGAATCCTTTTTACTTCCGCTGGTGCTGATTTCAAAAAGCCATAGAATATTGTAGTTTTTTGCAGAAGAAGAAATTAAAAAATCAACAATGCAAAGCGATAGATTTATATACGATGCCGTTAAAACCCTTCGAAAATCGGCAGGCTTTACTTATATTTCAAACGAAAGAGCTGCCGATATAACTAATTTACAACATTTAGTAACATTTTGTTTAGCACAATTAAAAAGGAGGTTATGAAAAATGGAAAAAAATTGTATGCTTGCTTGCACTAAGGTAGTGAAATTTATGACAGATCATGAAATTCCCGCAAATATAGGAATTAGCATACCACCATACACAGAAATTGACGGCTACCGTTATATCAATATCTTTATCAGGTTTACTCAAAAAGAAGCTGTTGAACCGCCGGTTGACCTTGGTGTGATTTTCGCTTTTGATGCAAAGGGAACAATGGGTGCGAGACGTTATGTTAATCTTGAGGCTAATCTGTCAAGTCCGCAGAGCACATATTTTATTGAAGTGTCTGGAAGGGGAACATGGCATGGCAGTCCTCACAACATTAGCAGCTATGTAGCACGCTTTCCAGTGACGGGGCCATTTGTTGAGGTTTTTGTTTATAATCGTGCCACAGTTAGCCGAAAAGTAAGTGTCTGGGGCTATCTCGTATCTTAATATTGAAGATACTTGATAAAAAAATAATAAGCGACTCAGTCGTTCCCAAAGAAAAACCAAAGCCAAGATAACCGAGTAACGAAAAGAAAGTGATAGGATAGCGTCTATTCAATCCAATTGTTGTTGCCGGCGAGAAATATCAGGCAACAACAAGATGTTAAAGATTTATCAGCCGAACTGTTGAAGGATTCCGTCATTCCCGCTCAAAAGACTGCGGGAATGACGGATTTAAGCGAAAATCGGCATTTATAAACAGACTCTAATTTATTAGGAGGATGCGAATTATGGAAGAGAAAACAAAAGAAAAAGGAATTAATGTAGAAAAAGAAAGGGCTGAGTTTAAAAAGCTGATTATCGAAAATCCAAATTACTTTGATACATTTCCAGAGACTAAGATTAAGCCTTTGAAGCCCATGAATTCCAACACAAAGTATGAAGAGATCAAGTGTATAGGCTTTTACCCCGACAGGGATTTGTTAGAAGCAATAATAGATGTAAAGCTTCCTTATGGTTATGGTGGCAACCTCTGCTCCCAAGGTTCTTTTGAATATGTTAGATTTTTTGTAGACTGGAACGGTGACGGAGATTTTACAGATGATAGCGAAGATGTGGGGATTGCAAGCGTCAATGTCCATGACATACCTGACACGGATAAGGTTTGTCTGGATAAGGCTAAGCCGCTCTCTTACGCCCTTAGAGTTAAAATTGATTCTAAGAAGCGTATATGCACCCTTCCCAATTTGGTTAAAGCAAGGGCTATCCTTTCATGGGATGCGCCGCCACCTGCAGGTAATCCGTGGTATAGACCAGTATGGGGAAATGTATTGGAAAAATGGATACAAATAAAGCCAGCCAATTTCTTATTGAAAGATATTATCAAGGTTGCCGATTTAAAACAATTAAAGATTGAGCCTGCAATGCTTGACCTTGATATGGCGATTTCAAAAACAAAAGAACTCACAACCTTAGAGTTAAAAGAAGCCTATAAAGATAAGGATATTCCAGAACATCGTTTCAATTTTGCAGAAATTTATCAGGTAGCTGAAAAAATCAAGCAATATCCAGACCTGATGATAAAATACAAGCTCGATTCCAAGTTCAGTAAAATTATTAAGAATATCGAGATCATCCTCGCAGATAAGCCTGACACAAAATATGAAGAACTGCGCTGCGTTGGGCTGAATTATGACATGGATATGCTGGTAGCTACATTGACCGTGAAACGTCCTTGTGGATATAATGGCAACCTTTGCACAAAGGGTAGTTATGAGTATGTCGGCTTTTGGGCATACATATGGGATCAGATTAATCAGGTATGTTATTGGAAGTATCTTGGAACAACAAGTGTTAATGTTCATGATATCCCCACAATACCTCCAGAAGGGCTGCAATACGCAGTGTATCTACCTGTTGATTTATCGAACTATAAAGATATCTGCAGCAAGCACAAAGTTTTAAAAATTCGTGGAATACTCTCATGGCAAACCCAGCCGCCTGACAACAACCCAAACTACAATCCAGTATGGGGTAATAAAGTTGATGCATTGATACAAATCAAGCCGCGGAAGCTCTTTGAAACTGGAGCACAAATACCATTTATCAGTATGGTTGGAGGTATGGCAGTAGAAAGCATATCGGACAATCCCGATACAGTTATATCAAGTAGCATTGGAGCTGGCTATGCTAATGGCTCAAGTGTTTATGGAGGATATAACGCTTTAGAAAGCCCTTTTGGAGGAGTTATTGCCATATGCGGACATATTTCTAATCCACCTAATGATCCCGCAGATATCAACAAACTGAAGTATAAGGTGCAATATAAAAAATCTGGTGATCCAAACTGGCATGATATTTTAAATACTTTTAGGATTTGGATAAGCACTTGGAATGGCATTTCATGGAGCATGAGCCATAAAGATCAAGTTGCAGTTGGGGGTTATTATACATATGAGGAGGATTTAACGCCTCCAATACAGCGATTTGTTGAAGGTGATGTATTATCTCAATGGCACACGCCTGTAGCCGAAGGTGATGGCTTATATGAAATCAGAG
>JBBIKS010000048.1:0-17918 GCA_037445375.1 Nitrospirota bacterium | reverse complement strand
AGATAGGACATAAGGCAAAATCTGCCAAAAAACCTTGAAATTGCCTTAGAAATAGTTTTATGGAATTTCTATATCGGGATTCGGGTAACATCTTGATTCTTCCCACCCATAAAAGCCATAATTAATTGCTGGTATTATAAAATGCTAATATGTAAGCTTTTGAACCGGCATCACCTTGTAGTTTAATTAAAACATTTAAGAGGTACCACAATTAATAATATTGCGTCTGAAATAGAAAAATTTATCGGGAAATACCGTAACAAAAAAGGCATTCTCATACCACTTCTGCAGGATGTTCAGGATTTGTATGGCTATGTCCCAAAGGAAGCTGTTTTTGCGATTGCCAAAGCGTTAGCCATCTACCCCGTGGATATCTTTGGTATTTTGTCCTTTTATTCACAATTCTATATGCACCCCAGAGGTAAGAACACAATAAAGGTATGCCTTGGAACCGCCTGTCATGTAATGGGTGGAACGGAAATCCTCAATTACTACACGGAAGAACTCGATATAAAAGAAGGAGAAACAACAAAAGACGAGGCTTTTACATTGGAAAAGGTAATGTGTCTGGGCTGTTGCGGCATGGCACCGGTAGTTGCTGTAAATGACAATTTTTATGGCAGATGTGAGATTAAAAAAGCAGATGAAATCCTTAAGAGTTATAGCGATGGAGAGAGGGAATGAAAGAAGCCTCGAAAATACTTGTCTGCACTGGCACAAGCGGGATTTCATCTGGTGCAGAAGAAGTCTTAAATATCCTTAAAACTGAATTGCAAAAAAGAAATCTGCTTGATAGGTGGCAGATAATCAAAGTAGGGGATAGGGGTTTATTCAGGGATGTTTTAATAGATATTATTATCCCTCAAAGCGGTAAGATTACTTATGAATATGTGAAGCCTTCGGATGTTCCAAAGATTGTTGAACAACACATCGCAAATGGCGCCCCGGTAAATAAGCTGCTTGCGGGTAAAGATTATAAGCAGTTCTTTAAAGGGCAGACACGCATAGTATTGTCAAATTGCGGTGAGATATCCCCAGAAAACATAGATGAATATATAGAAAGAGGCGGTTATTCTTCGTTACTGAAAGCCCTTCAATCTAACCCACTGGAAATCATTGTCGAAATCCAAGAGTCCGGGCTCAGGGGCAGAGGCGGCGCAGGTTTCAATACTGGATTAAAATGGCGATTTTGCAGGGAAGCAGAATCTGATGAGAAATATGTAATCTGCAATGCGGATGAGGGCGACCCCGGCGCCTTTATGGACAGAAGCGTATTAGAAGGAGACCCCCACGCAGTCTTGGAGGGAATGGCAATCGCAGGGTATGCAATTGGTTCGAAAAAAGGGTATATTTACTGCCGTGCAGAATATCCTCATGCAGTCAAAAGCCTCAGTAACGCAATATCTATAGCAAAGGAAAGAGGATGCATAGGTAGCAATATATTAAACTCTGGATTCTCATTTGATATTAGAATTGCCAAAGGAGCGGGTGCCTTTGTATGCGGCGAGGAAACTGCCCTGATATCGTCCATAGAAGGCAGGCGTGGAATGCCGCGAATCCGCCCCCCCTACCCTGCCAATAAAGGCTTATGGGGACAGCCCACCTTAATTAATAATGTTGAGACCCTTGCTAATATAAGGCATATCATAAAAAACGGTGCTAAATGGTTTGCCGCAATGGGGACGGAAAAAAGCAAGGGGACTAAGGTTTTTGCTCTTGCAGGGAAGGTTAAAAATACAGGGTTAGTTGAGATTCCGATGGGAACGACCATTCGTGAGATAATATTCGGTCCCGGCGGCGGACAGGTGAAAAAGAAAATTCCTTTGAAGGCGGTCCAAATGGGTGGTCCCTCGGGCGGTTGCCTGCCGGTCAGCTTATTTGACACCCCTGTTGATTACGAAGAAATAAGCAAAACAGGCGCAATAGTTGGTTCCGGCGGAATGATAGTCATGGATGAGAAAACCTGTATGGTTGATATCGCAAAGTTTTTTCTCCGATTCACCGTCTCAGAATCCTGCGGAAAGTGTTTGCCATGCAGGGTCGGATTAAAAAGGATGCTTGAGGTATTAAATGAAATAACTGAAGGCAGGGGCAAAGATGAACATATAGATTTTCTTATAGAGATGTGTCATACCATAAAAAATACATCACTATGCGGACTTGGCAATACTGCCCCAAATCCAGTCTTATCAACTCTTAAGTATTTCAGGGATGAATACCATGCTCATATTTCTCAAAAACAATGTCCAGCAAGAGTATGCACAAATCTTATAAGCTTTCAGGTTATTGAGGATAAGTGCATTAAGTGCGGAAAGTGTTATAAGGCATGTCCATCAGGTGCGGTTCAGTGGAAAAAAGGTCATCATGCAAGAATTAGCAAAGACCTATGTATTAAATGCAGGGCGTGCATTGGCGCCTGCGATGATATGGCGATTAGGTAGGCGGACGCATGGCAAAAATTACTATTGATGAAAAAATACTTGAGCCAAGAGAAGGCATGTCAGTACTCGAAGCTGCTCTCGAAGCAGGAATTTACATCCCCCACCTCTGTTATCATCCTGACCTTAAACCAACAGGGGCGTGCAGGCTCTGCATCGTTGAGATAGAAGGCGTTAGAGGGTATCCGCCTTCCTGCGCTACGATTGTTAGAGATAAAATGGTTATAAATACAAGCACCCCTGAGATACTTAAAATGCGCAAAAATCTCGTATGGCTTCTCTTAAGCGGATATCCTCAAGAACCTCATAATAATACCCTATTAAGAAAAGTGGTTGATTATATCGGTGCAAATGAGATTCTTGATGAATTTGAGAGAAAACCAAGAAACCTTCCAATCAGAACAGAAGACCCCCTTTTTATTATGAATCCCAATCTATGCATCTTATGCGAACGTTGCGTCAGGATATGTCATGATATCAGGGGTGCTGGAATTGTGGGGTATGCAAGCAGAGGCATTAACACAATAGTTACCACCGCCTATGACTACTCCTTCAGGAATGCAGATTGCAGGTTCTGCCGTGCATGTGTGGAGGTGTGCCCATCAGGTGCCTTGTCTGACAAAGAAATGTTTACCGAGGATGAGAGGGATTTAAAGCTTCTTCCATGTAAAAATACCTGTCCTGCTGGGATTGACATCCCAAGATATCTGAGATTAATCGCTGAGGAAAGATTTCAGGATGCGTTAGAAGTTATACGAGAAAAAGTTCCGTTTCCACATGTTTTAGGGTTGGTATGCACGCATCCTTGCGAAAAAGTCTGCCTCAGAGATGCCGTCAGTCAGCCTATAGCAATAAATGCACTTAAAAGATTTGTTGCTGAACTCGATAATAAGAGATGGAAACATAAACTCAAAATTGCGCCTGATACCGGAAAGAAAATTGCCATCATCGGTTCAGGACCCTCAGGGCTCACTGCAGCCTGGTTTCTTAAAATATTAGGACATTCTGTGACTGTTTTTGAAAGACAATCTATATTGGGCGGCGCAATGAGATTAATCCCAGAATACCGTCTCTCAAAAGACGTTCTCGATAAAGAAATAGAGGAAATAATAAGTATTGGAATTAATGTCAAAATAAATACGAAGATAGATTCCATTGATAATTTATTCAGTGAAGGGTTCAATGCTGTTTATCTCCCAATCGGAACTACAAAGGGCGTCAAAATAGGAATTCCGGGAGATGATGATAACAGGGTTCAGAATGGGTTGAGTGTTCTTAATTCTATAATTAGCGGCAAAGAGATTGATATAGGTGGTGATATTTTAATCGTTGGTGGAGGTAATGTTGCAATTGATGTGGCAAGAAGTGTGCTTAGACTTGGCGCTAAAAGCGTTACCATACTTTACAGAAGGACGCAGGATGAAATGCCTGCTAATAAAGAAGAGGTAGCTGAGGCTTTGTATGAGGGTGTCAAGATTGAATTTCTCGTAACCCCTATGAAGATAATCCCTAATGACAATAAATTAAAAATCGAGTGCGTAAGAATGCAGCTTGGCAAGCCTGACGCAAAGGGCAAAAAAAAACCTATACCTATAGGAGGTAGCAGCTTCACAATAGAGGCTGACAGGATAGTAATGGCAATTGGACAAAAACCAGAGGCTTTAGATGCCATACCAACCAATAAAGACAACTATATATCAGTTACCAAGAATATGGAAACATCAAGGCACGGGGTTTTTGCAGGCGGCGATGCGGTAAGCGGTCCATTAAATGTTATAAGTGCCATACAGGCAGGTAGAATGTCAGCTATGGCAATAGACAAATATCTTGGTGGTTCTGGAAATATTGAACAACAATTCGTTCCTCCAGAAAAAGATAACCCTTGGATGGGTAGGGAAGAGGGGTTTTGTTATGCAAAAAGAGTCAAAATGCCCGTTATAGATAATAATGAGAGATTAAATAATTTCAATCTCGTAGAATTAGGCTTTGATAGGTATATGGCAATACAAGAATCAAAAAGATGCCTTAGATGCCAGCTTAGATTAAGCATTTCGCAAACTAAAATGCCATTTGGAGGATAGATGTTTTCTGAATCGGAATTAAAGAGATATAATCGACAAATAATTATGGAGGGATGGGGTGAGGAGACACAAAAAAAATTAAAAAATTCGACCATCTTTATCGCAGGAGCCGGAGGTCTCGGTTCGCCGGTATCAATTTATTTAGCCGTTGCAGGAATCGGCAATATAAGGATATGCGATTTCGACTCCCCTGACTGGCCAAACCTTAACAGGCAAATACTGCATAACCATACAAGAATTGGCATCAATAAGGCGGTATCAGCTAAACAGACTCTTGAAGGATTGAACCCGGATATAAGTGTTACCGCCTTAAACGATAAGATTGACTCTCAGAATGTTGATGAGTTAGTAGGATCTTCTGATCTGATAATTGACTGTATGGACAACTTCTCAACAAGATATGTCCTCAATGAATCCGCAATCCGCAAAAATATCCCGCTGATATACGGAAGCATATGGGGAATGGAGGGCAGACTTAGCTTTATTAATCCGCCTGATACGCCATGCTTGAGATGCATGTTCCCTGAACCGCCGCCTTCTGAGATATTTCCAGTCGTAGGAGCCACACCCGGCGTTATCGGATGCCTGCAGGCAATGGAGGCAATAAAATTTTTAACGGGGATTGGCAGCAACCTTAAGGGCAAACTTCTTGTCTGGGATGGCAAGAATATCAACTTTAAAACATTCAGAACATATAAAGATCCTGATTGTGCAACATGCAGCAAAGGTAACGTCAAAATATCTTGATAAATTACTTCAACCTATATTGCGATTCTTTTGGGTAATTTTCTCTAATGACAGGCTGGATGCCCGTCCTGCGGATTATCATTACTCACCAATTGGGTAGGCTGTTGTGGCTTTGCCAACAAAATTGCTCAATTTAGGTTAAAACTAAATTGAGCAATTTTAGCGCTTGTTATATTTCCTCGCGCTATTCTTTGACAATTCTTCAGGATACCTCTCTTCGTTTATTCTAATCTTTTCATTAACTGCTTGTTCTATATCTATATTGAGCTTATCCGCAAGCCTGACAAGATAAATAAAAACATCTGCTATTTCCTCGCGGACTAATGCCATCTCCTTTTCATCATGCATTATCTGAATTGACTGTTCATCTGTAAGCCACTGGAAAATCTCAAGAAGCTCGGATGCCTCTACAGATAAAGCCATCGAGAGATTCTTTGGTGTATGAAACTGATCCCAATTCCTCAGTTCGGCAAAGATTGCAAGACTTTTGCGTATTCTTTCAATATCCATTAATTAAAAAAGTCAGGCTGTTCAATTATTATTTTAGTAATCTTTATATCTATAGTCTGTTTATAAACTACCTATTCAGCACCCTCCCTTCAAGGGAGGGGATTATTTACCAACTCCACCTTGAAGGGGAAGGGCAAGGATGGGGGTATTTTGGACTTTATAAACAGGCACTATCTAAACTCCATGTTCAAATGCACCGCAGTCCATTGTCCGGGACCGCCATCCACATAAGGGTAAATATGCATGACTTTATTGGCAATGTCTGTAACCGTCGTAAAATGGGTTACATCTGGATTATTCAGTTCCCATCCAATAAAGGGACCGCCGCCGCCATTATCAAGCAGATGGGTAGTCATAACTACCTTCATTATCTCGACATTTATCTTTCCCGCTGCTCCAGACGCCAGTCTCTGAAGATTAATCAACCTTGCAAAGGTTCTGCTCCCCGAATCATTTTCCGGAGAGGTATAGATAAACTGCTGTTTTTTCCAATCTGCAAAGAAAAAGTGGTTCGTAAAGATGCTCATATCAGGGAGATTATCGTAATAAAAATATCCTTTCGCTGTGCCGATTGGAAGCTTTCTTGAGTTCTCATAGGGGGAACGTTCATAATGCCATACATGGTTCTTATCCGCCACCTGTGTCATATTAGCCACAGACGCCTGCCCTGTCAGAGCTGTATGCACCTCATCAAGCGAATCGGAATCAAAGGCTGCATAAAGGTTCTGATGAAGTCCGTCTTTAAATTGACGTAACAGGCTCGGCAAGTCTTCCTTTATCATCGGTATAGAATTCGTGGCATTGTTGTATTCAAGATAAATGCCCTTTGAGTTAAGAATGGTAAGTCCGTGAAACCAGCCAATATAGGTCATTACGGCTGCAGAATTGTCGCGATGAGTACCGGCATGACCATTAAACTGCTCCCGAGGGTTATAGATCACCAAAATAGATTTCCCCCTGAGAAGATTAACATATTTTCCATCCACCCCCTTGGGATTATCAAAGTTTCTTCCCGCAATAGTGAATCCTGATTCTGTCTGCCTTCCCATAGCTGCAAAAGCAGAACATCCGCCCGGAGCATACATGAAAAATAGGGCTGCATTTAAGAACTCGTGTTTGCTAAACTCAAGTCCGCTTTCTATAGACATTCCCGTAAGGAATTGCCGTTCCCGTTCATCCATCGTGCTACCAATTAAGTTTACATAGTCCCGATTTTTCTCGTATCCGATGGCATTGTCCATCTGATGGAACATAGAGATAAGCTCATCCTTAAGAAGAGCGCCATATTGCCGCCCCATATCAGTATAGTTGCCCTCAAGATTGAGTATCCAGAGAGTGTCAGCCTTCCTGAGATACCCAGTACCAGTCGCCGTCGAATAGAATGATATCGCGGAGGTGCTTGTGTCGCTTCCACAACCCATTATAATCAGTAATGAAAGAACAATAAGAAATATAATTAATGTTTTTTTGCTGACCATCGATTTTCTCCTTCCTAACAACTCTTCTATTAGTTCCTTAAATCATTTTGCGATTCCTTCAACCTGCATCCAACAGAGTGAGGCAGAAAGTCGAGCAAGATTTATGATGACAGATGGTATCTGTTTATAAACGGACACTATATAGCTATTTTCCTTGTAATATTGTCAACCAGCCGGCTAACATCAGGCAAACATCAACGTCCTTTTGGATTTTTCTGTTCACAATCGCATCCGTCAGTTTTCTTTTCATGCAAAATCTTATCGAGAATCGCTGCTCGCCCATTATCTTATGTAGTCTTTCTCAATTTGCTTTCTCGTATAATGAAAGCAGTAGCATACCAAATAGTTTTCTTCGAATTCATTTCAGCTTTGCTTAAGTTGACTAAGATTAATTTTCATTCATATATACTCGAAATCTTAAATGAAGGTTTCGTGTTTTAGTTTAGGCAAAAAAGTATAACATAAAATGGGAAAAGCGATAAATTTTCATTCTTCATAAAGGTACTGGCATTACCGAACCTTTGGGAGCAAGCAAACACCGAATAAAAGCAAAAAGAGAGCTAAGATTGTATAATAGTTTTTCAGCCGTCTTTCAACTTCAGGTAAAAACTCTGGAATTTTTAGTTTTAGCCTATTTACAAATAAAATAATTTTTGTCATAATAGTTCTCACTCTTTTGCCTTTTCTATTTTATTCGTTTTCTATTTAAGATTTTAAAAACTCTAACTATTAGGAAGTGAAGTTATGTTCAAAAAGGTTTTGATAGCTAACAGAGGCGAAATTGCACTTAGAATTATAAGGGCTTGTAGGGAGCTTGGGATTAAAACTGTAGCAATTTATTCTGAGTCCGACTCAACCTCGAGATATGTAAAGAAAGCTGACGAAAGTTATCTTGCCCGCCCAGGCCAGCTTAGGGCTTATCTGAATATTTATGGCATTATTGAGCTTGCAAGATATGCAGGCGCAGACGCAATTCATCCCGGATACGGCTTTCTTTCTGAAAATGCCGATTTTGCAAAGGCTTGCAAAAATGCTGGTATTGCTTTTATCGGACCTCACCCTTATGCAATAGCTGCAATGGGACTAAAGATAGCGGCAAGAAATACAATGAAATCTCAAGGAGTTCCTGTAATACCGGGGTCTGGGGCAATAACCGAACCAGAAGAAGCCATAAAGTTTGCTAATGAAATAGGCTATCCGGTCATATTAAAAGCTTCTGCTGGAGGGGGCGGCAGGGGGTTAAGGATATGCAATAACGATGATGATATAAAAAGACAGCTCTCGCTATCTCAATCAGAAGCAAAAAAGGCTTTTGGCAACGAAAGTATATTCATAGAAAAATACCTCGAAGAACCGCATCACATTGAATTTCAGGTTGTTGCAGACAAGCATGGCAACATTGTTCATCTTGGTGAAAGGGACTGCTCAATCCAGAGGAGGCATCAGAAACTGATAGAGATTGCTCCTTCATTATTGCTTGATGAAGAATTAAGACAAAAGATGGGTGATGCAGCAATTTTAGCAGCAAGGGCTGTTGACTATGATAATGTTGGTACCGTCGAGTTTTTAGTTGATAAATATAAAAATTTTTATTTTCTTGAGATGAATACAAGGGTTCAGGTGGAACACACAATTACTGAAGAAATAACTGGAATAGATATCGTTCAAACAATGATAAGGATTGCTTATGGTGAACCCATTACTTTCAGGCAAGAAGATATTAAATTAAATGGATACGCAATCCAATGCAGGATAAACGCTGAGGATCCGATGAATGATTTTATGCCTGTTACAGGGAAAATAACATCTTATTACTCCCCCGGCGGTTTTGGAGTGAGGATAGATGGTCATATTTATAAGGGATATACCATCCCGCCATATTACGACTCGATGCTGGCAAAACTAATTGTCAGGGGTCAGGCATGGGACGAGACAGTCAGAAGGATGCACAGATGCCTTAGTGAATATGTAATCAGAGGAGTGAAAACCACCATACCATTTTATAAAAGGGTAATGGAAGATGATGTATTTAAATCAGGAAACTTCTCTACAAAATACATAGAGGAAAGGCTGCATCTTCTCACTTACGAAACGGAAAGAGATCCTTTGATCTATGTTTCTTCTATTTCAGCTGCAATTGCTGCCTATCATAAGCTTTGATAAATATTAATAATTAATCACTCGTAAGCCATTGGCTCACGAAAACACTTTCAATTACACTTAAAGAGCAACTTACCAAGAGGAGAAAGTATGACAGATAAAAAAATAAAAATAATGGATACTACCTTCAGGGATGCCCACCAAAGCCTTCTTGCGACAAGAATGCGTTCGGAAGATTTACTCCCGATTGCTGAAAAAATGGACTCAGTAGGTTTCTGGTCATTAGAGGTCTGGGGAGGAGCTACTTTTGACAGTTGCTTGCGTTTTTTAAGGGAGGACCCTTGGGAAAGACTCAGGCAGATGAAGAAACTCATTAGGAAGACCCCATTGCAAATGCTTCTCAGGGGGCAAAATGTTGTCGGTTACAGGCATTATGCTGATGATGTTGTGGAGAGATTCGTTGCCAAGATGATAGAAAACGGCATTAATATAGCGAGGATATTTGATGCCATAAATGATATAAGAAATTTAGAGACTGCTGTGAAGGCAACCATCAAGTATGGAGGAAAGGCAGAAGTAGCTTTTTGTTATACGCTTGGACCTATTTATACTAATGATTTTTTTGTAGAGCTCGCAACTCGTATGGAGGATATGGGCGCCCATACAATATGTATAAAAGATATGGCTGGGATTTTATCACCTTTGGATGCATTTGATTTGGTATCAAAACTAAAGCAAAAAATCTCGGTGCCTATACATTTGCATACACATGATACCTGCGGAATGGCAGTTGCTACCACCCTAAAGGCAATTGAGGCAGGAGTTGATATTGTTGACACAGCTATATCCTCAATGGCATCGGGCACAAGCCAGCCTGCTCTCGAAACATTGTGCAATATATTGAGGGGCACCCCTTATGATCCATCTTTCAACTTTAAGGTAATGGGCGAGATATCAGAACATTTTAAGAATGTAAGAAAAAAATATAGGACATTCGAGAGCGAATATACATCTATTGATCCAAATGCCATGATATATCAGCTTCCAGGCGGGATGATCTCAAACCTTGCCAATCAGTTAAGAGAACAAAATGCGCTTGATAGAATGGAAGAAGTCATGAATGAGGTTCCTCATGTCAGGCAGGATTTTGGTTTTCCACCTCTTGTAACCCCTTCAAGCCAAATAGTCGGCACGCAGGCAACCCTAAATGTCCTTACTGGCGAAAGGTATAAGGTCATAACTATTGAGACAAAAAACTACTTTAAGGGACTTTATGGAAAACCCCCTGCTCAAATAGACGAAGATGCGAGAAAGAAAATATTAGGAGATGATGAGATTATTACAGGCAGACCTGCAGATATTTTGCCACTGGAGCTTGAGAACGCAAAAAAAGAACTCGGGGATAAAGCAACCAGCGAAGAAGATATCCTATCTTATGCATTATTCCCCAAGATATTCCTTAATTATCTTGAATTAAAGGAAAAAGGGTTCCCTCCTGAGGATGCAGTCCAAAAAACAGCCTCATCAGTTCAGGAACAGAAGACCGAGCCGGTTCCTCATCTTGCCCCTACTGAATTTTTAATTAATGTGCATGGTGAATCATATAATATCAAGGTAAGCGGTACAGGGCACAAAGCAGACGGCAAGAGACCTTACTTTATATATGTTGACGATCATCTCGTCGAGGTAATTGTTGAGCCGCTGGTTGAGGTCTTGCCAAGCGAATCCGGCAAAATAGATGCAAAGGCTTCCAAGCAGTCCGTAAGACCCAAAGCCTTAAATTTAGGTGATGTTAGTACTGCTATGCCTGGACGAGTTGCTAAGATATTGGTTAATAAAGGCGATACTGTTAAATGCGGCGATACAGTTTTGATTATCGAGGCAATGAAAATGGAGAACGAGATACACTCCTCCATTGATGGCAAGGTAGAGGATATCTTCGTTTCCGTGGGTGACTCTGTAAATCCTGATGAAGCTTTAATAAGAATTACTTAGAAAGGCATTATGGACGCTGAAAATATTATCAGACAGGTGCTGATATCTGCCGTTCCAATTCTATTTGCTATAGTTTTGCACGAGGTCGCCCATGGTTATGCAGCATTTAAACTGGGCGATCCTACGGCAAAGATGCTGGGTAGATTATCCTTAAACCCTATTCCGCACATAGACCCTTTCGGCACTATATTGATGCCCATACTTTTATACATCTTTACTAACGGGCAGTTTGTAATCGGATATGCAAAACCTGTCCCAATCAATCCGGCTAACTTCAAAAATCCCCAAAGGGACATGGCTATTTCGGCAGCAGCGGGGCCAATTACCAACTTAGTGCTTGCGACTATAAGCTTTCTCATTTTCAAATATGCCTTGCTTCCTGCATCAGAAATTATTTCATCCGATTTTGCCGCAAATATATTCAAGCCTCTTATGCTGATATTGACTGCCAGTGTAACAATAAATGTCATACTCGCAACTTTCAATATGCTGCCTATTCCGCCGCTGGACGGTGGAAGGGTATTGATGGGATTTTTACCTTACCGTCATGCTGCAATATTCAATAAAATTGAGCCCTATGGCTTTGTAATCGTTATACTCCTTGTTGCTACAGGTATATCAAGTTATATAATACTGCCTGTAGCGCGTTTTTTCCTTACCATTATTAGAACGTTGTAATAAAAATCATCTGGAGATAGAAATGACAAAGGATACTGTCCTTAGCGGGATGCAGCCAAGCGGGATGCTGCATTTGGGAAACCTCGTCGGCGCTTTAAAGAACTGGGTCAGGTTGCAGGACGAATATAACTGCTTTTATTTTCTCGCTGACTGGCATGCCCTGACAACAGGTTATGCAAACCCTGAAAACATTAAGGAAAGCTCCAAAGACCTGCTCATAAATTTTATTGCAGCAGGACTTGATCCCGATAAATCAACAATCTTCATACAATCAATGGTGCCGCAGCATGCAGAATTGCACCTGCTTTTATCAATGATTACCCCGTTGGGATGGCTCGAAAGAGTCCCCACTTTTAAGGAAAAACAGGAGGAATTAAACAGCAGGGATATTTCTACATACGGCTTTTTAGGATATCCACTCCTGCAGACTGCTGACATAATTATTTACAGAGCCAAATATGTGCCTGTGGGGATAGATCAAGTGCCCCATCTTGAGATATCCAGAGAGATTGCCCGTCGTTTCAACAATACTTACAAAGACTTTTTCCCTGAACCTGAAGCGCTTCTAACTGAATTCCCAAAAGTGCCCGGGGTTGACGGCAGAAAGATGTCAAAAAGCTATGATAATGCTATTTATCTCAGTGATTCGCCCAATGTCGTAGAGCAAAAGATTAAGACAATGATGACCGACCCCGCAAGAAAAAGAAGAAAAGATAAAGGAAACCCTGAATTATCGCCAGTTTATCATCTGCACAGGATATTCTCTGCAAATAATGAGATTGAACAAGTTGCGCATGGATGTAGAACCGCCGAAATAGGCTGTCTTGATTGCAAGGCTATCCTTATCAAGAATGTATTCAAGTATCTTGAGCCTCTGTGGGAGAGACGGAATTCTCTAATCAATAAGCCCGTTGAGTTATATGAAATAGCCCTTGCAGGCTCCCAAAAAGCTATAAAAAGGGCAGAAGAAACCCTCTCGGTGGTCAGAGAGGTTATGGGATTAAGATAAGATATACAATTTTCTAAAAACATTAAACTAAGCTACTCCTATTATTCCTGCTGAAGCATAAACACAAATGTATTTTAAAAGCTCTTAATTTTGCATCACGCAATGAATGACGGCAAAAAACAACCATGAAAGTTGTATAATTTTACTTTATATAAATACTCATTGGTGACCAAAATTGAATACAACACGATTTCTTTAACAAAGAACTACCTTTGTGCATTGGTAACCTATTGACAGACTTCATTAGGTTCTTGCAAAAGTCTTAAAAATTCCCTCTCCCCTTGTTGGAGAGGGTTAGGGTGTGCAAAAAAAGAAATATCAATGAGTTTTATCTCACCCTCCCTTAATCCCCTCCCATCAAGGGAAGGGAAACATACTTTTGCAAGAGGTTCTTCATGTTAGTTGCATAAGTCGAGAACGAGTCTTCTGCTTTGGCTTCAGCCTCGTAGAGGCTGCCCGTGGCTTTGACTATAGAAATCGTATCATATCCCTGTAATTGCAGTGTATCGATTAATTTAATTTAGACAGTATGAATTTATATAAATATTGCAAAAGCTTGGTCAGTAAGAAAGATTAGTTTATGGCTAAAAAACCCGAAAAATCCGTAAACAGAAACTCTCAAAAGCTAATTGAGCAGTATGAGTATAAAGACAAAAAGCGTCTGAATTATCCGTCTGTGGGGTTGATTGAGACCCGTATGAACAAAGGCCGACTGAAAGAGAAAACTTACCGATACGACCCTCATCTTGCCTCTCAATTCATTTTGGCTGGCAAGGCAGAGCATACATTCCCTTTGAACTCCATACCGTTTCGTTCCACATATACGATAAGGATAGGCGGATAAAGCAGCACGCAATGATTAAATCATATCTCAAAAATATAACTGAAATATCAAATAGAGGGGATGCAAGGGAGGAAAGTTACTCCATCAATACTTACATGAGGGCAAGGGACCCTATAATTCATTTTTATGAAACATTTTTGTCTGAATACGACCCAAAGACAAGGGAAATGAGGGTGTTTATTATACCCCCGAACCTGTTGTTTCATACATAGTTAGTTCTCTGCACAGCATCCTTTAAGAGCAGTTCAATAAACCTGATCGATTTGCAGATTAAGTGAATAGAGGAAACATTATATTAGCAGACAATACAAAACGTACTTAAGAGTTATATTTAAATACCAAATCAAACAATAGGAGGTTTATAATGTCGGAAAAGTTGAGCTATGAGGAGTTTGTAAAAAAGGCTATTGTCAGTCTTAGAAAGGAAGGATATAAAGGAATACATACCGTTTATTCTGGTTTTAACGAGGCATTTAAAAAATATTATGGTGATGAAGACCCCATCAAAATAACCAATCAACTGGCTCAGGAAGGCAAAATAGTTCTAAGGCCAGTTAAAGGCGGGGTTATGCTCTATCTTCCCGAAGACGCCCCTGCATCAAGAACTAAAGGTGAAGATGTTCTAAAGAAAATGGGGCTTTAATAAACTCGCTTGCTGATTATTAAAAGACTACAAAACAGTCAAAATGACACAAAAAGAGAATCGCTCAATTAAGGCATGAGTTTTAGGTTGTCACAAGGAACAATGAGATTAGGTATTTTTGGTGGGACATTCAATCCCATACATTATGGACATTTAAGGGCGGCAGAGGAATCGAGATTCATAAATAATCTCGACAAGGTTATTTTTATCCCCTCAGGCACCCCCCCCATCAAAATCTCTGAGCTTGCAGATGCATCCGCCAGATATCTGATGACAAGCTTGGCTATTGCCTCAAACCCTTATTTTACTGTTTCAGATATTGAATTAAGGCAGGCAGAAAAATCATACACAATCAATACTATTGAAAGTCTTAGAAAGATTTATTCAGATGATAAGTTATTCCTAATTCTTGGAATAGACGCCTTTTTGGATATGCCTGCATGGAAACAGCCTGAGAAAATTATAGAAATTGTTGATTTTATTGTTGTTGCAAGACCAGGTTTTAATCTGTCAGATGTCATTACTTCACCCTACATCAAGCCCGATGAATCACTTATTTCTAATATACATAATATTAAATCGTCTTTTTTCTCGGATAATATAATACAACTCCAATTAATAAGTGGAAGGAGCTTGTTTTTTTCTTTGACAACCCCTATTGGCATATCATCGACGGATCTCAGAAAACTAATAAAAGAAGGCGGTAGCATAAAGTATCTTGTTCCTGAAAAAGTTGAACATTTTATATATAAAAACAGATTATATAGAGATTACAAAAAATGATTAACCACAACTCCGCTGAACTTGCTGAAGCATTGATAAATAATATCGACGAAGCTATCTTTCTATTTAACTCTGCTGGGAAACTAATATTTATCAATAAGGCTGCAGAGGAATTTATAGGCGCTCCAGCGAGGCATGCATTTAATAAGGATTATACTGATTTATTTCATAACTCAAAGAATATAGCAACTCTAATACAAAAAGCCTTACTTGAGGGTCGTTTATTTAATTGTAAGGATATTACCATTGAACTCAATCGTAGTGCCAATGTAGATATCAATCTTTATCCCTTTTATTCAAGCAGCGATGTAGAAGGAGTAATAGTCTGCATAAGGGAAAATCGCTTGCTTATGGAAAGGGATGATTATCCTTTTGATTCTTTATTAGCACTGCTCGCTGCAATAGCACATGAAATCAAAAACCCATTGGGCGGCATCAAGGGTGCGGCCCAATTATTGAAAAATAAGGGGTCAAATGATGAGGGGAGACAATACATTGACCTAATCATCAAGGAGACTGACAGGCTAAATTCCATCTTATACGACTATTTATCATTATCGAGAAAGCCTGCCTTTACTGATATCAATATACACGAGATAATAGAGTATGCACTCAAAGTGATGGAGTCAACCCTGAAAGAAAAAAAAATTCACATTTATAAATCGTATGATCCGAGTCTTCCTAATGTCAAGGGTGATGCAAGCAAACTCTTGCAGGTATTTATCAATCTAATCAAAAATGCAGTTGAAGCAATGGACAAATCAAAAAAAAGCAGAAAGCTTTCTATTTCTACAAAACCTGCAAACGAATATATCGTCCTTTACGATTCCGATGCTACTCGTAGCAGAGATTCAAAATCCAAGAAACAAAGATGGATAATTATCAACTTTGAGGATACAGGAAAAGGAATTCCTGCGGGTGAAATAAGTAAGATATTTTTGCCTTTCTATACCAAAAAACAAGGAGGAACTGGATTAGGACTCGCGTTATCTAAAAAAATAATAAAGGATCACAGAGGCACGATAATGGTTAAGGATAAAGCCAATAAAGGTGCTATATTCAATATTTATCTGCCTTTTTGAAAAATTCGGTTCACTATCGTAATATAATGCGGCAAATCACAACTTAAAGACTCGGGTGGTTATAATGGATAGAAAAATTTTAGTAATAGATGACGATGAAAGCATTACTTGGGTGATAAGAAAAGCTTTAGAGCCATTGGGATATGAGGTTAAAGAAAAAGCCACACTTAAGTCAGGCTTGGAAGTGATTGAAAAATATAAACTTATATTGCTTGATCTATTATTGCCTGATGGTAACGGGATAGATGCCTTGATGGACATTAGGGTTTTTAATCCTGACGCTCTGGTTATAATAATTACGGCTCACGGACGCATGGAAAGCGTCATAAATGCGATGAAGGAAGGGGCATATGATTATATAGAAAAGCCATTTGATATAGAGGAACTCAAGATTCTTGTAGAAAAGGCTTTTAAGGATATCCTAATTAGAGAAGAACTTCTTAGTCTTCGTCATGGCAGGGAGGAAGGTTCGTCTTCACAAATTGTAGCAGCAAGCAGTCAGATGCTAAGGATTTTTAAAGAGATTGGGCGGGTTGCACCAAAAGATGTAACTGTCCTCATTACAGGGGAAAGCGGTACTGGAAAAGAACTTGTCGCAAAGGCTATACACAATAACAGCAAGAGAAAATTCGGACCCTTTATCGCTATAAATTCAGCATCTATTCCCAAGGAACTATTAGAAGCAGAGCTCTTTGGATGGGAAAAGGGGGCATTTACAGGTGCTTCTGAAAAAAAAGCTGGAAAAATTCAAGCTGCAGATACCGGAACATTTTTCCTCGATGAAATATCAGAATTGGATATTGATCTGCAGGCAAAACTATTGCGATTTATTCAAGAACAAGAATACAGCCCCATCGGCAGCAACATAGGCATTAAGGCTGATGTAAGAATAATAGCTGCAACCAATAAAGATCTTATTTCATGCATAAGGAATGGTTCATTCAGAGAAGACCTTTTTTATAGGTTGAATGTTGTAGAGATAAAGTTGCCCACCTTAAGAGACAGAAGAGAAGATATACCGCTGCTGGCAAGGCATTTTTTGAAGGAGGCGACCCGGTTATTTGACCTGCCGCCTAAGAATTTATCGAAGGATGCAGAAAAATCAATGCTTGAGTATGAATGGCATGGCAATGTAAGAGAACTCGAAAATACTATCAAAAAAGCTGCTATTCTCTCAAAGGGAAGCTTGATCGAGAAAAAAGATCTATTCAACAATGATTACGATTCAAGTTCTATCAAAGATATATTGGAAGGCAAATTAAGCGGCATATTAAGCAAAATGATAAAAGTGGAACAATCAAATCTGTATGAGACGCTTCTATCGGAGTTTGAAAAAGCTCTCTTCGCTATTGCCTTGAAAGAAACAAAAGGGAATCAGCTAAAGGCTGCCAAGATGCTTGGTATAAACCGAAACACACTAAATAAAAAAATTAAGCTTTATAAGTTAATTTGATATGACAAACATAATCAGTAGTTATTCCTTCTTTTTTATTTGATTTTATACCTATCGTTATGTTATAAATAAAGACT
>JBBIKS010000047.1:0-18131 GCA_037445375.1 Nitrospirota bacterium | reverse complement strand
ACAGGACATTTCTATTTTGGTAAAAACAGGACATTTCTAAATTGGCTTGACATAATTTATTCATCAAATTGACTTTATCATAGCAAAAATATTATATTAACAGTTTAGATTTAACCGAGGAGGGCATTGGGAAATGGGAACTTATACAACATATCGTCCACATAAAATTAAGAGAAAGAGAACTCACGGTTTTCTTTCACGCAAGAATTCAATCGGCGGCAGACAGGTTTTGAAAAACAGAAGGGCAAAAGGCAGAAGACGCCTTGCTGCATAGAAGGTTTTATAAGTAGTTGAGAACTATTATTATAAGCTTAATCCAGATGTACCGTTATTTGATTTCGCCACTTTTTATCCCCAGTTGCAGGTTTGTTCCTACATGCTCTGAATATTCCATCGAAGCAATCAGGGATTTTGGGGTCTTTAAGGGTGGTTTTATGTCCGTTAGAAGAATATTAAAATGCCACCCATTTAATCCTGGAGGATACGACCCTGTTAAGAAATAAAATTAAAGAGGAATTTTCAGATGGATAGAAATGTCTTCATTGCAATACTTTTATCTATAGCTATACTCATGGGCTACCAATATTATGTCATGCAAACCACTCCTCCGCCGTCTCCAAAAAAAGAACAAACGGCATCGAAGGAACCTCTTCAGGAACCGACAGTAACCCATCAGCCGCAAATTATTATCCCTGTTATTGATAAGAACATTAAAGGGGAGGATAAGGATATAATTGTTGAAAATGATCTGTATTCTGCTGTTTTCACCTCGAAGGGCGGTACTCTCAAGAGCATGACTTTAAAGAATTATTCTGATAAAGGAGGCAAGCAGATTACATTGAGAGGCGACAATATCATTCCGCCATTGGCGCTAGGGGCTGATGAGAATTTTCAACTCGGTAATCTGATATTCAGGGTGAAAAGCTCTAATATCAAGCTTGGGAATTCACTGCCTACAGCATCTTTAGTTTTCGAGTATGCATCTCCTGAGCTGACAATAATAAGGACATATACATTCTCATATGACGATTATAGTTTTAGCTTAAAGGATGATGTTAAGGGATTGAATTCTTACTGGATTACTATTGGTAAGGATTTTGGCATATTTGAAAAGGAAGACTCTGTTCATCATGGACCAGTTCTCCTTAAGGATGCTGATAGATTGGAATTTATAGCAGGAGATTTAGCCAAGGAGGGTGCAAAAAGTTATACGCAGGGTTTGAAATGGATTGCCCAGGAAGATAAATATTTCTTCTCATCAATTGTGCCAAAGACTCCCATAGTAGATTCTAAGGTATGGAGCAGTGATGGAAATGCCCTGATAGCGCTGAGGATGCCGGAGGGATCTAATAATTACATTATCTATGCAGGACCAAAGGAATACGATAGGCTAAAAAAGTACGGGGTTGGACTTGAATATATCGTGGATTTTGGGATCTTTTCCATACTTGCCATACCGCTTCTTTGGGTAATGAAACTGTTTTATAGTGTATTTCATAATTATGGGGTAGCAATAATATTCCTGACTATCATAACCAGAATCCCATTTATACCTATAATAAACAAGGGTATGACATCCATGAAAAAGGTTCAGGACATACAGCCCAAAATGACAGAAATAAGAGAAAAATATAAAAAAGACCCCAAAAGAATGAATCAGGAACTAATGGCATTATACAAAAAAAATAAGGTTAATCCTTTTGGGGGATGTCTGCCGATTTTGCTTCAGATTCCGGTTTTCTTTGCACTTTTTAAGATTCTCTCCATCTCGATAGAATTAAGGAATGCGCCTTTTATTCTATGGATTACAGACCTTTCAGTGAAAGACCCTTATTACATTTTGCCAATAATTATGGGGGCAACAATGGTATTGCAGCAGAAAATGACTCCTTCTACAATGGACCCTAAACAGCAAAAGCTTATGATGCTCATGCCAGTGGTCTTTACATTTCTATTCCTCACATTTCCTTCAGGACTGGTTATATACTGGCTTATAAACAATATTCTTGGAATAGCCCAGCAGTTTTATATGAACAAAAAGTCAGCGCAAACAAATTCTGCATGAGTGATATACTTTTGTATTAATTTTTTTGCCGTCTTGCCGTCCTTGCATGTCCTGAAAGTTTGTAACACGAAAAATGCAATTAGATTTTAATATAGCAGGCATATTGCCAAAACATCTTACTGGATTTCTGCTCCCTGCTTATGACCTGCAGGGATAAACTTCGCAGAAATGACATCATCAATCCGTTATTTCCACAAACTTGTCCTGAATGGACTTCTATAGTCTTTATTGTGAACAATTAGACAAAGAATCTCTCAAATTAGGTATTATAATTTTTAACCCATGTTATATATACTGACAGCAATATTTCTATGGAGTTCAATAGGGATTGTTATCAGGTTTTCTGGTATGCCTGTGCAATTGCTGATATTTGTTTCCTGCATCATCTCGTCTTTGCTCATAGGAATACTTTTTTTAAAGAAGGCATTCCGTGATGCAATTCCGAAAGGCAAGCATTTATTATATTTCATTGTTGTTGGGCCTATTGCTTTGCTTAATAGTTTTACATTTTTTTACGCATATCAAAATACATCCATAGCCAATGCCGTATTAACGCATTACACTGCGCCTGTAGTGGTTGCCTTTCTCGCCCCCTTTTTTTTTAAAGAAAGATTGACCGTCAAGATATTTGCTGCTATAGCCTTTTCAACTGCCGGTTTATGGATTATGCTCGATATCTCGCTGAACGAATTTTTAAGCCTCCTTCTTGCCGGAGATAAAAACACTGCAGGAATCCTTGCAGGTCTTATGTCAGGTTTTGCATACGGAATACTAATAATTATTTTCAGATTCTTTGCTCAAAACTATAACCCCATTGTGATAACATTCTCCCAAAATATAGTGATAGCCTTTATATTGCTGCCTTTTATAGAGATTCCGGTTAACTTCACCTCAGCTTTATGGGCTTTTGCGGTTATGGGAGTAATTCATTCCACGGCAGCTCCAATTTTATATTTCAGGGGCATGAGAGAGGTGACAGCTAACAAATCTGCCATTTTAGGCTATTTCGAGCCGGTTTGTGCAATAATATTAGGGATACTTTTCTTAAATGAAGCGGTGACTTACAAAATCATTATAGGCGGAATGATGATACTCTTTTCTGGATATCTAACCGTAATCAGGCGGTAATTGCATCGCCAGCTTTTTTCTGTTAAATGAAAATTGGGCTGCACCTTCAAAATTCTATGATACAAGGTTGCAGATTTTCCATACTTCTATATTTGTTTAGGGGAGTTTAAATTGATTTTTTAGCCTTCTTTGAGCAAAAATAAACTTATCAAGTCTGGCGATTTTGACCCCTGAAATCTTAAAGAGAGTCAGTTTATAAAGTAAATAAATCTGTGCTGGTGTCATTCAGATCGAAGGGAGTAACCTCTAAAATTAAAGATTTTTCGCTATGCTCTAAATTACAGAAAAGAGTTGTAAGCAGTTTATAGACTATCATTTTAAATTTTTGTCATGCCAGAAGTCTTTAGTCTGGCATTCAGAAAGACTTGAAAACACTGGGGTCCTGCTTTCGCAGGAATGACGGCTTTTTATGAAAATCATACTCTATAAACAGACTCTAAATAGAACAACTGAAGCTTACTTAATCACTTAAAAATAAGGAACTAAAATGAGAACATTAAAAAAAGCAGTGCTGCCGGCAGCAGGACTTGGAACGAGATTCCTGCCCGCCACGAAGGCATCACCTAAAGAAATGCTCCCTATCGTAGATAAGCCCTTGATTCAATATGCTGTTGAGGAGGCTTTAAGGTGTGAGATAGAAGAATTCATTATCATTACAGGCAAGCATAAAAGAGCAATAGAAGATCATTTTGATAGTGCTTATGAACTTGAAGAAAAACTAAAGACATCCGGGAAAAAGAAACTCCTTGAAGAGGTCAAGAAGCTCAATAAAATAAATTTTGCATATATTCGTCAAAGAGCTGCGCTTGGACTTGGACATGCAATCCTCTGCGCAAAACCATTTGTTGGAGATGAACCATTTGCTGTCATTCTAAGCGATGACTTGGTCGAGCCTTCCTGCAATTTACTTCAGGAAATGATAAGGGTTTATTATGAAAAAAAATGTCCTGTCGTTGCATTAGATGAGGTTCCTATAACAGATGTCAACCGCTATGGCATCATTGGCGGAGATTTGGAAGGGGATGTATATAGAATCAAAGACCTAATAGAAAAGCCTGAGCCTGCAAAAGCTCCTTCAAATCTCGCCATACTTGGAAGATACATATTAACACCAGAAATATTTTATATACTTGAGAGACAAAAGCCGGGCGCAGGCGGAGAAATACAGCTTACTGATGCGCTTTGCAAGATAGCCAAAAAAACGCCTGTATATGGATATGCTATTAAGGGAAAAAGGTACGATGCAGGAGATAAATTAGGCTACCTGAAGGCGACAGTTGATTTTGCTCTTTCAAACGGTGAATTATCTCAAAGATTCAAGGAGCATCTTATTGAGAGGGTTAAGACTTTGTCATGAAAAGAAGCCTGTTTTTTTATGAAGTAGAGACTTACAAGGAACCACTTATAGACCTTTATGAGACTGAAGAGGATCTAATATTTAAAATAGATATTCCCGGAATTGATGTTGATAACATCTCGCTAAAGGTCTATGAGGATTTGCTAATAATAGAAGGGTTATGGATTATCGAAAGAGGTGACTGTCTCTCTGAAGGACTCAAGTATTTATGCATGGAAAGAAATATTAAAACAGTGAGACGTGTATTGAAAATACCTATACCTGTGAATGCGGTCGGGGGGCGAGCTTTTTATGAAAATGGTGTTGTCACAATAAAATTCCCAAAATTAAAGGATAAGTTGATTAGAATCAAAATAGAGAAAAGTATTCAGAGGGGTTAGACCCCCCCGACTATTGATAGGCGGGACATTTCCGTTCCGCAAATTTTCTGCGGTTTTATTTAAATGCATTTTTTCTTTTAAGCGGCTAATGAAAGGGAGGATATAGAATGAATGAAATAATTAAAGATGCCGACTCAAAAGAGGTTGAGATACCTGATGAACTTCCTGTCTTGCCTGTGAGGGATGTTGTTGTTTTCCCCTATATGATAATCCCCCTTTTCGTCGGCAGGGATGTGTCTATAAAGGCAATTGATAGTTCTTTAAATACACATAGAATGATCTTGCTTTTGACCCAAAAGGATCTCAATGTTGAGGTTCCTGCTCCGGAGGATCTCTTTTCTATTGGGACGGTATGCATGATAATGAGGATGTTGAAACTGCCGGATGGAAGGGTTAAGATACTCGTTCAGGGGTTGAGCAAGGCAAAGGCTTTACTTTTTACTCAAAAGGATCCTTTCTTTGTAGCAGAGATAGAAAAGATAGTAGATGAAAGATCCGAAGAGGTGACCCTTGAAAATGAAGCTCTTATAAGAAATGTCAAGGAACAGGTTGAAAAGACAATATCTCTGGGCAAGGCTGCTCCCCCTGACATTATGATAGCAGTTGAAAATATGGACGATCCGGGCAGGCTTGCTGATATGATATCTTCAAATCTTGGGCTTAGAACAGAACAGGCTCAGGAGATTCTGGAGATGTCAAGCCCGATCGACCGACTTCGAAAGATAGGTGAAATACTAACCAGAGAGATACAACTTCTAACAATCCAGCAGAAGATACAAACTGAGGCAAGAGGCGAGATAGACAAAACCCAGCGGGAATATTTCCTGAGAGAACAGCTAAAGGCTATTCAAAGAGAATTAGGAGATATAGATGAACGCGGTGAGGAAGCAAGGGAGTTCAGGAGGAAGATTGAAGAGGCAAAGATGCCTGAAAAGGTAATGAAAGAGGCAGAAAAACAATTGAGACGCCTCGAAAAGATGCACCCTGACAGCGCAGAAGCAGGAACAATAAGAACTTATCTTGAGTGGCTTACTGAGTTGCCATGGTCAAAAAATACTCAGGATCAGCTAAATATAAAGATAGCCGAGAAGGTCCTAAATGAGGATCATTATGATTTAGAAAAGGTAAAAGAGCGAATATTAGAATATCTTAGTGTAAGGAAATTAAAAGAAAAGATGAAAGGTCCCATATTGTGCTTCATCGGTCCTCCAGGTGTTGGCAAGACATCCTTGGGACGTTCTATTGGGAGGGCGCTTGGCAGGGAGTTTGTCAGGATGTCTTTGGGCGGCGTTCGTGATGAGGCTGAGATCAGAGGGCATAGAAGGACTTATGTCGGGGCGCTTCCTGGAAGAATAATTCAGGGGATAAAGACGGCTGGAACGAACAATCCTGTATTTATGCTTGATGAAATAGACAAAATAGGTATGGACTTCAGGGGCGATCCATCCTCTGCACTTTTGGAGGTTTTAGACCCCGAACAAAATAATTCATTTATGGATCACTATTTGGCAGTGCCTTTTGACCTTTCAAATGTTATGTTTATCACAACAGGCAATCTTGCAGATACGATACCAGGACCTTTAAAAGACCGTATGGAAATACTTTACCTTTCTGGCTATACCGAGGAGGAAAAGCTCCAGATTGCCAAAAAATATCTGGTTCCAAAACAGCTCGATGAACATGGAATAAATACGAATATATTAAAGATAGGCGAGTCAGCCGTCAGGCTAATAATATCTCATTACACAAGAGAAGCCGGGGTTAGAAACCTCGAACGGCAGATAGCAAACCTGTGCAGAAAGGTGGCAAAGTTAGTAGCCGAGGAAAAAGCTGATAAATTCAACATTTCATCTAAGAACCTTCATAAATATCTGGGCGCTCCCAAATATCTGCCTGAAGAAGAGATGAAAAAGGATGTAGTAGGAGTTGCGACAGGACTTGCATGGACTGAGGCAGGAGGAGATGTCATATTTATCGAATCAACAATGATGAAAGGGAAAGGGTCATTAACCCTCACAGGCCAATTAGGAGATGTCATGAAAGAATCAGCTCATGCCGCACTTAGTTATATCAAATCAAGGGCGAAAGAACTTGGTATTAGCGAAGATCTCTTTTCCAAGACCGATTTGCATATCCATGTGCCTGCAGGTGCAATCCCAAAGGATGGACCATCAGCAGGCATAACAATGGCAACAACTATAGCCTCCATGCTTACCGGTAAGCCTGTCAAAAGAGATGTTGCGATGACTGGCGAGGTAACCCTAAGGGGCCGAGTTCTGCCTATAGGGGGACTCAAAGAGAAGAGCCTTGCAGCCAAAAGAATGGGCATAAAGACGATTATCCTCCCGCATAGAAATAAGAAGGATTTGGATGAACTGCCTAAGTATGTGAAGGAAGGCATAAATTTTGTTTTGGCGGAAACTATGGATGATGTCTTAAAAACTGCGATCAAAGACCTCGAAATAAACGGCAAAAAGGAAAAAAATGAAACTCCACCAAAAAGGAGAGCTCCAGCTTCTAAAAGAAATAAAAGAAAGGTTTAACCCAGCTTTAAAACAAAAAGGCAGCGGTGTCATCTTAGGCATAGGGGATGATGCTGCTGTCTTTGCCTGCCCCGGAGAAAAAATTTTAGTAACAACAGATATGATGACCGAAGGGATTCACTTCAATTTAAATTATACCTCTGCTTTTCAAATCGGCTTTAAATTAGTTTCCGTTAATGTGAGCGACATCTATGCAATGGGCGGAAAACCAAGATATATTTTTCTCAATATAGCTATGAAAAGGGAAGCATCTGAAGAATTCTTCTGGGATTTTTTCAATGGCATATCAACCGCTAATAGCATCTATGGAGTAAAATTGCTTGGCGGGGATATATCATCGGCTATTAATGACATGTCAGTTTCTGCTACATTGATTGGGGCGGCTGAAAAAATAGTAACGAGGGCTGGAGCAAAGGTTGGAGATAAAATATATCTTACAAATACAACTGGCGATTCAGCTTGCGGCTTGGAGATATTAAGAAGGCTACTGCCAGAAGGAAAAAACATGATAAGAGAGTATGATTTTGGACTGGTAAATAAGGTAATAGAAGATAAAAAACCGCTGACATTAAATATCAACTCCAAACACTTAAATTTAGATTTTAATACAGCATCTTCCCTAATAAAAAGGCATCTGATGCCTCTTGTAAAATATCCGCGAGAGTTTATCGATAATGCAACAGCAATGATAGATGTAAGCGATGGACTGTTTATAGACCTTCTTCGAATTTGCGATGATAGCAATGTTGGTGCGAAAGTTTATTTCAACAAAATACCTGTCTCCTATCAAATGAAAATCGCATCTTCAATAATGGGACTGGACAGTCACAGCCTCGCAACATCAGGGGGTGAAGATTATGAATTATTATTTACCGCCCCTGATGTAAAATGTCTCATAAATAAAGGCTCTGAACATCGGAATTCTTTAAATAATTCTTTAAATTCTGAGCCGGCAGCTATAACTTGCATTGGTGAAATAATCCCTAAAGAAAGGGTCGTGATAGCATTAGATGGAACCGAGTTGCCTCTTAAGGCAGAGGGATATCAACATTTTAGCACTCAAGGATAAAATTAAACATATTATAATGACGAATGACTCTCCCAAAAAAATTGCTTTGTCATTCGGGATTGGTGTTTTCATCGGGATGTCGCCTTTATTAGGACTGCACACCATCATGGGGATAGCAACGGCTTGGATCTTCAATCTCAATAAGTTCGTGACAATAGCCGGTGTATATGTAACCAACCCATGGACAGTAATGCCTATATACGCATTTGCCACATGGTTTGGGGCTAAACTGCTTGACATCCAAGAGATAATTCCAGATATCAACTGGAATGAAGCAAGCTTTTATCAAATTATATATGAAATGAAGTCCCTCTTGTTGCCTTTTTTTATTGGAACGACGATGGTAGGCATGATCTCAGGGCTTGCTGGATATATAATTATTTATATTTCGATGAGCAGACATAAAAATAAAAAGGGGTCATCCACTTAGCATAGAGATATTCAGCGGCAATGAACCTCCCCGCAGCAAGCTGCGGGGTATCCTAAAAATCTCCCCTCCCATCAAGGGAGGGGACAAAGGGGAGAGTGAAAATAGTTTCTTGTCACCTCCACCCTCGCCCTCCCCATCAAGGGGGAGGGAAGTATAAGGAAACCCTGTAGCAAGCTACAGGGACTTACGAGTTAAAGCTATTGAGGGCGAGCATAGAGGGCAGTTGTGGAGGCTGCTATGATCGGCAGGGTAGCAGATTTAGCAAAATTGGAAGAATTGAGAGGATTACACCATACTTATGCTGTTACAATAAAAAGCCCGGAAAATCTCTCCGGGCTTTTTATTGTAAATGATATTAAACCTATTTACGCTGCTGCAGTTCAAAGGCTTTAGCTGCTTTTGCGGCTGCATCTTCGGCTCTTTTTGCTGCATCTTCGGCTCTCTTAACAAGGGCTTCAAATTTGCCCATGTCACAGCATTTCTTTGCTTCCATTGCGAGGGCTTTTGCTTCCGCAACTGCCTTTTTTGTATCATCGCAACAGATCTCCAGAGCTTTTACTTTTGCCTCAACAGCGGTAACGCGAGCCTCGAGCTTGCTGATCCTGTCAACAAGGGGGTCAATTTGCTGTTTTACATAATCCTTAGTTGCGCAACCATAAGAAAATAGGAGAAGGAAGGCAAATAATAGTAATATTGTTTTTTTCATTCTATTTCACCTCCTTTCAATAGAAAATTTATTATATTAATATTAAAGATACAGGTAAATGAAAAAAAAATCAAGATTTTTTTATATTTTTACAAACAAAAATCCCGCAAAGGAAGATAAAATTTATAATTACTATGCAAGCCCCTGATGGCAAATTTAGAAAAAAAGAGAAAAAAATCCCTGAAAGCACAGATATCACAGCGATTGAAGATGAAATTATTAGCGAACTTTTAAATCCTTTTGCTATCTGGAAGGCACTGACTGCGGGTAGTATCAAAAGGGCTGATATAAGCATTATTCCTACTACCTTCATTGCAAGCACTACGGTTACTGCCGTCATGACAACAAGCATTAAGTCTATTCTTTTTGTATTAATGCCAGATGTTTTTGCAAATTCTTCATCGAATGTTACAGAGAATATCTCGTTATAATAAAAATAGGTAATAACAAGCATGACTATGGATAGAACTATTGAAGTAATAACATCTGCTTTACTGATTGCAAGTATATTTCCAAAAAGATAACTGAATAAATCTACATTAAACCCACCAGCAAGGCTTGCGAGTATTACGCCAGATGCTATGCCTAATGATGATACGATGCCAATTGCCGCATCACCATAAATCTTTGCCTTTTCAATAAGTTTCAGTATCCCAATGGAACTGATTACGACTACTGGAATGGCAATATACATTGGATAAATCCCAAAAACTATGCCTAATGCAACACCGCCGAAGGTCACATGCGAAAGCCCATCGCCTATAAGCGAGAGTCTGCGCAGAACGAGCTGAACACCGAGCACTGAACAGATAAGGGCTATCAAAGACCCTGCTATCAGCGCTCTATGTATAAAACTATAACTGAAAAATTCGATTATATCCATAATTACGTAAGACCTAAATTAACAAAACCTCATAAAACAACCTCTCTTTCATCCGCTGCACTGTCTGCAGGCGTCAAGAAAGGGAAACATAATATAGCCGTCTCCCGCAAGGGGAGAGGGTTATATTATGTATTCATTAGTAACTACTGCTGCATCAATCAAGAAATGTCATTTCGACCATAGGAAGATTTCTCAATCGTGAAGACTCCTTCGAAATGACAGGGCATCCTTGATATGACACTAATCGTGTTTATGGCATATTATATGCTGAGATGAGGTGCCAAAGTATTTTGACATCTTATCAGACTGACAAAATTCATCAAAACTGCCATAAAAGATAATTTGTTTATCGAGGTATAGGAGTTTAAAGGCGTATTTCCCTATACTGCCTATGTCATGGGTTGCAAGGATAATAGTCGCACCTTTGCCTATATTAAGTTCATGCATAAGGGAGAAGAAATTCTCTCTTATCTCAGGGTCGAATGCCGTTGTAGGTTCATCAAGGATGATGAGTTCTGGTTCATTTACAAGCGTTCTGGCAGCTAAGACCCGTTGCTGTTGTCCACGCGATAAGTCACCAAAAAGTTTCTTCCTGATAGCAGTTATGCCAAGAAGTTCCATCACCCTATTGATTGCAACCCTATCATCTTTTGTTATCCTTTTAGGAAACCTTTTCTTTGAAAGGAGGCCAAGGGCAACTATCTCCTCAACAGTCGTAGGAAAATTCGGGTTGAAAGAACTCATATTTTGAGGCAGATAGCCGATTTTATCCCATTTAGACCATTTTGATAGTTCAACAGGATAATACCCCAAGACCTTAATTTGCCCTGAAGAAGGCTCTATAAAACCCAAAATTGTTTTTATCAGTGTAGATTTCCCTGAACCATTAGGTCCTACAAGCCCTATGTAATCCCCTGCCATTACAGTAAAGCTTATATTGCTAAGGACATCAATTGAATTAAATCTTACGCTTAATCTTTCGGCAGTAATTTTCTCTATTGGCATTGAAGGGCTACCATCAGGTTTTGAAGATTTTTTTCCATAAGTGAGGTGAAAGTTGCTCCAGAAGCAAATTCATCCTTTGAGATGTTGTGTGCAGCATTCAGCATTAAAAGACTTACGCCAGTTTCTTTTGATATGGTCTCTGCTATGCGAGGTGTTATCAATTCTTCATAGAATATATGCCCTAATTCTTGTTGTTTAATTGTTGCTATAATCTTTGTAAGAGATTTGGGCTTAGGTTCTGTCTCCGGCGATAAACTATCATATGCTGAAATATATCTGAGATTATATCGTTTAGCGAGATAGGCAAAGCTCAAATGCCCGCCGCTTATAAATATATCCTTCTTGCAGTTTGTGAGTGATTTTTTGAATTTATCATCTATCTCAACCAATCTTGTTTTATACCGCTCTGCATTATTCCTATAAAAATCAGCATTATTGGGGTCTTTTTTGATCAAGCCTTCTGAAATATTATCAATCATTATCCTTGCATTGGAAAAATCAAGCCAGATATGGGGGTCTAATAAGCCGTGTTTATGCTTTTTTTTATGAGCATGATGGTCTTCTGCCTTTAGAAAATTTACCCCTATGCTGGAATCTATGATTAACAAATTTTGATTGCTGATTCCCTTTAAGATATTCTCAACCCAAGGTTCCATATAAATATTGGTATAAATGAAAACATCTGCATTATGAAGTGCTGAAATATCAGATGGTCGAGGGTCAAAACTGTGGGTCTCCATACCGGGCGGCAGAAGCATTATTATATTTGCCCTGTCCTTTGCTATTTCTCTTGCAAAATCATAAAGTGGAAATAGGCTCGTAACTATACTGATTTTTTTCGTTCGTTCCTGAGTTTTGGCATCCCTTTTTTCACAGGAGGTAAATATAAAGAATATTAGGAATATTATTATATAAATATTGAATCTTGGTCTTGTTGTAGCCATACGAAATTCCTTTGTAACGAAAATTTTTTCCTTATTTGTTTTGAGTCTTTAAGCATTCGCTGCATAAACCATTTAGCTGTAATATATGGTTCAAGACTTTGCCATTAATGGTATTCTCTATATCTCGTTGCATTTCAGTGATATTGCATGTATTTATCTCGTCAACCCTGCGGCATGAAAGGCAGATGAAATGATGGTGATGCTCTTTATTTTTGCAAAAATAATAATAAAGCTTACGGTCAGGATGGATCACCGTTGATATAATGCCGCATTCTGAAAGTTCTTCAAGATTTCTGTATATGGTGGGCAGCCCAACTCTCTTAAATCCCTGCTTAACTTTCCTCCAAACCTCATCTGGAGTCATACAAGAGGGATTCGTTGAAAGTATCTCCAGTATAGCGATTCTCTTAGGCGTAATCTTAAGATTAAGTTCTTTTAGAATATAAGAATAGTCTTGCATACCTATATTATAAATGAAAATGATTTCTGTTTAAAACTTTATTCTCGATAATTTAGAAAAACTTATTTGGAAAGCCATGGGTGATAGGAGATTTTCTGGTTATTGTCTTTCTGTTTTGGTAAAACGCCAAAAAAAAGGCTGTGCCTTGAGGCACAGCCTTTTTTAATTTTAAGCTCTCTTAGAAGCTAAGTGTAAGTCCGTGGTGGAATACAATTGCATTCTTAGGATCGCTTGTCGGTCCGGTTGCAGCGGCTTTGTAGAAGTCGCCTGCAAAGAGGATACCGCTATTGATGAAGTATGTGAGGTTCTTAGCGACTTTGTAAGTTGCTTTAAGGTCAACTTCTGTTCCGATCTCTTTGTCACTGCCATATCCTGTTGCAGCTAACTTCTTCGTGGCTCTTAAAAGAAAGAGGTCAAGAGCTAAATTGACGTCTTTCATCGGGCTGTAGTCAACGCCGAGATTGTAATATGTAGTATTGGCAATGCCAGTGCCCAATCCGCCTGCTGCTGTATTAACCCTGTAATCATAAACAACGGTGTAATTGATTACATTGGCTAAAAATGTTTTGAATGTTTTGTCTTTGCTGTCGGCAGCGTTAGAATCGCCGGAACCGTATGCAAAGGATCCTCTCAATGTAACTGGGTCAAGCTTGTAGCTTAAGCCTAATGTTGCACCATAGCCTCTTGCCTTCATAGTCGGTGTTAAATCGCCAAACTGCATGTCAAAAGTTACTCTGTAACCAAGACCCATCATCTTGCCTCTTGCGAACAAGCCAAGGTTTTGGAGGGTCATTTCGCTATCTGACTCATTGATGTAAGAGTAGTTGGCTCCGATGGTATTGTCTTTATCCATTTTATAAACGCCCATTAATGAATAAAGGTCTTTATCATCTGTATTGTCAACACTGCTGCCTTCTTTTAATTTTGCTGTCAAAAGGTTTAATTCTAATTCCTTGACAGGCTCAAGAACGAACAAAATACCGTCATCGCCATATCTTCTGTGATCAAAGAACTGACCAGCCCCGACTATTACAGGCATATGACCGATCTTCATGCCTGCCGGCACACCAAAAAGACCGCTTCCACTGTAGGCAATCCATGCCTCTAATACGGTATCAAGATTCGCCTGCTTTCTTCCGCCTTCAGCAGATGGAAGAGCTCCCCATATTGTTGTATCGCTTGAATTACCATCTGCGGCACCCACGCTACCTGTTTCCAAATGAACCCTTCCAGATACATTTGCTCCTGCTTTCACATCAACTGCAAGCCTTACTCTTTGGTCATATCTTGCTTGTGATTTGCCGCTGTAAGGAAATCCAGTTGCGTTATTGGCTCCTGCATCATTGGTAACATTATCCTGATACCATCCCCTTACCCTGATTTCTCCGCCAAGCTTAATCTGAACATCTTTCGCGGAACCTACTGCCGTTGTCTCAGCTGGTATCGAGGCATGCATCGCAAATGCACTCGCTGACAAGCCGAGAACCAAAACAACTGCTAAAATAACTGATAAATATTTTTTCACTTCCTAACCCCCTTTAGGTTAGTTCAGCATTTAACCCGCCAAAGGCGGATTTGAGACCTAAACAAGACTTTTTTTATTCCGATACCACCTCCTTAGCTCAGGTGCATTAAAACAGCGCCTGATTTCTAATGCTAAATTTATAACATGATAAACATTTTTTGTCAAGTCAAGGGTAAACAAATACGCTTATGTCAAGCAACAAATATACCAAGAAATCAGTACTTAGAGTAAAGATGTTTTTAGTAATTTTAATCCTCATCATATGTGTATTTTTTACGACAGGGTGTGAAGTTTAGAAACATTTTTGACAGCTTACCAATATATAATATAGTATTTATATTCAGAGAAATGATGGACTTGAATTATATATTCTCTATTAAAAATTAACCAATAATTTCAAGTAAGGATGACTGTGGTCAAGAGAGACAAGGTTGATATTATGTTATCAAAGTATAACAACGCCATTTTGAGCAACCAGGCAGATTACAGGTCATACAACAACAGAGGAAATGTTTATTTACAAATGGGCAGGTATCAAAGCGCTATTTCAGACTATAACAAGGCAGTGGAGATAAACCCAGAGTTTGCCCTCGCATATATTAATAGGGGATATGCATATCAGGAAATGGGTTTTTATGATTTTGCAATCAGGGACTACAGTAAGGCTATAGAATTGAACCCGCTAAACAGCATGGCATACAATAACAGGGGATTTACTTTTTTATTGATGGGCAGATATGAAGAATCAGAGGCTGATATTAGGAAGTCATTGGAAGTGAGCCCTGATAACATTTATGCCTTAAACAGTATGGCAGAATTCCATGCCACCTTGAATAACGAAGCTGAGGCTTGCAGATGGCTAAAAAAGGCTATCGAGAAGGGTTTTAATAACTGGAATTATATCAAGACATCTAAAACATACGACAATATCCGCAACTCATCGTGTTTTAAAGAGATAATTTCAAAGAGATAGATTTTCAAGCATTTGCAAATTAGATAAAAGAATTTTAATTGTCATTAGTGTAAAAAAAAAGATTCTCATGAGGGATATTTAATTGCAGGATAATAAACCTGAGAAACCGGTCTACAGGCAAGTATTTGAGGCAAGCACCGTTGGGATTCATCTTGTCCTGAGCATTTTTTTCGGACTTGCCATAGGGTATGGATTAGATAAGCTTTTCAATACTTTTCCATACCTGTCTGCTATATTCTTTATTATAGGAATAATTGCCGGCTTCAGGGAGGTCTTTAGAATCGCAAAGAAGGCTGGGAGGGTGAACGATGGAGATAATGATAAGAAGAATATATAAGCAGACCCCTATCATTATTTCTATATTGGCTATAATTTCATCCTTCTTTACTGAATGGAGATTTCCATTGAGCATAATTATCGGGAGTATTATATTTCTTATGAGTTTGTGGTCTATAATTTGGGCGGCAAAGAAATTTATATATCAGGGATCAGGGCAGCCGGCCATCATCGTTGTTAGCACGCTTAAAATTCTTTTAATTTTTGGTTTACTCGTTGTGCTGGCAATGCTTGAGCTTATAAATGTGATAGGCTTCTTAACAGGCTTTACTGTTTCCTTGTTGATTACCGCAAAGGAAGGGTTTATAGCCGCAAGGCGGGAAGCACAATGAATATCAACTAAATTGAGCGATTTTATTCGCAAACATAGGACAGCCGAGATGGCTGCCTTACCTAATGGATTGTTAATGATGGTCAGTGGGACAGGTGTCTCGACCATCATCAAAGAAATTACCTTAAAGAATCGCTAAAATTAACTACAAATAGAATATTTATGGAGGATAGAAATGTTTAAAATGGCTTATTCCAATATTATGCAGGATTTGATAGGTGACAATGGCTTAACAGACAATGATTTCAAGGGTCTTGATACCGAAAGAATACACGATATTATTTTAAGCAGGAAGTGCCCCGAGCTTGCTTTTTTGGACCTGCCGGAGCAGGACACTTCGCAGATTAAGGAAATCGCTAAAGTTGCCCAACAATTTGATAATTTTATACTTCTGGGAATCGGGGGGTCGGCATTAGGTCCTCGTTCGATAGTAGAGGCGCTTAGTCCGTTTCATAATTATATTAAAAAACCGAGGGTCTTTATCTACGATAATGTTGACCCGATGACATTAAAGAATATTTTGGAAATTACAGACCTGAGAAAAACTTTTATCAATGTTATCTCCAAGTCGGGAAGCACTGCTGAAACCGCAGTTTCTTTTATGATCTTATGGCAAAAATTGAAGGATTTAGGTCTCCCCCTCGATAAACACATGGTGATTACCACTGACCCTGAAAAAGGCAACCTAAGAAAGATTGTTAAGGATTATAACTTAAAATCTCTCCCAATCCATCCCGGCATTGTCGGCAGATATTCAGTATTAAGCCCTGTCGGGTTATTAACTGCTGAGGTTGTTGGCATTGATTCTGATGAATTGCTGAGAGGCGCAAAAGAGATAGGGCAAAAATGTCTGAGCCCTAATCTATTCGCCAATCCAGCCCTTTTAATATCTTCTGCTTCCATTCTATTGCAGAACTTAAAAAATAGAAATATTACCGTTATGCTTCCTTATTCAGATAGACTTAAATCATTCTCAGAGTGGTTCTGCCAACTCTGGGCAGAGAGTCTCGGAAAAGATGGCAAAGGGCTGACCCCTTATCCTTCCATAGGCACTACCGATCAACACTCTCAATTACAGGCATGGATGCAGGGACCGGAAAACTATATGGTTGTCTTTATTTCTGTAGAGGATTATGGAACTGATATCGAAATTCCTAATATTTTCAGTGATATAGAGGGATTAAGTTGTCTTTCGGGGCATTACCTGTCTGAATTAATGAAGATTGAGCAGGAGGCAACGGAGATCGCCCTTTCAAAAAACGGCAAGCCCAGCATTACTATTAGTCTGCCCAAGATTGATGCATATCATTTAGGACAGCTTTTCCATTTCTTCAGCATTGCCACAGCTATGACTGGTTTCCTATATGGTGCAAACCCTTTTAACCAGCCAGGGGTTGAGGAAGGAAAAGACCTTACATATGGAATGATGGGTAAAAAGGGTTATGAGCTTAAAAAGGATGAGTTCATAAATTATAGAAAAAACAAGGAGAGATATATTATTTAAAATGTAAAAATGGGGTCAGGTCTTTAATTTTGACATATCAATCAAAGAAATCTAAAAGAAAGTGGCTAATATGTCAAAATTAAAGACCTGACCCAATACTGTTCGGCATATATATTGCTATACAAAATTAGACAAGGTTACAAGGCACAACAAAGCAGGCAAAGGATAATTAATATGGGCTGTTTTTATGGCAGAGGCGCAGACCAACAATACCTAAAAAGAGATTAATATTTGCAAAAAGGCAAAGCAGTAGCTCCAGCGAGAGAGAGGAAAAAAAGAACCCCTCCGATGCTTATGTGTTTTTCTTTGTATTGTCAGCTTGTTTAAGCTTTTCTATATGATCAAAAAGTTCTTCATCATCAGCCCAACCCATAAAGTGATAGCAAAGCATTTCAAATGTTCTTTTTGTGGGCTTACGTCCAGTCCAGAGTGTAATTAACATGCTGGCTATAAGGGCGCAATAGACCTGTATCGAGACTCCATTTTCTGATA
>JBBIKS010000046.1:0-18813 GCA_037445375.1 Nitrospirota bacterium | reverse complement strand
ACAGGACATTTCTATTTTGGTAAAAACAGGACATTTCTAAATTGGCTTGACATTTTTTTGGGTCAAAATTGACATTAAAGAGACAAATATAATAAAATATTTAGCTATGAATAAACCCCTTATAGCCGCTAACTGGAAGCTCAATAAAACCTTGAATGAGACAAAGACTTATATAGATGAATTGCGCCCTCTTGTGAAAGACATTACGGATCTTGATATTGTTATAGCTCCGCCTTTTACTTCTCTGAATACAGCTCATTTAGCTTTAAAAGATAGTAATATCAAACTTTCTGCTCAGAATATTTTCTATGAAGAAAAGGGTGCTTTTACAGGCGAGATTTCACCCGTTATGCTTATTGATGCTGGTTGCAGTCACGTCATAATCGGGCATTCCGAAAGAAGGCAGTATTTCAACGAAACAGACGAAATTGTCAATAAAAAAATAAATGCCGCACTAAAGCATAATCTCACAGTGATTTTTTGTATAGGGGAATCCCTTACTGAAAGAGAAGGCGGCATGACATTCGATATATTGAAAAAACAGCTTGCCGGAGGATTAATAGAAGTCAAACCAGACAACATTGTAATCGCCTATGAGCCTATATGGGCAATCGGAACTGGAAAGACAGCCACCACGGAGCAGGCTATAGAAGTTCATAGGTTTATCAGAGACTGGCTTTTGTTTTTTTATGGTGAGGAATCTTATAAAATCAGAATTATTTATGGAGGCAGCGTAACCCCAGAAAATATTGAATCTCTCATGGATTGTAAGGATGTCGAAGGCGCTCTTGTGGGTGGGGCAAGTCTCAAGGCTGACAGCTTTGCAAAAATAGTTAGTTTCAGAAGGAGGAAATCTTGACAACTTTATTATTGATTATACATATTATTGTCTGTATCTTACTGATTTCTATGGTGCTTATTCAAAGCGGCAAAGGCGCTGAAATAGGCGCTGCTTTTGGGGGCTCCAGCCAGACGCTATTTGGCAGCAGAGGAGCAGCTACCTTCTTGAACAAGTTAACCACAGTGTTCGCTGTCGTTTTTATGCTAACATCGCTAGCTTTAGCAGTCATTCAGACCAAGAGTTCTACTATTATCAAAGATCCAGTTCCTGTTGAACAAAAAGAGGCAGCGCCTCAACAGGTCCCGCAGCAGCCTATACAGCCGCAGTCAATACCTTCTCCGCAGAAATAAAAGTGTATTGTGGAGACAAAAAAAGCCTCTTTAATCTTTTATAATTATTTAAAGAGGTTTTTACTTCTTGGATTATTGCTTCTCATGCCATTTTTATCCTCATGTGCTAAAGACCCGGAGATAAAATACCCTGAGACAATCACTCTGGGTTTTCTTTCAGATGCAAAAAGGCTTTTACCCCTTCTTGCCTCAGACAGCGCATCTGGAGAGATAAGCGGACATATCTTCAATGGTCTTACCAAGTATGACAGAAACATTAACATAACAGGAGAGCTTGCCGAATCATGGGATGTGAGCCCTGACGGCATGGAGATTTTATTTCACCTCAAAAAAGGTGTTAAATGGCACGATGGCGTTGAGTTTACTTCAGAAGATGTCGTATTTACATACAATGTAGTAATTAATCCTAATATGCCAACCCCTTATAGCAGCATCTATGGGCCCGTTGCAAATGTGGAAGCCCTCGATAGATATACTATAAAGGTTACTTATAAAGAGCCTTATGCCCCTGCATTGGAGTCATGGGGTATGGGCATACTGCCCAAACATGTCCTTAGCGGCAAAGATTTAACATCTCCAGAGGTGAACCGCAATCCCATAGGAACGGGTCCCTATAAACTGAAAGAGTGGGTGACAGGGCAAAAAATAGTTCTTGAGGCATTTGACGGCTATTATGAAAAAAAACCCGGCATTAACAAATTTATAGCAAGGATAATACCTGATACAGCAACGATGTTTCTTGAGCTGAAATTTGGCGGCATTGATTATATGGGGCTTACACCTTCCCAGTATAAGCTTCAAGGCGAGAGCCAGATTTTTAAAAAACATTTCCAAAAATTTAAATATCCATCGTTCGGTTATACATATTTGGGTTATAATCATCTTCATCCCTTGTTTTCTGATAAGAGGGTCAGGCAGGCTATAGCTCACGCTATAAACAAAAAAGATATAATAGCAGGCGTCCTATTAGGCTATGGAAGCCCATGCACAGGTCCATTTCCGCCTGAATCATGGGCATATAATACGAATGTCAAGGATTTTGAGTATAATCCACAAAAGGCAATTCAGATATTTTCAGAACTTGGCTGGAATTTGGATAAAGACGGCTTGCTTAAGAAAGACGGGAAAACATTCTCATTCACTGTGCTTATAAATCAAGGCAATGAAGCGAGGATAAAGACCGCCCAAATAATCAAAGAACAGCTCAAAAAAGTAGGCATAGATTTGAATATTAAGGTGCTTGAGTGGCAGGCAATGCTTAATGAGTTTATACATAAAAAGAGATTCGAGGCAGTAATAATGGGGTGGTCGCTCTCGAGGGACCCTGATATTTATGATATATGGCATTCATCAAAAACCAAAGAGGGGGAATTCAACTTTATCTCTTATAAGAATAAGGAGATTGACAGGCTTTTGATTGAGGGGCGGCAGACCTTTAATATTGAAAAACGGAAGAAGATATATCACAGAATACACAATATACTCGCAGAAGAACAACCATACACATTTCTCTATGTGCCTGATGCCCTTCCAGTTCTTCACAGAAGGTTTAAGGGTATTGATAAAGCACCTATTGGTATATGGCACAACTTCATTTATTGGCATGTCCCAAAAAACAGGGTTGAATGGTATAACTAAAGTCAGGAAGTTTGGAAGATTGGAGGCTTGTATAAGAAAAAAATTCCTTTATTCCCAAAAATTCTTTTGATGCTAAAAGTGTAGGCATAGAAGTACCACCATAATTCCTCACTATCAAGGTGCGATTGAGAGGGTATTACTCAGTGTAAGGTATATGTGTATGGAGTCAAAAAAGATTTATAAATCTCTGGACATTTTTGACAGTAGCCTATGGACTGATAACATATCTAAGGCAAAAGATATTCAGGTGGATCTGAAGAAAAGAATCAAGATAATTCCTCTTGATAAAAAACCCTCATTCATAGCAGGAGTTGATGCTGCATTCTGGCAGGACAAGGTTATAGCTGTTGCAACCTTTTACTCTTATCCAGAGATTTCTCATATAGAGGACACATTTGTTATCGAGGATATTACATTCCCTTACATCCCCGGATTTCTCTCCTTCAGGGAGGGACATTCAATCCTTGCGGCTCTATGCAAATCAACAATAAAACCAGATGTGGTACTCTTTGACGGACAGGGCATAGCACATCCCAAGGGCATCGGGATAGCATCACATATTGGCGTTCTGCTTAATATCCCTTCAATAGGGTGTGCAAAATCGAGGCTTGTTGGGCAACATAAAGAACCCAATATGAAAAAGGGCAGTTATGCAAACATCTTCCACAGGGGAAATAAGGTAGGAGTAGTCTTAAGAACCCGCGCAAATGTAAAGCCCATTTTTGTGTCTCCTGGCAATATGATTGATATAGATTCATCAATTAAAATAATCATGGATTGTGCCTTAAAATTCAGGATTCCAGAACCCTTAAGAAGGGCTGATAGTCTTTCTAAAAAACTTAAGCAGGAAAATTAATATTACCCGACGGCGTAATGATACAAATCAGCGGACTATATAAATCCTACGGCAGGCAGATTGTCTTTGAAGATGTGTCCTTTGCAGTAAATTCCGGCGAGAGGATAGGCATTACCGGCAGAAACGGCTCTGGGAAGACAACTCTCTTTAGACTCATACTCGGTGAAGAGCACCCTGATGAAGGCTCTATTTTAATCCCAAAGGATTACAGAATTGGCTATCTAAATCAGCATATTGTCTTTAAAGCCCATACGGTTCTAAAAGAGGCAGAATTAAGCATACCGCCATCAGAAACAGGCACTGATGAGTCATATAAAGCAAAAATGGTTATCACAGGGCTTGGCTTTGAAGAGTTGGATTTTAAGACAGACCCATATCTGCTATCGGGCGGCTTTCAGGTCAGGCTTAATCTTGCAAAGACCATTCTGAACGACCCTGACCTTCTGCTCCTCGATGAGCCCACTAATTACCTTGATATCGTTTCCATCAGATGGCTGAGGCAGTTTCTAAGGGCTTGGAAGAAAGAACTAATGATTATTACTCATGACAGAGGGTTTATGGACAGCATAAGCACTCATACCATCGGCATACACAGACAAAGAGTCAAAAAAATTGAGGGTTCTACACACAAACTTTATGAGCAGATAATCAGAGAAGAGGAGGTCTATGAACAGACAAGGCTTAATGATGATAAAAAACGCAGAGAGATGCAGGAGTTTATAGACCGTTTTAGGGCAAAGGCGACGAAGGCAAGTCAGGTGCAGTCAAGGATAAAAGCGATTCAGAAAAGAGAGACGATGGCGGAGATGAGGGACCTAAAGAATCTTGACTTTGAATTCAACGTAGAACCCTTTCGGGGCAGATATCTCATAGATGTTCAAAACCTCTCTTTTTCATATAATAAAAACAGCCTTCCCCTCATATCCAACCTTACCTTTAATATAGCCGCAAGAGACCGCATTGCCATTATCGGTAAAAATGGCAGAGGCAAGACCACTCTCCTTAATCTGATTGCTGAGGAGGTTAAGCCTGACAAGGGCACCGTTGTACATGATCCAAAGCTCAAACTCGCTTATTTCGGTCAGACAAACATACAACGACTTGACCCTCAAAAGACTGTGGCTGAAGAGATAATAGATGTTATGGATGAAAACAATATAAGAAAGGCGCGTACAATTGCAGGTATAATGATGTTTGAAGGCGACAACTCCCTTAAGAAAGTCTCTGTCCTGTCAGGCGGTGAGAAAAGCCGTGTGCTATTGGGCAAGCTCATAGTAAGACCTGCCAATCTCTTGCTCCTTGATGAGCCCACCAATCATCTTGACATGGAATCGATTGATTCTCTCATGCAGGCTATTGAATCCTTTGATGGCGCTGTGGTAATTGTAACCCACAGCGAGATGATATTGAAGGCTTTGGCAGACAGGCTTATTGTCTTTGACGATAATGAGGTAAAGGTTTTTGAAGGCGGCTATCAGGATTTTATCGATAGGATAGGATGGAAGGATGAGAGGCTGACCTTGCAGCCTGATTCGCCTAAATCGGAAAACGGTTCTGCTCTCAACAAAAAAGACTTGCGTCGCAAGAAGGCAGAGATAATCAGTACCCGCTCGCGGACACTTAACCCCATTCAGCAGAGGATTGCAGAGATTGAAGACACAATTGTCTGGATTGAAGACAAGATGAAGGAAGATACGGAGAAACTTGTTGTGTATTCACAAAATGGGGGCTGGCAGGACTGCCACAGCCTTTCGGAGTCATTAAAGAAGAACAAGGAGGAGATTGAGAGGCTCTTTGATGAACTCTCCGCCCTTACAGAGAGATTTCAAGAAAAGTCTGAGGAATTTGAAAGGATGCTGTTGCAGTTTTAATAATGCAGCAACCAAATAGTGCAGAAGATCGGCAAGCATAGGGAATTTTCAAAGCTAAGGAGATAATTATGAGATCATCAAAAGATTCAGGATGGAGCCCTTATCTGGCAGGCTCTCTTACCGGTATAGTCGCAATCCTTTCTGTATGGGTGGCGGATAAATTCTACGGTGTCTCGACTACTTTTTCGAGGGCAGCCGGGTTAATCGAAAAATCCTTTTACCCAGAACGATTTGCAACCTTAGAGTATTTTATCAGAGTCGCCCCCAAGATAGACTGGCAGTTTATGTTTGTAGCCGGTATTTTTATCGGGGCTTTTATTGCTGCCATAACATCCAAATCTTTTAAATTGGTTTCCGTCCCTGATATGTGGAGGAGCCGTTTTGGTCCAAGCATATTAAAAAGGGGCTTTTTTGCCTTCATCGGCGGGGCAATTGCCATGTTTGGAGCCCGCCTTGCTGACGGTTGACCGAGCGGTCATGGGCTGAGCGGTCTGTCTCAGCTTGCTGCAAGCGGCTTTATAGCAGTCATAGGCTTTTTTATAGGAGGCATAATAGCAGCAAACCTTCTTTATAAAGGAGGCAGAAAATGAACATGTTAATATACGGGCTTGTAACCGGTATTTTATTTGGGTTTCTATTGCAAAAAGGGCGGGTTCTCCGTTATGACAAACAAATAGGCGCCTTGTTGCTGAAGGACATGACAATTGTGAAATTTATGTTCTCATCAATTATGGTAGCGATGGTAGGAATTTATATACTTAAGGATATGGGACTTGTAAAGCTCGATTTGAAGCCTACAATTTTAGGCGCTAATATTATAGGTGGTTTAATATTTGGACTCGGCTGGGGAATATTGGGGTATTGTCCAGGCACGCAGGTAGGGGCTCTGGCAGAAGGCAGATGGGATACTGTATGGGGGATTGTCGGCATGTTGACTGGCGCGGCACTCCATGCAGAGGCATATCCCATGCTTAAAAATACCGTTATGACATGGGGCAATTATGGGAAAATCACATTGCCAGGTATTTTTGGTGTCAGCCATTGGGTAGTGATACCCTTATTTATAATTTTTGGGTTGATTGTCTTTTTAATTTCTGAGAAAAAAGGTATATAATTGAAGAGGCTTTTTAAATATAAAATATTCTCTGACAGAAAAACATTTTATATGTTTAGACACGTCTATAAATGTGCGGTCATGTCATCCCTCGAGAAGCTCAGGATTACATGACCAACCGAATGGCTCACCACAACTGTCACCCTGAGCCCGTTGAAGGGTAAGCATTCGATTTCGCTCACACCAAAGTTCTGTCGAAAGGTCTCTCTGTGCGATTTATTATGCAAGAATTAAAAGATTGAAATTTCAATCTCCTTGTTTTAGTGCCAATAAATACACTTGTTTAACTATATTCAATTTTGCTACAATCATGTCATAATTTAGTGTACCCAAAAAATGCCTTTAAATCTAAAAGAGCAGGCATGGATACCCGAAAAACCTTTGTCCTGAAACACCTTGAACATGCAATGCTGCAATCCCTGACTGAATATTTTTATACCGATCAGTTTACGCAAATTGCAGCATTGCATAAAGATGATTCTGTATGAATACAAAGGATTTGAGGGTATTTATGCCTGCTGTGTAAAAATCTAATTGCATTATTCGGACGTAAGATATTTTTTCTGCATTTAACTGTTATAACATTCTTCCAAAATGATTGGGGGGCAATTTAATGCATGTTTCCGATACCCGTAGAGAGATTCTAAGCGAAATCAAGAAATCGGGTGAGATTTCTATCCCAGAGCTGACCAAAAAACTGAACATCGTTACTAATGCTGTCAGGGGACATATGATTTTATTGGAGAAAGAAGCCCTTGTTACATTCAGATGGCTGAGGCAAAAAAGAGGGAGACCGCTAAAGATTTATAAACTCAGCGAGAGCGCGGAGGATCATTTTCCTAAAAAATATGATTATCTCTTAAATGAGTTAATAAAAGAATTAAAACTGCTCGAAGGAGTCGAGAAGTTCCAACATATACTTGACTCAATGTCAAAAAGATGGGCAAATGAAATAAAGTCAAAATTAAATTTGACAGGATTGTCTTTTGATGAGACACTTGCCCTGTATGTCTCTTATCTTAATGATAAAGGGAGTCTGGCGTCTTTGAAGAGAAACAATAACGGTTACACTCTCTTAAATTATAACTGTATTTATCGCAATTCGGCTCGCCACCATAGAGAGATATGCGGCATTGTATCTGTAATTTTGAAAGAACTTATTGATGCCAAAGTTTCCTTAATAACCACTGTTTATGATGGTTCTCCTTGCTGCGTTATAGAAATTTCCCGGCATTGAGATCCAGAAGCACTTTCATTAATAACTTAGTAATCTAAATAGAAAATCAGATGAATATTTTCGTTTCAGGTTCAATGGCGTATGACAGAATCATGGATTTCCCCGGAAGGTTTTCAGATCATATACTGCCCGAAAAGATACATATCTTGAATGTTTGTTTTACTGTCAATAGTTTGTTAGAAAAATATGGCGGGACAGCTGGAAACATCGCTTATAACCTCACACTTTTAGGTGAAAAACCAACTATATTGGCAACTATAGGCAAGGATTATGAGAGTTATTTCAACTGGCTTAAGAGTAACAATATATCTACCGAAGGGATTAAAATAATAAAAGAAGAATTCACTGCAAGTGCTTATATTACGACTGATAAGGCAGACAATCAGATAACAGGTTTTAATCCCGGGGCCATGAGATATCCTTCTAGGTATAAGTTTAGCGATGAAGACATGCAAAACTCAATTGCCATCGTATCACCGGGTAATCTTTTGGACATGATGGAGCACGCAAAGGTATTTCAGCAAAAAGGCATCAAATATATATGCGACCCGGGGCAATCCCTGACACAATGGGATGGCGAATCACTTATTAATTGGATAAAGGGTTCTATGTTGTTGATAGCTAATGATTATGAACTCGAATTAATTATGAAAATCACCGGACTTGATAAACAAGAGATTCTTGGCATGACAAAAATATTAATCACAACATTAGGAGAGAAAGGCTCTCTTGTGAGCACCTCTGACGGTGACTTAAAAATACCCGCGGCATTAGCTAACAATGTTGTTGACCCCACAGGTGCTGGAGATGCATACAGGGCAGGTTTAATAAAGGGTCTTACTGATGGCAGGGACATAGAGACCTCCGCAAAAATGGGCGCTGTAGCAGCAACTTATGCGGTAGAAAATTACGGCACACAAGAGCATTATTTTACTTATGATGACTTCTCAAAAAAATATCTGGATAATTTTGGTAGCCCATTATAACAACCTGAATTAAAATTTAGGTGTGAATTACTCTTTGATACTTTTTAAGGATTGTTGTATAAAATTCCTCTATGTCCTGAAGATTGTTTGTTAAAATGGATTTGAGGATTTCTATGTCTATGGCATGATAATCATGAACAGCAATATTTCCGAAGCCCATCATACCCTGTAGTTTTTGCGAGAGCTTTTTGTCAATTATACCTTCATTCTCAAGCAATATGAATATTTCCTTTATAGTTGACGGCACCCCCCAGCCCTTCAGATGCAACGATATGTGGGCAATATCAATGGCTGACTCGATTGCTCTTTGAAGGTTCAGAATAAAAATATCCTGCTTATCAATGTTATCAAGACTTGTTGGGGCAAGATTTGTTACAGATTTATCCTCTTCAGTCTCTGGATATTGCCTGCCTTTGCAATGATAACATCCATATCAGGCATATATCCTTCCTTTTAATATATATATCTTAAATTATCTTTCTTTTGCGCTTCAGGTCATCATATTCCTTAACAGTCATCGCAAAAATTGATTGTAAGCAGAAGTCTCTCTGCCTTTTAAGACAATGCCATTTTTAAGAACCTGCATTTTTGATTATGGGGCTGCATTATTCAATACCAACATATCAATCTTTCTTCTCATAAGTTCAGATATTTCATCTGTCAATGAAATAATATCCTTGAATTCTCGCTGTCTATTGAACAAAAAGGCAATATCCAAATCACTGTCTTTAGTAAAATGCCCTCTGACGGCAGAGCCAAAAAGAAAGGCAAGGAGTATTTGAGCCCTGCTGTCTATATAGTTTTTGAGCTTCTCAATTTATATCCATTTATCAATAACTTTCACCAAAAGCTTTTTTCGATTATACTGCGAGGATGCGAAATTTCCGTATAAATGGGGAGATGCTGCTGAGTTAAATTACCTCCTTAATCCATAATTTGACCAGCAAGATATCCAACGCATTCAGGTTGTTTCATGGCGCGGAAGGAATAATAAACCTCTTTCATGTTCGCGCTTGCAACTCAATAATCAAGAAATTTTGCAGTTAAATCTAAATCCAGCATCAAAACTCGAGGTTTGATAGAAATCTCTTCCGCAAGGATTGGCAAGAGATGCAGTTAACCATCGGGGCAGGATAAATCGGGGGAATATTGTCATAAAAGACTCTCTCTCACAACTGCGGAGAGAGTCAGAAATGTATCTTTTTACGAGATGACTTTCAATTCGATGACTCGGCAGTCGTTGAGTCAAAAGTTTACATCACCGTTCTGGGAAAGCCTGATATCGAGGCGATCGCAGATATTCAATTTGGCGAGACAGATAACACAAAGGCTGAAAGTTCTGCAACGTCACTAAGGGTATTTATTGAAGTAGCAATACAAATCGAGAACAAAGAAGATTTTATTGAAGCTTCCTCAAATTCTGCCAAATTTACAAAGGATTCAAAGGGTTTCATTGCCTTTAGGCACGACGGTAAGAATGCAGAGGTTTATTGCCCACCTGAGGTGATTTAATTGCAAACTACCTTTTATGACGGTCATCAAGCCTGTTCTGTCCGCCTTTGAATTTTCTATCCCAGCTTAGAATATTTTAATAAAAGTTGTAGTATAATATTTATATAACTTTTGCAGAACTTTAGATTAAGCTGTTTTGTCTTTTCTGTTGAAACAGGGATGCGCCTCTTTGTGTGTTAAGTACGTGCGTAGATGTTTTAAGAGGCTATGGATTCAGAGCCTCGATTAAATTTTTGAGGGCAGGAAGACAGATTGTCAAGGATAGAAGAATAACTGCTAACGTTGTATATTTTTTAATGTTAAAGTACTGGAGGTTAATATGGTAAATATTTGCTATGACAAAGATGTGAAAATGAAGCTATTGAAAGGAAAAAAGATTGTAATTATGGGATACGGCAGTCAAGGACATGCCCATGCTAATAACCTAAAGGATAGCGGGATGAATGTTGTAGTGGGATTAAGGCCAGGTGCAAGCTGGCAAAAGGCCGTTGCAGCAGGGTTTAAAGTAATGACGCCTTCTGATGCTGCAAAGATTGCTGATGTAATAATGATCCTGCTTCCTGATGAGTTTCAAGCAGATGTATTTAATAACGAGATCGGTCCATTTATGAAAAAGGGCGCTTATCTTTCTTTTGCTCACGGCTTTAATATTCATTTCGGACAGATAGTGCCTCCTAAGGATATAAATGTCTTTATGGTTGCCCCAAAAGGGCCTGGTCACCTTGTAAGATCTGAGTATGTTAAGGGTAGCGGTGTTCCATGCCTGATAGCTGTTCATCAGGATCCTTTTGGCAATACCAAAGAAGTAGCACTTGCTTATGCTTCAGCTATTGGCGGGGGCCGAGCAGGCATTATCGAAACGACTTTCAGAGAAGAGACAGAGACGGACCTCTTTGGTGAACAGGCTGTATTATGCGGCGGCATTACTGCCCTCATTCAGGCGGGCTTTGAGACGCTTGTGGAAGCAGGCTATGCGCCTGAAATGGCTTACTTTGAGTGCCTGCACGAAGTCAAGCTAATAGTTGACCTAATTTATGAGGGCGGAATCTCAAATATGAGATATTCTATTAGCAATACCGCACAGTATGGCGATCTTACAAGAGGCCCCCGTATAATCACTGATGAGACTAAAAAAGAGATGGGCAGGATCTTAAAAGAGGTGCAAGACGGCGTCTTTGCAAAGGAATGGATGCTCGAATGCAGAGCAAATAAGCCCGTCTTTAATGCGCTTACCCGCAAAGGCGAGCAGCATCCTATTGAGGATGTTGGAAGACACCTAAGGGCAATGATGCCATGGCTTAAGAAGGACAAATTGGTAGATAAGTCAAAGGCTTAATAATCTATGATGAAGATTGCTCCTGAAGGCTATCCATATATATTTTTTTTTCTTATTGCAACCTTTTTGATTTTTTTCTTGTTAGACAAATGGATCGCTTTGGTCCCTTTTATTTTACTTTGTTTCATGGTATTTTTTTTTAGAGACCCTGACAGGTCAATACCAGGGGGTGATAACTATTATACTTCCCCTGCTGATGGAACGGTAATCCTGATTCAAAATGTCTATGAAGACAGGTTTTTAAAAAACGATGCTGTTGAGATATGCATCTTTATGTCTCCTTTAAATGTGCATGTGAATCGTTCTCCATATAGGGGAATCGTAAAAGATGTCATTTATTCAAAAGGAAGGTTTTTTCCTGCCTTTAAGCCTGAGGCATCTTTGCATAATGAAAGCATATCGCTTTTGATGGAGACGAATAGCGGCTTGCTGATGCTCAGGCAGATTGCTGGCTCCATTGCGAGAAGGGCGGTCTGCAGGGTAAAAAGCGGCAAGATGCTTGAAAAAGGCGAGCGATATGGGATTATCAAGTTTAGCTCGAGGGTTGATATTTACCTTCCCAAAGATACATCAGTAATGGTTAAATTAGGACAGAAGGTCAAGGCTGGAGAGACAATTATAGGGAAGAAAGTGGATGATTAACCCGCAAATCAAGGTCATCAAATGGCAGGAACTTTTAAGATAACCCTATAGCAAGTTACAGGGAATTGCAAGTTATAATGTTCAAAAATTTTAAAGATAGAAAAGGTCTGGGGAGAAAACCCAAAAAAGGTGTCTATCTGTTGCCTAATGCCTTGACCCTTTGCGGTTTATTCAGCGGTTTTTTTGCAATTATGGCTACAATAAACGGAAATTACCTTTATGCCGCATGGGCAATAATTATAGCAAATATCTTTGATGGACTTGATGGCTGGATTGCCCGCCTGACAAATACTACAACCCGATTTGGGATTGAATTAGACTCCCTTTCTGACCTTGTTGCATTCGGGGTAGCCCCTGCCGTTATGATGTATAAATGGGCGCTAATGCCTTTTGGCAGGATAGGATGGGCGGCGGCTTTTTTATTTGTTGCTTGCGGAGCGCTGCGACTTGCCCGCTTTAATATCCAGACAGGGCAGCCTGGTTCAAAGGCATTTAAAGGTATGCCGATTCCGGGCGCTGCAACTGTTTTGTCGTCTGTTATCATTTTTTATTATGAATTTTGGACCGGTATCCCTGAAGAAAATATTCTTTTCCTAATTATTGTAATATTGCTCTCACTATTAATGGTCAGCACCCTCAGATATCACGGCATCAAGGAAATTGACTTCAAAGAGAAAAAGCCCTTTTGGATGCTCATAGTATTTGTTATAGTGCTATTTGTTATGTTGGTTCATCCTTCTACAGCTATTTTCATCTTTGCAATGGCTTACCTCGTCTGGGGTATAATTGAAAATATCTATCTTTTAATTCGTAATAGACGCCTGAAAAAAGCTGAACAGGAAGTTTCTTCAGGATAAAACTTAAATGGAGTTGCTATGCGTTATATAAAAATATTTGATACAACCCTCAGAGACGGAGAACAATCTCCGGGGGCTTCTATGAATGTCGAAGAAAAGCTCCAAGTTGCAAGACAGCTTGTGAGACTTGGCGTTGATCTTATTGAGGCTGGCTTTCCAATTGCCTCGCCCGGGGATTTTGAAGCCGTCAAGAGGATAGCAAATGAGGTTCAAGGAGCTAGTGTTGTCGGCTTGGCAAGGGCTAAAGAAGAAGACATAAGAACCGCTTATGAGGCGGTCAAAGATGCTCCTATGAAGCGAATTCACGCCTTTCACTCAACCTCCGATATTCACTTGAAATATCAGTATAGAATCAGCAGGGAAGAAGCACTTAGTCGATCGGTTGAGATGGTTAAGCTGGCTCGGAGCCTTGTAGATGATGTTGAATTCTCACCTATGGATGCCACCAGAACAGACGAGCCTTATCTGCTTGATGTGCTTGATGCAGTCATCGAAGCTGGTGCATCAACGGTCAATATACCTGACACGGTTGGTTATACCACCCCTTCTGAGTTTGGAAATCTAATTAAGTCAATAAAACAGAGGATTGGAGATAGAGCTGTAATTTCCGTTCACTGCCATAACGACTTAGGACTTGCGGTTGCAAACTCACTTGCCGCAATAATTAATGGTGCGGGACAAGTAGAATGCACAATAAATGGTATCGGCGAAAGGGCTGGCAACTGCTCAATGGAAGAAGTTGTTATGAATCTCAAGACCCGCAGGGATTTCTTTAAAACAGACACAAAAATCAATACTAAAGAGATAATCCGGACAAGCAGACTCATAACCCGAATAACAGGTATGGCTGTTCAACCTAATAAGGCAATAGTTGGAGCTAATGCATTCGCACATGAATCAGGTATCCATCAGGATGGACTCTTAAAGGAAAAAATGACCTATGAAATTATCCGCCCCGAAGATATCGGACTGCAAAAAACAGAACTCGTGTTGGGCAAACATTCTGGAAGACATGCCTTCAAGGCGAGGCTTCATGAGCTTGGTTACAATTTCAGCCAAGAAGATATTGACACAGCATTTAAAAAATTTAAACATCTCGCTGACCAGAAGAAAAATATTTTCGATGAGGATTTGGAATCGCTTATTTCTACTGAAATCATTAAAATTCCCCAGATATACAAACTGGTTGATATGTCAGTATCCAGCGGCATGAATATTAAGCCCACAGCATCAATAAAACTAAAGGTTAATGATGAAATTATAGAAAAAGTGGATTCCGGTGATGGACCTGTTGATGCAGCTTACAAGGCGATTGCGGGCATTACAAAAACAAAAAGTCATCTATTAAAATTTGAGGTGAAAGGCATAACCGGCGGAACAGATGCGTTAGGTGAAGTGATGGTAACCCTTGAAGAGGACGGCAAAACCGCGAGAGGGGTAGGCGCCGATACCGATATAATTGTAGCCTCAACTAAGGCATATATCCATGCCTTGAATAAATTATATATTAGAAGAAAAAACTATACACCTTAACCTGAATGCTCATGAGTGTTCAGATTAAGGTGTAAAATGCTGCTTTTAATTAATATCTTCTTTCGTATCTTTGCCCTTCACAAATCTCCTTCACATGATCTCTAACTAATCTTCCGTCTTCCCAGACTCTTTCACGCACCTTTCTGCATTTGGTGTAATCATCGTATTCAATAGGTTCGGCATAGTAGCGGCCCCTTCTGTCATCCGTGTAGTATTCAACCGGCCTTCCAGAATGAGCAACCTCCCTCGACCCTCTCGCTGAGATGTCCGCAATAGTAGCACCAGTGACAGCACCAAGTCCAGCCCCAATAATACCACCGCGCCATGGATTTTTCCTGTCAAGAAGCGCACCAGCAACGCCGCCTACCACGCCGCCTAATCCGGCACCTTCATAGTGGTACTGCTGGCATCCTACAGTTAGGGTTAAGAGTGATAAAATAATTAATAATGAAACAACTTTCCTCATTTTTCAACTACCTCCAACACAATTTTAGGTTTCAGCCGTAAAGCTGTTTAACCCTTTGATGTAATTATAGCAACAAAGGGCAATTAGTTCAAAATTCTACCCAAGATGCGAATGAATAGGTGCGGAAGGCTTTGAAAAAATTTAGAATAAATGCATTATTTGGATTAAACAAAAAAACAATTATATATATTTTAGAGAGGATATATGATAAATTTATCGAAAAAAAACTTAATTTTGCATTAGAATAGATTTCTATAATTTCTAAATCAGGATTGGGGTCGTTTTTATCTTAATAATTGCCCCTTTAATAGGGATGCCTTGCTCATAAAGGATTGAGCCATGATTAATGAATATGCTTTGAAAAATTATCTTTTTAAGAAATTCACGGACTCAACCGATATTAAGATTAGCAAACTGGGAGAAGGCGTTCAGGGCGCCGGGTTTCTCATAGAAATGAAGACTTATGAGGGCGTAAAATCTTATGTGGTAAAAGGTCTTTTCCCTGAAGGTTTGGGTCATGACTATCCATCAGATAGGGCGTCAGTTTTTCTCCTTGACCTCGATGAGTATAAAAATCTTTCGGCTCATGTTCACGCCATTGATGTGCTCTCAGAGATGCCGGACGGTTCAATAAAATCAATAGGCGGGGGTATAGAATATTATTTATTAATGGAGAGGGTAAAGGGCAGGGATTATTTTTATGACCTAAGGGAATTCTCTAAAAAAGAAGCGCTTGATGCAAGAGACATTGGAAAGATAAAATCAATGGCTTCATATCTTGCAGATATACATTCACTCAAGAAGGCATCCCGCAGCCTGTACTGGAGGAAAATAAGAGATACTATAGGGCATGGCGAGTGCCTTATGGGAGTTTTCGATACTTACCCTGACGGGGTCTTGGATTATGCGGAAATGGCGGAGATTGAGAAGCTGTGTATTGACTGGAGGGCAAAATTAAAATCCAAAGCCCATAGGCTTTGCCAGACTCACGGTGATTTTCATCCCGGCAATATATGGTTTCAAGATAAGGCAACGGCAAATTTCATCTTGCTTGATAGGAGCCGCGGTCCATGGGGCGATGCCGCTGATGATGTTACTGCGTTAACTATTAACTATATCTTTTTTTCCCTTGCATATTTGGATGAAATCAAGAGTGCATATCTTGAGAGTCTAAATCTTTTTTTCAGCGAATATATCGGATTAACATGTGATTATGAATTATTTGAGGTTCTTGCCCCTTTTTATGCATTCAGGGGTGCAGTAGTGGCTAATCCTGTCTTTTATCCTGATATTAAACCAGAAATACGGGGTAAAATATTTAATCTCATCAGAAATATTCTCTTACATGATAGATTTGAATTAGAGATGATAAATGAATATATTAAATGAGGGGAATTTCAATGAAGGCTTTGATTCAAAGGGTCACAGAGGCTTCCGTAAAAGTTGACAGCAGTGTTGCAGGGCATATAGGGAAAGGGATTTTGCTTTTCCTTGCGATAGAAAAAGGTGATGCCATCAGCGATATTGATTTTCTGATTAAAAAGGTTATTAATCTCAGGATATTTTATGATGCAGATTATAAGATGAATCTATCGCTGAGGGATATAAATGGCAGCGTCTTGGTAGTCTCACAATTCACACTCTCTGCTGACTGCCGAAAGGGCAATCGTCCTTCTTTCGACAGGGCAGAATCGCCTGAGCGGGCAAATGAACTTTATGAAATCTTCATAGGCAGACTACGTTCTTTAGGAATATCGGTTGCATCGGGTAAATTTGCAGCGTATATGATGGTAAGCCTTATAAATGATGGTCCTGTAACATTCCTTATAGAGTCAAAAAAATGCGCAACCTCCTAAGCCTTTTCGAAGACTTTGCTAAAAGAAAAGGGATTATAAAACATTCTTTCATGGTCGGCGGCACTGTGAGAGACATTCTGATGACTAAGAAAATACACGATTATGATATAACGATAAATGAAGATGTTATCGGTATTATAAAAATATTCGCAGATGAGATATCAGCTTCTTTCATCATTTTAGATGTAAGTTATGGAATTGTCAGGATTGCTAAAGAAGGCGAGTTCATAGATTTCTGCACAATGAAGGGCGGATCTATTGAAGCAGACCTCTCTACAAGGGACTTCACGATCAATGCAATGGCAATCAATCTGTTGGAATATGAAAATTTTTCAAAAATAGAGCCTTCCGAGATCAAATCTGAGACTTCAAGGCATTTAATTATAGATCCATTTGGCGGACAGAAAGACCTGAATCATAAAATCATCAGAATGCTCTCTGAGGATAATCTGGCTGAAGACCCTCTAAGGCTTCTCAGGGCATACCGTTTTGCCTCAACCCTTGATTTCTCGATTGAGATTAATACTCATCAGGCAATATGCAAACTCTTGCCTTACATATCAAAGATTGCCGTTGAGAGAATAGCTGAGGAAATAAGGCACATTCTAATGGTTCGTTTTTCCTATAAGACAATCAGGGATATGCAAAAGTCAGGCTTGCTTATGAGCATATTTCCTGAGATTCACAATATAACCACCGAGACTCTCCACTATAATATCCGCTCATATGCTCATGCAGAGCATATTTTAAACAATATCTCGCTTTATTTTTCCGAACATGATGAACTTATTGCAAATTATTTTATGGAAAGCTGCAAGATTATATGTTTAAAATTAATGATTCTCTTTTCATCAGAGCAAATGGCTGAAAGCATAGCCATACAATTAAAGATGTCCAAAAAAGAAGTTCAATTCATCCAGATGATCGCAGCGCTGCATAATGAGTTCCTAAAATGCAAGGGAGCTGATAAGTCAAAAAAAATCGGCTTTTTAAGGCTGTCTGGGGATGACCTTTATCCTTTATTGATCTTCACGATAGCGAAGGAACTTATCTGCTGTACTGATGAAAATCCTTTGTTGATTTTTTGCAAGGAAATGCTCGAAATCTATTGTCATGAAATCATTCCAAAAATGAAATTTCTTCCAATACTTACAGGAGAGGATCTAATAAGAGAGCTTCATCTTTCTCCATCGCCATTATTTAAATGGCTGCTTGATGAGATAGAGACATTTTTTTTAGAAGGCAAAATAATCGACAGGCAAGGGGCACTAAGTGCAGTAAGGGAGATACTTAAAAAGGGAATGCATTTATAGATATTTAAAAAAGGGCTCCATATGGAGCCCTGATGTGTTAGATTTTTAAGACATTCTTGGCTTTTTTGCCGCGATCTCCATCTTCAATTTCAAATTGAACTCTCTGACCTTCTGCTAATGTTTTGAATCCATCTCCTTTTATAGAAGAGTAATGGACAAAGACATCAGTGCCATTATCTTGCTGAATGAAACCATACCCCTTAGACTCATTAAACCACTTGACCTTTCCCTCAAAAGGCATACTGCAAAACCCTCCTTATTAATCTGGACGACTATATTATTCAACCCCGATAATACTATCGGGAGCTAATTTTAAAATATGCAGAAACAAAAGTCAATAAAAATTTTTTCAGATGTCAAGCCAATTTAGAAATGTCCTGTTTTTACCAAAATAGAAATGTCCTG